>NZ_BAAGZD010000042.1:0-517 GCF_054778895.1 Spirosoma fluminis
ATGGGAGTTGGGGGGACCTGAAGTTCGGGGTCACAACCGGACAAGGGTAAACTCGGCGACTGGGGCTAAGTCGTAACAAGGTAGCCGTACCGGAAGGTGCGGCTGGAACACCTCCTTTCTGGAGCCATTTTTGATACTACTATTGATGTTAATATGCAAGGATCTGGGCTTGTAGCTCAGGTGGTTAGAGCGCTACACTGATAATGTAGAGGTCCGTGGTTCGAGTCCACGCAGGCCCACGCAAGTAAACATAAGGGGGATTAGCTCAGCTGGCTAGAGCACCTGCTTTGCAAGCAGGGGGTCAACGGTTCGAATCCGTTATTCTCCACATGAACCATTCGGGTTCATTCGTTCTTTGACCTACAGGGAGAGACTTAAGCTGGCGAGAGCCGGCTTAGGGTGAAAAGCAAGTAGAAGAGTTGCTCAAGAGTTGAACTATAAGCGTGAGAACACGCAGCAAAAGGGCGTCTGGGGGATGCCTAAGGCTTCTGGTGGCGATGAAGGACGTGGCAAGCGA
>NZ_BAAGZD010000043.1:0-555 GCF_054778895.1 Spirosoma fluminis
AAGCCTGTTTGTTGTTGCAGATCAGCTAACAAACTGATCGTTTCTACGCTACTCAGGCCGATGGTTTCCCGGCAATGATCGACTTTGGTCTTGGCCTGAGGAGTCAAGGAATTACTTAAGTACCCGAAGTGCGTCTCTTGACGATCAGTCTTGACGGCCATATACCAGTCGTCGATCATTGCCAGTTCGTAGGGCGACATCTGCCCGGACTTCAGGGCCTTCATTAGCTTGGGTCTCACATGCGGGTATACGGTGTCTTTTAAGGCGTAGGCTTTGCTGATAGAGTTGTGATGACTCAGTATGACCGCAGCCCAGTAGCCATTATGAATAAGTCGTTCACCGGGGTACCCGTAGTGATCAATAATTGGGAGTAGTTGAGCCATTTGCTGCTCACTGTGGGGAGCAAATCGTTTTTCGGCGTACCGCTCTTGAGTAGCCCCAATGCGAAACAGCGCCAACAGGGCCTTTCGCTGATCCTTCTTAAACATTTTCTCGACCCGGTCCCGAACGGCCTGATTGCCCCCGTTTTGGTAGAGCGCTCTGAGCGAGTCGTAT
>NZ_BAAGZD010000044.1:0-31047 GCF_054778895.1 Spirosoma fluminis
CCAACCTGGTGTACTCCTACACCCAGAATGGCAACAACAACACGCAAAACGTGGTGCAGAACGCCAACTAAGGCGAGCTGAGAAACAAACGAAAACCTGAGCCTGAACACAAGGCTCAGGTTTTTTTATGATGTAAGTTATGAATAGTTGCCAAGGGCGAAAATATCATTTTATCATCCTACGTTGGAATCAGGCACTACCCCCGTATTCGTAAATGCAGTTGAGTTGTAGCGGTTTCAAATTGCATATATTAACTTTTATCAATATATATATCATCAAGCAACGTAGTGACGTTAGTAAACGTAATAGATACATACTGTTTGTCTAATGTTGATTACGCCTGTTGCGCGTTTCAAATTTATGCCTTCATGCTTAGTAACACACGGTAAATAAGTTGTGTGTTTTTTGTGAATAGTAATACGATACTTTGTCAATCAGACTTATTATCTTTGATACTCTTAAAGGTCTGTTCAAACCGAACACTGTTATGAATCGTCTTCTCTTTGTTTTAATAAGTATTGTTTTTGGTACAGCACAGGCGCAGAAAGTCTCTCAACCTCAGAGCAATACATTAGATGCTTATTGGGATATTCCAATATCAGGCAATCAAAGGGTTAATACAGTTTTGGTAAAAAGTCAAACTGATATTCCTGATCCATCTTCGCCGTTAAGTTCAGTGAAACTTTATCAGGAGGGTTTAAATAATCAGGCAGTTGTTCAGGCTCTATCAGGCACCAACAACCGGTTAGATATAAACCAAGTCAATAATGGTAACAACGTAAATGCAACATTAGCTGGTGCTAATAACAGTTTAATTCTTACTCAAACTGGAGGCAACAATATAGCTAACATTGGCTTAGGGGGAACAAATAACCGATTCATGATTACTCAAGATGGCGGAGACGTAGTAAATCTACAGGGGATTCAGAAAGACAACTTGCGTTTAGAACTAAGGCAAGGTGCCGGGGCCAACTCTTTTAACATGGACAATTCGACTCTGTTTAAAGACCCGCTTAGTACCGGAATTCCTAATCTGCGGATCGAACAGTCGGGCGGAGCATCTATTACGATTCAACAAGGCAGAGTTTTCGGGAACTGATGAGGGCTTTTCTACGCTTCGTTCTGCTCGTTTTTTTGGTAGTAATTAGTTTGGATGGGCGAGCTCAAGACCCAGATCTCGATGAAGGTCGCTTGGTTGAGGGGACTCTGGATGAAGCCGTTGTCTCTAATGAAGGCACAGAAACACTGCTCCTGGATAATACCCGGTCGAAAATTGGCCGTGAGTTCTACGACGCCTTTTTTCGCCACTATGCTGAACTGCCAAAATCGCTAAGCAACTCTCCTATCCCATCGGATACGACTGCCAAGGTGACCCCAAATCTAGAATTAGATCTTAATGCTTTTCTGGTGACAATTGACGAATTACCAGCCTTTGGCGTCGGGACTACGATTATTTCTGTAACACTTAACGATCAATTAATTTGGCAAAATTATGTGCAAGCACGCTTAGACATCGTGGAGTTATACGCTTACGATGCTGCTGAAGTTACTAATCAATTTGTCCTTAATTTCAAGGAGGTTCAGCAATCGCTCGAAAGCGAAGACCAAAAAGGAAGTGGCTTATTTTAAACGCTTAAACAGTTCTTGTTTGTTGTAACCTGTACTCTACAACGCATTATGAAACAGTTCTTACTCCTTATTTTTTTGATCACCGGGGCTTCTACTTATTCATCAGGTCAAAATTTCATTTACCGCCCTAATAACCCAAATTTCGGAGGTAGTTACTTAAACTACTCCTGGTTACTAGGCCAGGCGCAAGCGCAGGATAAAAATGTCGATCCAAAAGCGGCAAAGTCGTCAACACCTGGCAGTTCTTTTGGTACCAGCACGACCAGTACACTAGATAACTTCTCGCAGAGTATCGAGAGCCAAATTCTGCAACGTATAACCAGCCGGTTAGTTACCAATCAATTTGGCGAAGGTGAATTAAAAGAAGGTACCTATCGATTTGGGACGTATCAAGTTGAGATTCGTAATGGGACCGACGGAGTTATCGTACGAATAGTTGACGGCAAAGGAGGAGAAACTTCCGTTACTGTTCCTTACTTCTGATCACTAACTCGTCTTATTATTACTTACAAGAGGGCAAATTTGCCGCTTTCACTTCCTCTTTTTAGTTGCAACAATGAAAGTAAATTTATCCAATGCCGCTCAGATCATTATTCTGAGTGGGTTGGTAGGTGTTATGTCAGGCTGTACAGCCTTTTTCTACCAACCAACAAAGGCCCGGCCGGCTCGATTAGGCGAAGAAACTCCAGCAACCGCAAGCCTACGCAGACTTCCACCCGCTAAAGAAAAAGTGGTAGCGGCCGTTTATAAATTCCGCGACTTAACCGGGCAGTACAAGTTAACCGAGGCAGGTTCTAACTTCTCAACTGCTATTACGCAGGGCACTACAAACATTTTATTAAAAGCACTCGAAGAAAGTGGTTGGTTTGTTCCTATTGAACGCGAGAACGTGAGTAACCTGCTTAACGAACGTAAAATTGTTCGATCGAGCGTTGCACAGTTTAAAGAAGGAGAAAACTTACCTCCACTTCTCTTCGCAGGTATTATACTTGAAGGTGGTGTTGTTTCGTATGACGCGAATATCATTACTGGTGGTGGCGGTCTTCAATATTTTGGTTCAGGTGGTTCAACCCAATACCGACAAGATCGTGTAACGGTTTATCTGCGGGCAGTCGCTACAAAGTCCGGTAAGATCTTAAAAACTATTTACACATCTAAAACCATACTGTCTCAAACCGTTAACGCCAGTTTGTTCCGATACGTAACTTTTAAACGTTTGCTGGAGACTGAAACGGGACTAACGACCACTGAACCTGGTCAATTAGCCGTTACCGAAGCAATTGAAAAATCGGTTCAAGCCCTGATTATTGAAGGGGTGCGGGATGGGTTATGGGGCGTAGCAGATAAATCGGCTGCAGATATGAAGACGGTTCTTGACGACTATGAGAAAGAGAAAACCGTAATGAGCGAAACAGACGTATTTGGTATCCGTAATGAACTGGCACCATCGCGAGTTACGGTTAGCCCGTATGCTGGTGTTATGCGTTATTACGGTGATTACGCGCGTCATACCCTCAAAGGCAGCTATGGTGCCTCAGTCGATCTTCACGTTACGCCGGCCCTCGGCTTTCAGGTAAACGGGGCTACGGGAACCTTAGCCAGCGAGGGCGCTTTCTCCAGCAATATTTCATCTCTGGAAGGGAATATACTGTTCCGGCCTACTCCTTATCAACGCTGGACAACTCTTTTATACGCTGGAGCAGGCATGGTGTCACGCACTGGTTCGTCGGCCCTTCAACTACAAGGAGCTAAGTATTTTCAGGCTCAGGGCGGACTAGGCGTTCAGTATTCGTTCAATAAGAACATTGGTCTCAGATCAACTATATCGTATAACCAGCCATTTACGGACGAATTAGATGGACGAGTAACGGGAGCACGTAATGACTATTACCTACGTGGAACGTTAGGCTTAGTTATACACCTGGGTCAGTTCTCCGGATCAAAAGTAAAGCCAATTACGGCCTCACAGGCTCCTCAGGCTCAGCCTGCTCCTATTACTCCGGCACCGACAACGACACCCGTTAATCCGCCATCTACGCCGAACAATAGATAAGCTTCTCAACTTTTTTAACCGATTGTATAATTATCAATGAAATACATATTTTATCTAACATTACTGATTGCGGGGGCAATTGGCGTGTGGAGTTGTAATGAAGAAGTGTACGTTGAGCCCGCTCAACTGACAACCATTCGGGGGCGTGTTCTGTATAGTGTTGATCAGCGGCCAGTTAGCAATGCGACAATAAAGCTGTCGCCATCCAGTCGTATAATTAATACGGATTCGTTAGGAAATTTTCGTTTTGACAGTGTACTAGTCGGTAAATACACCGTCGAAGTGACCAAAGCTAACTATGCAACAGAAGTAGCCACGGTAGAAACGAATGTGAATACGTCTCCGGTAATAACCATATTGTTGTCCGATGAAACGCGCCAGAATACGGCACCTACATCGCCAACTCTGGTTACTCCAGCAATTAACAGCACAGTACAGCCAGTTAATTTAACCTTAAAGTGGAGTGCTACTGATCCTAATCGAGACACCCTTACCTATGACGTATTGCTGTACCGGAACGGTAGTCTTACGCCTACCTCCTCAGTAACCGGGCTTACGGTCGATAGTTTAGTAGTGAACTTAGATTATAATTCATCGTATCTGTGGCAGGTAATTGTTAAGGATGGTGTCAGTACTGTCAACGGTCCGATATGGTCATTTAGGACAGGTGCTTTTCCAGAATATAATTACGTGTTCACCAGACGTGTAAATGGAAGGTACCAGATTTTTGCCTCGAATACTGCCGGTAATGTAGCCCAATTTACTTTCGAAGGAAGCAACTGGCGCCCCATTGTAAGCCCGAATGGCCAGCAAATCGCCTATATCTCCAATGTGGATACAGAGCTTCAATTATATGTAATGAATTCAGATGGTAGTAATATCAGGCGTGTCACAACAGTGCCAGTCGCAGGTTTAATACCAACTGATTTGTCGTTCTGCTGGTCGCCGGACGGAACCCAGCTTCTTTATCCGAGCAACGACCGATTGTACTCGGTGCGAACTGATGGCACCGGTTTGCAACTGGTTCACAGAGCGTGGATGGGTCGTACGTTCGCAGGCTGTGACTGGACTCCACAGGGTAATCGAATTGTTTTCCGTTCAACCGGCACTAACGTTTACGACAATGAGATTGTAACGATTAAGCCGGATGGTTCAGAAAGTAATCTACTTTATGTCCGTCGTATGGCCCGGATAAGCAATCCTGTATTCTCGATCAATGGACGTACACTAATATTTTCATCAGACTCCAGCAACTTCGTGAACGAGCAAGCTCGCCAGCTCGATGCCCGGCTTTACCAGATGGATATAACAACCAAAAAAGTGACGGAGGTCACAACCAGTAGTTCATCTGGAGGCACCAACAAGCCAGCCGGAACGAACGATCTGGAGCCGCGTTATTCACCGAACGGTGCTCGAATCATTTTCACAAATACGGACAATACCGGCAATGGAGTGCGTTCGGTATATGCAGCCGATTTAAATGGTGGTAACCGAAATTTATTGATTACTGATGCCGAAATGCCGTATTGGCGACAGTAAGTAAATGAACAATAACTTATAACACGAAATGGCCCTGAGCGAGAGCTTTCAGGGCCATTTCGTGTTATGCTTACACTATGACAGATTACTTAAAAGACGCTCTTCGCAAAGCGGCTATGTTCTGCGCATATCAGGAACGAACGCAACAGGAAGTCCGTGATCGATTAAAGGAATGGGGTGTTTGGGGGGATGATGCCGAAGAAGTTATCGCCGAGCTGATTCAGCAGAACTACTTAAACGAAGAACGCTTTGCAAAGTCGTTTGCTGGTGGCAAGTTTCGGGTAAAAGGCTGGGGTAAGCGTAAGATCAAACAACATCTTCAGCAGCGAGGCATCACTGGTTATAACCTTGATCAGGCGATGAAAGAAATTGCCCCTAACGACTATCGCGAAACTTTGACTGAATTGTTAAACAAAAAACGCCAGAGTATTCGTGACGATAATCCACTGGTCGTAAAGCAAAAGCTAGTACGCTATGCGATGAGTAAAGGCTACGAATCAGAGTTAATATTCTCAATTTTAGGTAATGAGGATTGACGTATGTTTCACTAACTGGTCTTTTTTACTCATTTTTGCTTTTTATCATTTAACTCGTTCTTCATGCCCCGACTTTTTCTGGATGCTGAACGCATGGATAATCTAACCAGTGGTCTGGGGCAGGTTTGTCTGCATCTGGGGCACGAACTGGTGCGGCAGAAACCAACGGGTTGGGAACTCACCTTTTTGGTGCCTCAGGAGCAGGTTGGTGTATTTGGCCCTTCGGTAACTTACATCGTGGCCACCCGATGGCGACGCATATGGCATCCCTGGAAGTATGATCTCTGGCATTGCCCGTATCAGAACACCCGGTTTGTCCCCACTCGTAAGACTAAGTTTATTTATACAATCCTGGATCTGAATTATTTGTCTTTACCGGTTTATTCTGCCCAGCGGAAAGCCCGTCAGAAGAAACACTATCAGCAATGCATCAATGCGGCAGCAGCCATAACAACGATTTCTGATTATGTAGCCCAAGACGTACGGCAGCAACTAGTTGTCCCTGGTACTACCCCTCTCGAAGTAATCTATTGTGGCGTAAAAACACCTTCATCTCCGCCAACTACTTCGCCGACAGTGCGACCCAATCAACCTTTTTTGTTTTTTATAGGTATGCTGCAACCCTATAAAAACGTCCATACATTATTGCCCATATTAGAAGCATATCCCGGTCTTCAGTTGGTACTGGCTGGTCCTAACGACAAACCGTACGCTCAGGAGATCCGGCAACAAGCGCAACAGATAGGAGTTGCAGACCGGCTCCTCATGCCAGGACCTATTGATGAACCAACAAAGTGGTGGCTCTATGCCAACTGTGAAGCACTTATGTTTCCTTCATTGATGGAAGGTTTTGGCTTACCCGTTGTTGAAGCGATGACTTTTGGCAAACCCATATTCTGCTCTCCGCTAACAAGCTTACCCGAAGTAGGCGGCCCTGATGCGTTTTATTTTCCCTCGTTTGACGCCGAAACGGTTGTCAATACATTCCGGCGAGGTATGGAAGCGTACCGGCGCGATCCGGATATGGCGAATCGCCTGAAACAGTATAGACAGCAGTTTCAATGGGACGTAGTAGCTGGTGATTATTGGCAGCTCTATCAGGATGTATACGCTGGCAAAGAAACGGTTTTATCTCGGCGGGCGAGTCTGTCAAAAACCAACTAACCGTTTATCTTATCATTGCCGTATCGCTTCCATAGCATGGCAGAATGAATTAATCGGCTCATGCGTAGTTACGTAGCCTAATGATTGAACGTATTGGTTAAGGGCGTTTATGTTGTTTTGCCCCTCATCTAGATCGTGCACTTCAATCACCATTTTACGGATACGGCTCATCAATTCGGGTGCCGTGTTATATATGATATCATATTCACTGCCTTCGCAGTCCAGCTTCAATAAATCAACGAACTGGAGTTCATTTTTCTGAATGATATCGGTAAGTGTAATGCAGGGTACGGTTAGCTTATGCGTATTATTTTCATTAAAGTCCGCGAACCGAGATGCTACAACCTGGCTGTTTTCTTCTGCTTCGGCAAACAAATCGAGCTTTTCGAGTGGTAGGCCCGTCACTGCCTTTTGAGACAGTCTAACACTTTGCTGAAGTCTAGGATTCTCTACTAATGTCCGTTGAAGCGTTCTCACATTGGCAGGCATCGGCTCATAAGCGTAAATCGTCGCTTTTTCAATCTTCGACAAGAGCTGAATGTCAAAGAACCCGGCATTGGCCCCAATGTCAATAATTACAGGTTCATTAGGTAACACACGAACCAATGCATCAATCTCATAGACATCAGCCATAAAGATTTCTTTGAACACCTGATACAAGCTATCCGATACCTGAAACCGGACGGGCAACGGCCTCGTTGTGAATAAAAGGTTACGTTTCCGTCGCTCTCCCTTACGAAATATATATTCACCAGGGTTAGCTATGTGCCGCCACAATCTGAAATATCGGCTAAGACCCTCAACTGCCATATCTTAAGTTTTGGCGAAAATAACGAATTAAAATAACGCTGTTATCAGAACAACACTTGACAGGTTATGCTTACGAGCAAACTGGTATGTGCTTCTACTATCAAAACCGGATTTGTCGGCTCTTGATAAATCAACTAATCAGCAACAAAACAGAGAAGCCCTGCCGTGAAAGTTACAGCGGGGCTTCTCCATGTTGTATCAACTCTGTTTATAACTAGAAATCAGCATCCATCACAAAGCCTTTGGGCTCCTCAGCAACTGGTGTAGGCGTAGCGCTTTCCGAATCTTGTGGTTGAGCCGCAGCTTTCATTGCTTTAAACTTCGCCATTACTTCACCGCGCTGGTACTCACCAACCCGCTTCTCAAAGAAGTTTGTTTTACCCTGCAACGAAATCATGTCCATGAAATCGAATGGATTCGATACGTTGTAAAGTTTACGTAGGCCAAGCGTTACAAGCAAATGGTCAGCTACGAAAGCAATGTACTGCTTCATCAGTTCGGCATTCATCCCAATCAGCGAAACAGGTAAAGCGTCGGCCACAAACTCCTGCTCAATCTCAACGGCATTCCGGATAATGTCGTAGATCTGTGACTCGGGTAACTTATTCACAATGTGGTCGGTATAGAGCATACAGGCAAAATCGCGGTGTAGCCCTTCATCGCGTGAAATGAGCTCGTTCGAGAACGTCAGTCCAGGCATCATACCTCGCTTTTTAAGCCAGTAAATGGAACAGAACGAGCCAGAAAAGAAAATACCCTCAACAACGGCAAAAGCAATAAGCCGCTCGGCAAACGTACCATTGTCAATCCAACGCAACGCCCACTCGGCTTTTTTCTGCACGCATGGAATTGTATCGATGGCGTTCAGTAACCGATCTTTCTCGACAGGATCTTTGATGTAGGTATCGATCAGCAGTGAATACGTTTCGGAATGGATGTTTTCCATCATGACCTGGAAGCCATAAAAACACTTGGCTTCGGCGTATTGAACTTCTGAGAGGAAGTTAACGGCAAGGTTTTCGTTCACGATTCCATCCGAAGCGGCAAAGAACGCCAGTACGTGCGAGATGAAATGGCGCTCTCCATCGTTCAGACTATTCCAATCTTTCATGTCCTGGCCCAGATCGATTTCTTCGGCCGTCCAGAACGACGCTTCATGGGTTTTATAGTATTCCCAAATATCCCAGTGCTTAATCGGGAACAGGACAAAGCGGCCTTTGTCTTCTTCTAAGATAGGTTCAATTACGTCGTTCTGTACCATAACGAATAAAGAGTTTTATAGGCAATAAAGCAGCCGATCCGGCCGCTTGAGTGGACTAGTGTTGCGTAAACTTGTTCTAACAAAATTAGACCTTTTAGCTGCGTTTACAACCGGCAACTTCGTTGATACAAATGACGAAAATTTATAACATGTACACAATCAGCTGATTGAACGACAACGACTTGAGTAATTTCTTGAAATAGTTCAGCAATAATGTTCAAATAAGAAGACTGATCGATTTACCGCTTACTAGCTACATGTTAATTAGTCAATGTATCGACTATTTCGGCATTACGTCTGGAAACTACCCCTGTTTGTTTTACGTTGCTAATAAGATAAACCATCGCTTCGACGCGGGGCCGCCCGTGCGGTCCGACGTTTCGGCGATCCGACCACAACAAATACAACGTGACGACGGAAGAAAAAGCCACCGGTCAACAAACCGGACTAACCGATATTGACCTGACGGGTTACGACCGAATTGAAGTTCTCGGTGCCCGCGAACATAATCTGAAAAATATTGATGTTACCATCCCCCGTAATAAACTGGTGGTTGTGACCGGAATCAGCGGCAGCGGTAAGTCATCTCTGGCGTTCGATACCATTTATGCCGAAGGCCAACGCCGGTACATGGAGAGCTTTTCGGCCTATGCCCGCTCCTTCATCGGTGATATGGAACGGCCCGACGTTGACAAGATTAATGGCCTGAGCCCGGTTATCTCGATTGAGCAAAAAACAACATCGAAAAATCCACGCTCGACGGTAGGAACCACCACGGAGATTTACGACTTTCTGCGCCTGCTTTACGCTCGGGCTGGTGAAGCCTTCTCCTACGTAACAGGCCGCAAAATGGAACGGCAATCGCAGGACCAGATTATCGACACGATCCTCAATCAATACGGTGGTCAGAAACTAACCTTACTGGCTCCAATAATTAAGGGACGTAAAGGTCACTACCGCGAACTATTCGTACAGATTGCGAAGACTGGCTATACTAAAGTTCGGGTAGATGGCGTCGTGCAGGATATTGTGCCTAAGATGCAGCTTGACCGCTACAAAATCCACGACATCGAGATCGTCATCGACCGGATCGTCCCCAAACCCGAAGATCGGTATCGGCTGAGTCAGTCGGTGCAGACCGCCTTGAAGCAGGGTAAAGGTGCCATGCAAATGCTCGATGGGAACGGTCAACTGGTTTACTTCTCACAGAACCTGATGGACCCGGAGTCGGGGATTAGTTACGATGAGCCGTCCCCAAACTCATTTTCGTTCAACTCGCCCTATGGTGCTTGTCCGGTTTGTCATGGCCTGGGCGTGGTCGAAGAAATCACCGAAGATTCCGTCATTCCGGATAAGTCATTAAGCATCAGCCGGGGTGCCATTGCGCCACTGGGTGAGTTTCGCGAGCTGTGGATTTTCAAGGAGATTGAAGCAATTCTCAAAAAATACAAGCTGAACCTCAGCACCCCGGTTACTAAGTACCCCGAAGATCTGCTTTACGCGCTTATGTATGGTACCGAAGACGAAGCAACGGTTCCATCAAAGAAGTATCCTGGTCAGGACTATTACAGCTTCAAATTTGAAGGGATTGTTAACTTTCTAAAACGGCAGCAGGAAAATAGCACGGACAAAATTCAGGAATGGCTCAAAGACTTTATGGTCGTGAAGACCTGTCCTGAATGCGACGGTGCTCGTTTAAAGAAGGAATCGCTTTACTTCAAGATCGACCAGAAGAACATTTCCGAGCTGGCCCGCATGGACATTGCGGAGCTGACCGAATGGTTCAACGGTTTAGAAAGCCGCCTAACCGATCGGCAAAATGTTATTGGTAAAGAGATTTTAAAAGAGATTCGGAAACGGATTGGCTTCCTGCTCGACATCGGTCTTGATTACCTTACTCTCGACCGTTCGCTACGTACGCTATCGGGTGGCGAAGCGCAACGTATTCGACTGGCTACACAGATCGGTACGCAACTGGTGGGAGTACTCTATATAATGGACGAGCCAAGCATTGGCCTGCACCAGCGCGACAATGTTAAGCTGATCGATTCGCTAAAGAACTTACGTGATTTAGGCAACACCGTATTGGTTGTTGAGCACGATAAGGACATGATGCTTGAGTCTGACTACATTCTCGACATCGGTCCTGGCGCGGGTCGGCACGGTGGACAGGTGGTAGGTATTGGCACACCAGAGGAGTTTGTCCGGAACGGCAGTACCACAGCCGCCTATTTGAGTGGTCGCCGGAACATTGATGTGCCAACCGAGCGCAGGAAGGGTAACGGCAAGTTTCTGATTATTAAAAATGCGACGGGGCACAACCTTAAGAACGTAACGCTTAAGCTGCCACTGGGCAAGATGGTTACGATAACGGGCGTATCAGGCAGCGGGAAATCATCGCTGATTCACGAAACGCTGTTCCCGGTCCTGAACCGCCACTTCTATAAGTCGAAGCGGGAGCCGTTGCCGTTTAAAACGGTCGACGGATTAGAATATCTTGACAAAGTCATCGAGGTAGATCAATCGCCTATTGGCCGTACCCCCCGATCGAATCCCGCTACGTATACGGGTATGTTCTCCGAGATCCGGACCTTATTTGCTGAATTACCCGAAGCCAAAATTCGGGGATACAAACCTGGTCGTTTCTCGTTCAACGTAAAGGGCGGCCGATGCGAAGACTGCGAAGGAGCGGGCATGAAGAAAATCGAGATGGAGTTTCTGCCAGATGTGCACGTCATGTGCGAAACCTGCAAAGGCAAACGCTTTAACCGCGAAACACTGGAGGTACGGTTCAAAGGCAAATCGATCGCCGATGTGCTCGACATGACGGTTGAGCAATCCCTTGAGTTTTTTGCCAGTCAGCCGAAAATTCTGCGCAAAGTGACAACCCTAAATGACGTTGGTTTGGGTTATATTACGTTGGGACAACATGCTACTACGTTGTCGGGAGGAGAAGCGCAACGGGTGAAGCTCGCCGAAGAGCTTTCCAAAAAAGATACGGGTAAGACGCTTTACATCCTCGACGAACCAACAACGGGTTTGCACTTCCAGGACATTGCACACCTGCTGAATGTATTGAATAAACTCGCCGACAAGGGGAATACCGTTCTGATTATTGAACACAATCTGGACGTTATCAAAGTCTCCGATCACCTGATCGATCTCGGTCCGGAAGGCGGCAACAAAGGTGGGCAGATCATCGCCGAAGGCACTCCCGAGAAAGTAGCAGAAGCGAAAGGCAGTTATACCGGTAAGTTTTTGAAGCTGGAATTGGAAAGGTAAACACCGCAAATCCGTTATCTTCGCTCGTCTCAATACAACCTGCGAAATTGGCTTATGCGTAACCCTTTCTTTTACATTTTATTGCTTGTGCTGGTCGTTTTAGACGGCTGGCTGCTGGCACACCCCAACCTGATTGGCCGGGCTGGGGTGTTCTTTTTTGACTATACGTACCTCGAAACGTTCCCCAAAGCGCTGGGTACGGTTGCAGCTGTAGTGGCTATATCGATGCTTATTTCTGGAATCATTTCTCGCTTAGGCCGTCCTTTATCCATCATTATTCTGGTCGCCTTATTCGCTGGCTCCGCCTTCTATACATTCCAAAGCTTCACCCAATACAATTCAGGCGTTTACAAGCTTACCGGCGCGGGATTTCGGGCGGGTGCGATTTTGCTGCCGGGTCTACTAGTATTGGTATTTGGTAAGGGAGCGTTTGATCTTTTCCAAAAGAAACCAGCTCGTCGATGAAACAGATACTTATCCTTTACGCTGTTTTATCGGCAAGTTTAGCCACTGCCCAATCGGCTTACCTTCTCCGTCCTGATCGCGTTTTTGATGGTGAAGCCATGCATGAAGGTTGGACCGTACGCGTAAAGGGTGATAAGATTGACGCCGTAGGTCCGCTTAATACGATTCAGGCGAATGGCGCAGAAGTCGTCGACCTGAAAGGTACTACGTTAATGCCCGGCCTGATTGAAGGCCATTCACACCTGCTACTTCATCCCTATAATGAAACACCCTGGGATGATCAGGTTTTGAAAGAAGCCCGGTCATTACGGGTAGCCCGCGCTACGGTTCATGCTCAGAAAACACTCATGGCGGGTTTTACAACCGTGCGCGATCTTGGCACGGAAGGCGCTGATTACGATGATGTGGGCTTGAAACAAGCCATTAATCAAGGCATCATTCCCGGTCCTCGTATGGTCGTTGTGACCAGGGCACTTATCGCTACCGGCAGCTATGCGCCAAAAGGATTTAGCGCCGACATTGACGTACCACAAGGTGCCGAAGAGGCTGACGGGCACGATGCGTTGATCCAGGCCGTTCGGCGGCAGATTGGGAAAGGAGCCGACGCCATAAAAATCTACGCTGACTACCGTTGGGGACTAATGGCCGAAGCACGTCCGACGTACACCATTGAGGAGATTAAACTCATTGTCGACGTAGCACGCAGCAGCGGGCGAGCGGTGATTGCTCATGCCAGTACGGCCGAAGGAATGCGCCGGGCGATTCTAGGTGGTTGCGAAACGGTCGAACATGGCGATGCGGGTACGCCGGAAATTTTCGCGCTTATGAAACAGCATAAAACGGCCCTCTGCCCTACCCTGGCCGCTGGTGACGCAGTGAGTCAATACCGGGGCTGGAAGAAAGGGCAAGATCCCGAACCGGAACGTATTAAGCAAAAACGAGTCACCTTCAAGCAAGCACTGGATGCCGGCGTACCTATTTGCGCGGGTGGAGATGTTGGTGTGTTTTCGCACGGGGACAACGCCCGCGAACTGGTCATGATGGTCGATTACGGGATGAAACCTCTGGACGTATTACGGTCAGCGACTTCCGTTAATGCCGACGTATTTCACCTGGCCGATCGGGGCCGGGTACGCCCGGGTTTATTAGCCGATCTGGTTGCTGTTCAGGGTGATCCGATAAAATTAATCACGGATGTGCAGCGCGTTCAGGCGGTTATGAAAGGTGGTATTTTCTTTAAACGGTAGCGTAAAACTTATTGCGCGCTCGTTAAGTTACATTAGAATATAAACGTTAAGCGGCTTTTTTAAGTCAATTTCATTCGTCGTTTAGCTTTTTGGGCTAATTTCGCCCGGCATGGACGTATCCTGTTACTCAACAAGCTGCTAATCCGTTATTTCTGAATACTCTACCCTGATTTTTGTATGGCAAACACTGCTGATTTAACCGTTGACGGCAAATCGTACCAATTCCCAGTTATTGAAGGAACGGAACACGAAAAAGCTTTCGACATCTCAAACCTCCGTGACCAAACCGGTTATGTTACCTTAGACCGGGGCTATAAAAACACCGGTGCAACCCAAAGTGCCGTTACGTTCCTCGACGGTGAGCAGGGCATTTTACAGTATCGCGGTTATGCCATCGAAGACCTGGCTGCCAAAGCCTCGTTTCTTGAGGTTGCTTACTTACTTATTTACGGCGAGCTACCCACCCAAGAGCAGTACGCCCAGTTCGAAAATTCCATTCGTCGCCACACGCTGGTGAACGAGGACATGCGGAAGATCTTCGACGGTTTTCCGGTCAACGCCCACCCAATGGGCGTTTTAGCGTCGCTCGTTAGTGCAATGAGTGCTTTTTATCCGGATTCGTATGAAGGCTCGGGCCTGAATAATATCGACCTGCACATTACCCGGCTACTAGCTAAGTTGCCTACAATAGCGACCTGGTCGTACAAGCGGGCAATGGGTCATCCTATCAACTACCCAAAAAACACGCTTGATTATATTCCGAACTTCCTCAACATGATGTTTGCCTTGCCGGTCGAAGATTATACGGTCGATCCGGTTGTTGCCGAAGCGCTGAACGTACTGCTTATTCTCCACGCTGACCACGAGCAAAACTGTTCGACCTCAACCGTTCGCCTTGTTGGCTCGTCGCAGGCAAACATTTATTCGTCTATTTCAGCGGGTATCAGCGCCCTTTGGGGACCGTTACACGGTGGCGCGAACCAGGAAGTGATTGAGATGCTCGAAGACATTAAAGCTGATGGTGGCGACGTATCGAAATACGTAGAGATGGCGAAGAATGCCAAGCAGACTGGTTTCCGACTGTTCGGCTTTGGCCACCGCGTTTACAAAAACTTCGATCCTCGCGCCAAGATCATCAAAAAAGCGGCTGATGACGTATTAAGCAAACTCGGCGTTAACGATCCGGTTCTGGAAATTGCCAAAGGACTCGAAGAAGCCGCTTTGAACGACGAGTACTTTGTACAACGCAAATTGTACCCAAACGTAGATTTCTACTCGGGCATCATCTACCGGGCGTTGGGTATTCCGACCAATATGTTTACGGTAATGTTTGCCATCGGTCGCCTACCGGGCTGGATTGCTCAGTGGAAAGAGATGCGCGAGCAAAAGGAACCAATTGGTCGCCCGCGTCAGATCTATACGGGTTCTACCCTTCGCGAATTCAAATCGATTGAGCACCGGTAGACTCACCCAGTTTTTTTATTCAAAAGCTCTGGTCTTACATAAGTCCAGGGCTTTTGAATTTCTGTACGGATTCATGAATGCACTCTTTGACTATATTCAAAAAACAAAAAGCGATGGCCGAATCATCAGCCATCGCTTTTCAAGCACATATCACACGTAATTAATCTTCGATTTCGCCTTCATCATCCGCGTCGGTCCCCGCGAGAACTGGATCGAGCAGGGCGTTTTCATCTTCGGCGATCTTAGCCCGAATTTTGCCTTCAATTTCGGCCATCAATTCCGGGTTGTCAAGCAACAGCTCTTTCACCGCATCACGGCCCTGTGCTAAACGGCTGGTACCGTACGAGAACCAGGAACCTGATTTCTTAACGATTTCCATTTCAACAGCCAGATCAAGCACTTCACCAACTTTGGAGATGCCTTGTCCATACATGATATCAAACTCCACAACTTTGAAGGGAGCGGCTAGTTTGTTCTTAACGACCTTAACCTTGGTCCGGTTACCAACTACGTTGTCGGCACCTTCTTTGATCTGACCAATACGACGAATGTCCAAGCGAACCGATGCATAGAACTTCAGTGCATTACCACCAGTCGTAGTTTCAGGGTTACCGAACATCACGCCGATCTTCTCGCGCAACTGGTTGATGAAAATGCAGCAGCAACCGGTTTTATTGATCGTACCCGTTAGCTTACGTAACGCCTGCGACATCAACCGAGCCTGTAGACCCATTTTGCTTTCGCCCATTTCGCCTTCGATCTCGGCTTTCGGAACCAGCGCGGCTACAGAGTCAATAACAATAATGTCAATAGCGCCGGAGCTAATCAGGTGCTCGGCAATTTCAAGCGCCTGTTCACCATTGTCAGGCTGTGAGATTAACAGGTTTTTAGTATCGATGCCCAGCTTCTCGGCGTAGACACGATCGAACGCGTGTTCGGCATCAATGAAAGCGGCCAAACCACCTGCCTTTTGCGCTTCGGCAATGCAATGCATTGTCAGCGTGGTTTTACCCGACGATTCAGGACCATATATTTCGACGACACGACCACGAGGCATTCCGCCGATACCCAATGCCAGATCCAAGCCAAGCGAACCCGTTGAGATAACAGGAACGTCTACAACTTTACTTTCGCTCAACCGCATAACGGTGCCTTTACCGAATGCTTTGTCGAGCTTTTCAATGGTGGTTTGGAGGGCCTTTAATTTACTGTCATTAGCAGATGCTGTGGCTTGCGCCGTATCTGATTTTGCCATGTTAGGATGGTTGTTTAAACAGATAAAATTAACCAAAAACGGCCAGATTACCAAACAGATTTCTGAAATAGTTAAGGTATTTTAAGCCGCTTTCCGAGCCAAAAAATCACGACAAGAGCGCCTGCTTTATCTATTGATAATCAATGGATAAAGCAGGCGCTCTTGTCGATGGATGTAGGCTACAATGTCGAGTCTGCGCGGGCCGGTTCCTGCTGAGCCGGAGCCAGCTGCTGCCCCTGGGGCTGGGGCTGTTGTGGTTGCCCTTGCTGATACCCCGGATACGCCGACGCATCGCCATTCAGACGCTGAGATGGACCGATTACTTCCACATTGGTGATGTAGTATTTGGTCTCTCCGTTCCAAGGAAATTTCAGAATCTTCTCTTCGTAATGTAACGTAACGCGCTGCCCCGTTTTTACAGCATCGGTAATCTGCTTGGCTACATTGTCATCTTTTACCGAGAAGTCAAAATACTGGGGCGTCAGCGAGCCAGTCTCTCCGGAGAACCCACCAACATTTAATACGCCTTCGTACGTCTTGAAAAGATACCCCCGACGGCTGAACTTCGATACGGTACCAGCACGTTCGCCATCGCTATAACTCCATCCCGTCAGGGCGTATAACACACCTAAGACGACTAATAGGAACAGTAGGAAGTACAATAATCCTCGCATGGATCTTGATTGGTTTAGTTGCGGTTAGTGCGCACAAATTGACAAATTTTTCTGACAACTTCTGTTTAGAACGGTGCCAACCCTGAATTGTTCGGAAGTCAACTGCTCTGCCAGTCGTCTTTTCACCTCCCTCCTTCTGATGTTTTGGCTCCTATTTCGTTACTTTGCCGTTGAGATGACAACCCACTTAACAACTTGGTAGTCAAATCCGAAAAACCGGAACGCCGGAACGATCAAAAAATTCGTTGTTAACCCTTCTTAATCCTCCAATGAGTACAATCCAAAGCATTCATGCCCGTCAGATTCTGGATTCACGCGGTAACCCGACCGTCGAAGTAGACGTTCGAACCGAAAACGGTTATCTAGGACGTGCCGCCGTGCCATCAGGAGCGTCAACGGGCACCCACGAAGCTGTCGAACTTCGCGATGATGACCCAAAGGTCTACGTTGGCAAAGGTGTCCTTAAGGCTGTATCTAACGTCAATGAATTAATTTTTCCTGAGTTGGTAGGTATCTCTGTCTACGACCAGAGCATGATCGATAAAATCATGCTGGAGTTAGACGGTACGCCTAACAAGGCCCGCCTGGGAGCAAATGCGATTCTGGGTGTATCGCTGGCTGCTGCTAAAGCCGCTGCCCAGGAAGCAGGTCTTCCCCTTTACCGGTACATCGGTGGGGTTAACGCCAATACGCTGCCGGTTCCGATGATGAACATCCTGAACGGGGGCTCCCACGCTGATAACTCCATCGATTTCCAGGAATTCATGGTTATGCCTGCCAATGCGCCCAGCTTCTCGGAAGCGCTGCGGATGGGTACCGAAATCTTTCATACCCTAAAGAAAGTCCTGAAAGGCATGGGCCTGGCCACCAACGTTGGCGACGAAGGCGGATTTGCGCCAAACATCAAATCCAACGAAGAAGCGATCCAAACCATTCTGCAAGCCATCGAGAAGGCAGGCTACCGTCCGGGCGAAGATGTCTGGATTGCGATGGACGCAGCCAGCTCTGAGTTCTACGATGCCGATGCCAAACAGTACCATTTCAAAAAGTCGACCGGCGACAAGCTGACCTCCTCAGAAATGGCGAACTATTGGAAAGAATGGGTTGCTAAATACCCGATCTTATCCATCGAAGACGGCATGGCCGAAGACGATTGGGATGGCTGGAAAATGCAGACGGACCTGCTGAAAGACAAGAAAACGCAGCTTGTTGGCGACGACCTGTTTGTAACGAACGTAACACGCCTGCAGGAAGGTATCGACAAAGGCATTGCCAACTCGATTCTGGTGAAAGTAAATCAGATTGGTTCGTTGACCGAAACGATCGATGCCGTTAACCTGGCACACCGGAACTCGTATAAGAGCGTCATGTCACACCGTTCGGGCGAAACTGAAGACGCAACCATCGCGGATCTGGCCGTAGCGCTGAACACGGGTCAGATTAAAACAGGATCGGCTTCTCGTTCAGACCGGATGGCCAAATACAATCAGCTAATCCGGATTGAAGAAGAATTAGGCGAAAGCGCTTACTTCCCAGGATTGAAGTTCTAATCATACAGGTAGTCGTTGATGATCATTCATTGTCATTATTCTTACTACATGATAATCAATGACCATCAACGATTACCTGTATGACCACATAACATCTGCTATCCATGCTCCAGAAACTTCTTCGCTTTGTGCGCAACTTCTACGTTGCAACCGGTCTGGTGCTGCTGTTATGGATGACGTTTTTCGATGCCAACGATCTGATTTCACAAGCCTGGAACTGGTGGAAGCTGCGTGAGCTTGAAGCGGACATTACGTTCTATCAGAACAAAATTAAGGCTGTACAGACCGAACGGCGGGAGGTACTGGGCAACGACCGGCTCCGCGAGAAGTTTGCCCGCGAGAAATACCTGATGAAAAAGCCTACAGAAGACGTATTCGTCATCGTAGATGAGCATAATGAACCGCTGGAAAAATAGTAAAAGTGGCCAGTCTGTAAGCAATACGTTATTACTGGTTTGCGTCGGCGACTGACCACTTTTGCACTTGCTGCTAGAGTATGATTTCCGTTCTCTTTGTTTGTTATGGAAACATTTGCCGTTCGCCGGTAGCCGAGGAGGTCTTTCGCCAACTGATTGCCCAGGCAGGCCTGGAGAAAGAAATCCAGTGCGATTCGGCCGGTACTTCTTCTTATCACCTTGGCCAGCTTCCCGACCGCCGAACGCGGGAAAATGCCCTCGAACATGGCCTGACACTCACCCACCGCGCCCGTCGCATGACCGGTGACGATCTGGCGCAGTTCACGTATTTCGTAGCTATAGATGAACTGAATCTGGAAGCCATCGAAAAGCTGAACTACCGCAGCACCGGCTTACACACCACCGACACCATTTTTCTGTTGCGAGAGTTCGATCCCGATGTCAGTGACGAGCCGAACGTACCCGATCCGTATTACGAAGGACCAGAAGTATTTGAAGAGGTTTATCAGATTGCGTTACGTTGCTGCCGTCAACTTCTTGCCTACCTGGTTCAACAGCATAATTTCAATTTATTAAAGAGCGAAAGAATGAACGAGTGACTGAGCGAAAGAGTGGTTCGTGCGCCAGCCACTCTTTCGCTCAGTCACTCGTTCATTCTTTTGTCCTCTAACTCTCTACAACTATGAATAAAAAAGTAATTCTTATTATTCTCGACGGCTGGGGCATCCCCCTTAAGCCGGAGGTGTCGGCTATCGAAGCAGCTAATACGCCCTTCATAAATTCACTGTATCCTAAATACCCACATAGCAGACTGGAAGCTTCTGGTTTAGCCGTTGGGTTGCCAGCCGGACAGATGGGGAACTCCGAAGTAGGCCACATGAATCTCGGTGCCGGTCGTATCGTGTATCAGGACCTAGTAAAAGTGAACAAGGCGGTTGAAGAGCATACACTCGACTATGAGCCGGTGCTGGTTGATGCCATGAATTATGCCAAGACCCAGGGCAAAAAAGTGCATTTCATCGGGCTGGTGTCGGACGGTGGCGTCCATGCCCATATCGACCACCTGAAAGGCCTGCTTTCCATTGCTCACGCGAATGGACTGACGGATGTGTTTGTCCATGCCTTTACCGACGGCCGTGATACGGACCCTAAAGGCGGGGTTGGATATTTAACCGACTTACAGGCGCACATGGCGGCTACAACCGGTAAACTGGCAACGGTTATCGGCCGCTACTACGCGATGGACCGCGACAACCGCTGGGAGCGGGTAAAGGTAGCTTACGACGCCATGGTTCACGGTACGGGCCTCCACACAACCGACGCGATCAGTACGTTACAGGATTCGTACAACAATGGGATAACGGACGAGTTTATAACGCCGATTATACTCACCCAGCCCGGTTCAGACAGTCCTGTCGCTGTGATTGAGGAGGGTGATGTTGTGCTTTGTTTCAACTTCCGCACCGACCGGGGCCGCGAAATCACCCAGGCCTTAACGCAGAAGGATTTCCCTGAACAAGGCATGAAAAAGCTGTCGTTGAATTACATCACGATGACGAACTACGACAGCGAGTTCGAGAACGTAAAGGTTATCTTCGACAAAGATAACTTAGAAAATACGCTCGGTGAAGTAGTGGCAGCCGCTGGTCGGAAACAGATACGTATTGCCGAAACCGAAAAGTATCCGCACGTTACGTTCTTTTTCTCCGGTGGCCGCGAAGAGCCTTTTAACGGTGAAAAACGTCTTCTATGCCCGTCGCCCAAAGAAATGACGGTATATGACGAGCAGGGCGTTGCGACAATCATCCCCGTAAAAACGTATGATCAGAAGCCCGAAATGGCTGCTTATGACATTCGCGATGCTATCATTCCCGAACTGCAAAAAGAAGAAGCGGATTTCATTTGTCTGAACTTTGCCAATACCGATATGGTAGGCCACACGGGCGTATTCGAAGCCGTTATAAAAGCCGCCGAAACCGCTGATGCATGCGCCAAGGCCGTTACGGAAGCTGCCCTTGAACATGGGTATGCAACCATCATTATTGCCGACCACGGTAACGCGGAGTACATGCTCAACGACGATGGCTCACCAAATACCGCCCACACCACGAACTTGGTGCCGTGCATTTTGGTCGATAAGGACTATCACCCGAAGCTGAAAGACGGTAAACTTGCTGACATTGCACCAACGATTCTGCACCTGATGGGCATTACTAAACCGGCAGACATGGGCGGAGAAAGCTTACTAATAAACTAGCTTATCCACTTATACACCGTCATAAAAAAAGCGCTGAGATATCTCAGCGCTTTTTTTATGACTATACACTAGTTGCTTACATATCAAGCAGAATACGAGTTGGATCTTCCAGGATTTGCTTAACGCGAACCAGGAAACTAACCGATTCTTTACCGTCAATAATCCGGTGGTCGTACGACAGCGCTACGTACATGATTGGCCGGATCACAATTTCACCGTTCACGACGACTGGCCGCTCAACAATGTTGTGCATACCCAGAATAGCCGACTGGGGGGCGTTGATGATCGGCGTCGACAGCATCGACCCGAACGTACCCCCATTAGTGATGGTAAACGTACCGCCGGTCATCTGCTCAATGGTCAGCTTGTTGTCACGAGCCAGGCCCGCTAAGCGCACGATTTCTTTTTCGATCTGCGCAAAGCTCATCTGTTCGGCATTCCGAATGACGGGTACGACTAAGCCCCGATCGGTCGAAACGGCGATAGAAATGTCGCAGAAGTCATTGAATACCATGTTGTCGCCGTCAATCTGCGCGTTCACGGCCGGGAAATCTTTCAGGGCAATGGTAACGGCCTTCGTGAAGAACGACATGAAGCCCAGACCTACGCCGTTTTTCTCTTTAAACTTATCTTTGTACTTGTTCCGAAGGTCCATGATCGGCTTCATGTCTACCTCGTTGAAGGTAGTCAGCATCGCCGTTTCATTTTTAACCGCTACCAACCGGCGGGCAATCGTCCGACGTAACGACGTCATTTTCTCACGACGCTGATTACGACTGCCAACCGCGGCAGGGGCCGGAGCTGGTGCAGACGTAGCTGGCTTTGGGGCGGCCGGGGCAGCACTTGGCTGCGGAGCCGCCTGAGCAGGTTGTGGAGCAGACACAGCGCCTGGCTGCGCTTTTACCGCATCTTCTTTGGTGATACGTCCCCCCACGCCTGTGCCTTCTACCTGCTGGGTTTCAACGCCTTTTTCGGCCAGAATTTTGGCCGCAGCGGGCGAGGGATAATGAGCGGCATAGCCGTTATTTTGTCCGTTGCCTGCTGGCTCTGTTGCCTGAGCGGGCTGCGACGGGGTCGACTGCGGAGTAGTCGCTGCCGGAGCCGACGTAGCGCTCGTCTCGATTTTAGCAATTAGGGCACCAATCGGCAGTGTTTCACCAGCCTGGGCGACAATCCGTAATGTTCCGGCGGCTTCAGCGGGTAGTTCAAACGTAGCTTTGTCCGATTCGAGTTCGCACAGTACCTCATCCAGGGCCACCTGATCACCGTCTTTTTTGCTCCACGTCGCAATGGTCACTTCGGTAACTGACTCGCCTACAGCCGGAACTTTCATTTCGATGACGCTAGAACCGGTAGCAACTGCCGCAGCAGCCGGTTCGGCTACGGGTTGCAGAGCGGGAGTCGGTTGGGCAGCGGGAGCTGCTGGCTCGGCAGGCTTAGCCGATTCGGCTTTAGCGGGTTCTGACGTTTGTGGAGCACTGGGGGAACTACCGCCGTCATCAATGGTACAGATGCTGGCTCCGATGGGTAATACATCGCCTTCCTGCGCCAGGATGTGCAGAATTCCGTCGGCTTCGGCGGTTAGCTCGAAGGTTGCCTTATCAGAGTCGAGTCCGCAAAGGACATCGTCCATCTTTACCTGATCACCCTCTTTTTTGTACCAGGTGCCAACGGTTACTTCAGTAATACTTTCCCCCACAGCGGGGATTTTCATATCAACGGCCATATAGCAGTTAGTCAGTTGGTCAGTCAGTAAGTCAATCAATACGAGCGGCAATCTACTCACCAACCTATTGACTGACCAACTGACCGACTGTTATTTATTCAAATGCTCTCCGAACGATGTCGGCTTGTTCCTGAGTATGCACTTTGGCATAGCCGGTAGCTGGCGACGCAGCAGCCTCGCGTGAAATGATCGGCAGCCGTAAGCCAACCCGTAGCAGATACGTCCAGTATCCCATATTCTCGGGTTCTTCCTGTACCCAGAACAGCTCGGCTTTTTTATACTGGGCCAGAATAGCACCCAACTGCGTTTCAGGCAGCGGAGCTAATTGTTCCAGCCGCACAATAGCTACATCGGTACGCTGATCGGCCTGCTGTTTATCGAGCAGATCGTAATAAATTTTACCGGTGCAAAGCAATACGCGTTTCACCTTTTTAGGATCGGCATACGTATCACCCAGTACCTCCTGGAACGAGCCTTTGGTCAGATCTTCCAGTGGCGAAACACACTTTGGATGACGTAACAGCGACTTGGGCGACATCACCACCAGTGGCTTGCGGAAGGGCCACGCCAGTTGCCGACGCATCAGGTGGAAGAAGTTAGCGGGCGTCGTAACGTTTGCAACAATCATATTATGCTCAGCGTAAAGCTGTAAATACCGTTCCGGACGAGCGTTCGAGTGCTCAGGACCCTGCCCCTCGTAGCCGTGTGGCAACAGCATCGTCACACCGTTCTGAATGCCCCATTTCGATTCGGCAGCAGCAATGAACTGGTCGATGATGAGCTGGGCACCGTTCGAGAAATCACCAAACTGCGCTTCCCAGATCACCAGTGCATGTGGATTAGCCATAGCGTAGCCATACTCAAAGCCCAGTACACCATATTCGGATAACAGCGAGTTATAAACCTGAAACTTCTGTTGTCCTTCCTGAATATGATCCAGCGACGAATACGACAGATTGGTCTCGGCATCGTGCAGAACCGCGTGGCGGTGCGAGAACGTACCCCGTTGTACGTCCTGACCACTCAGGCGAACCGGTTTGCCCTCAACCAACAGCGAACCATAGGCCAGCAGCTCGGCCGTGCCCCAGTTCACCATCTTCGTATCGGTGAGCATCGTCTGCCGGTCTTTCAGCAGCTTATCAATCTGCTTCAGCGGCTTGAAGCCTTCCGGAAGCTTCACCAATGCATCACCAACCGCTTGCAGGGTTTCCAGGGATACGCCTGTTTCGGGAGATGCTTCAAAATCCTGTGGCTCACTAAACCGGAGTTCAGCCCAGTCAAGGTCTAACCGGAGAGGCTTATAGGGAATCTCGGCCTTTTGCTTAACCCGGTCGAGCCGGTCCTGCAACTGCTTCTTGAATTCCGTGTCCATCCGCGTTGCCAACTCGGCATCGACATCGCCCCGCTGAATCAGCAGTTGGTTATAAAGCTCGCGCGGGTTGGCGTGCTTGTCGATGATGTTGTACATCGTCGGCTGCGTAAACTTGGGCTCGTCGGACTCGTTGTGTCCGTAACGCCGGTAGCAGACCATGTCAATAAACACGTCGCGCTTGAATTTCTCGCGGAACTCAACGGCCAGTTTGGCGCAGAAGATTACCGCTTCCGGATCATCGCCGTTTACGTGGAAGATTGGCGCATCGATAATCTTAGCCACATCCGAGCAGTAAATCGACGAGCGGGCGTCTTCAAAATCGGTCGTAAAACCAACCTGGTTGTTGATCACAAAGTGAACCGTACCACCGGTTTGATAACCGGCCAGCTTGGCCATCTGCGTTACTTCATATACGATACCCTGACCCGCTACGGCTGCGTCGCCGTGGATCAGAATCGGCATAATCCTGGTAAAGTCACCGTTATATTCTTCATCGGCCTGCGCCCGGGCAAACCCTTCGACAACCGGGTTGACGGCTTCGAGGTGCGACGGGTTAGGCGCCAGCTTCACGCTGATTTGCTTACCCATCGGCGTTTCGGTCAGGCTCGAATAGCCCAGGTGGTATTTTACATCGCCGTCGCCGTGTACTTGTTCCGGTACGTTTCCTTCGAAACCATCAAAAATGCTTTCGTACGATTTGCCCAGAATGTTGGCCAGTACGTTCAGGCGACCGCGGTGCGCCATACCAATCATCACTTCCTGAACGCCCAGTTCGGCGGCCTGGCCGATGATCGTGTCCAGGGCGGGAATGGTCGCTTCACCGCCTTCCAGCGAGAAGCGTTTCTGCCCTAAATATTTTGTTGCCAGGAAGTTCTCGAAAACCGTAGCTTCGTTGAGCTTCTCAAGAATACGCTTTTTCTCATCGAGGGTAGGCTCGAATACCAGGGCCTCTTTCTCGATCTTGTTTCGTAACCAGTTCTTTACGTCCAGCTCCCGGATATACATGTACTCGAAGCCGATATTGCCCGCATAGATCTTGCGCAGCGACTCCATGATGGTCCGTAACGTAGCGGGGCCAATGCCCAGCAACTTTCCGGACTCGAATACCGTATCCAAATCGGCTTCCGATAAGGCATAGTCGGGTAGATCGACGCGGGGCTGACGATCTTTACGGGCTTTGAGCGGGTTGGTTTTGGCCAGCAGGTGACCACGGGACCGGTAGGCCTTGATCAGGCTGGCAACCGAAACTTCTTTTTCTGCATGGCTCGCATCAACCGGGCGAACCGCCGTTGCCGCCTGCCCGTTTGTCGCTGAACCATTCGTTTTAGTGGCTCCGTTTCCGTTGGCCGTTTCGCCGTAGGTTAACGAGAACTCGAATCCTTTAAAAAATTGCTGCCAGCTTTCGTCAACTGATTGAGGGTCTTGCTTATAAGACTGATAGAGTTGATCTACGTAAGCCGCGTCGGAATTGGCTATATATGAATACTGATCCATGACGAGGGCGCGTCGTTGTTTTGACCCGCAAAGGTAGCGTATCGGCCAAACACTTGGCCGCAAAATTTACGGTTTTTATCCTACTGCTTGCTGATTACGACGGCCTTAGTGCTACAACAGTATAAACCCGCTTTTAGTTGGCGAATACCCGTTTTGCCTAACCAATTCATTACTAAGGCGAACAGCAGCTGTTTTCCTGCCGCTCGCCTGGCCATTAACCCCCAATACCCTCATTGGCTCCGGTAGTTCGACAAAGCTTCTATTTAACCTGTGTTTCTGCCCGTTCAGGTTGGGTTTCAGTTCTTCTGGCTCATCCGACAGGCAGTCGGCAAAACCGCCTGCTTCGATTAGTTTGACCAGCCTGCTGACATCTTCTCAGCGCGGGTTGTGTATATTTGACGGTAAATCGAGTGGCAAACTCCGCTTATGTCTGTCGGTGCTGATCATATTTCTCCAATTAGTTTCTCTCAACGATTACAACGGGCGTTAGGTATTCGTCCCGACGAAGCGCAGACAGTCGGGCTGTTTTTCGTTCATAATTTCCTGCTGGGTATCGGGACCATTCTCATTTATGTGGCTGCCAATGCGATTCTGCTGGAAAATGATCCGGAAACGAGCCTGCCCGTTGCATACGTAGCGTCGGCCCTGGCCATGATTGGCGTGGGCCGGTTATACGCTTACTTCGAACATCATTTAGCCCTGAGCAGCCTGGCGGTACGTGTCCTGCTGGTGGTGGTCGTCATGACCGTAGTCATTGGCGTTCTGGTGGTAGTTGGCCACTCCGTTGCGGCTGCGGTTGCCATCATGACAGGCTACCGAATTATTTATCTGTTAACAAATCTTGAGTTTTGGGGCGTATCGGCCGTTGTGTTCGACACACGTCAGAGCAAGCGGCTGTTCGGGGTCATCAGTTCCGGCGACATGCCCGCTAAGGCAATCGGGGCGATTCTGGCCGCGCTGGTTCACGCTCATGCCGATGTATTGCGGCTATTACTGGTTGCGTTTGGTGCCTTTCTGGCAGCTCTGTATGCCCTGCAGCAAACGGTTCGTTCGCACGAGGTTCACGCGCCACATCGCCCGGCCCGCGCCGTTCGACGGGAGCCATCGCGGTTAGTTGGTCAACGCTTCGGCGGCAGCGAACTTATCTTTTACATGTGCCTGAGTTTGGCGGCTCTGGCGGCCGTGGCTACGGAGATTGAGTACAGTTTTTTTATCAATGTTAAGCACCGTTTCCACGACCAAACCGACGTAATCCGCTACGTCAGTTACGTATTGACGTTAACGTATGGGCTGGCCATGCTGGTCAAACTGCTGCTTTCCCGAAAAGCACTCGATCGCTTCGGTGTCCATCGGTCGTTGCTTGTGTTGCCCTGGGCCGCTTTGCTGGGTTTGATTGGGTTAGTCATTTTAAACGGCTTTGCTCCGGAAGAAACGGTCATGGTCGTTTACTTCTGTTTGTTGTACCTTGTTTTCGAGGTTGTGCGCCGATCCTTATTCGATCCGGTGTTTCTGGTACTTTTCCAGCCTTTGTCCCCTCCGCAGCGCCTGAAAGGGCATACGGTAGCTAAGGGGCTTTATGAACCGATTGGCTTAGGACTGGCGGGTTTACTCATTTTTATTTTACACGCCCGGCCTGCCTTAGAGACCTGGATACCGCTGGTCTGGATTGCGTTACTGGGCGGGGCCGTTTGGCTGCTTCGTCGAACGTATCGGTCGTATCTGCACGAACTAAACGATGCCATTGGCCGACGCTTTCTGGAACGTGACCAGCTAGCGATGCCAACAGCCGCTCAGGTCAGTATCGTGAATCAGTTACAGAGCGACAGACCGGACGACGTAGCGGCCGCGATCGGCTGGCTTCATACAAACAATCCGAAGGAGTTGGTTAAGCAGGCTCCCGGGCTACTATCTCATACCGATACCAATGTACGTCGCCGGATTCTGACGGTGATGACCACGCTGGACCATCCGGTGCCGGTGAAGCCATTGACTCATATCGCCCTGGCAGATCCGGAGCCTTCGTTACGTCAGCAGGCGGCTTATCTCCTGGGGCGACGTATCAACGTTGAGCCGTCGGAACTAGCTCCGTTTATTCACCATACGGATGTAGCCATTCGGCAGGGGGCTATCCAGGGGGTTCTTGCCATGAACCCCCTGGATCCGGCGGCCCGGCAAAGTTTGGTCGAGCTGGCAAACGATGCCGACCCGGCTCATCAGCAGATAGCGCTGCGGTTGATCGCTCAGCTACGTCTGAACGACTTTGCTCCGCTGGTCAGGCAACAACTCGCCAGTTCCACCGATGCGGTCATGAAAGCCGCACTAGTTACGGCCGGTCAGCTTCACAACGCTGAGCTGAGGCAGCACCTGATCAGTAAACTAGCGGATAAGACTATCGGCTACCTCGCCACAAATGCCTTAAAAAATCAGGGAAACGAAATAATACCGGGATTACGGCAGGCCCTGCACACCACCAACGCCCGGTTAGTACAGGAGCGGATTGCCAGCATTTGCGGAACCATTCATACGCCGGAGAGCCGAAAGCTGCTCAATGAACTGGCCCGGCAGCCGGACGTAGTGGTTCGGAGCGCGGCCTTACGTGCCTTACGTCGATTTCCGAACGAACCCGCCGACGATGCCGAGTTCCGGGCGTTGCTACAGGAAGAAACGGCGCTGGCCCAGCGGCTCCTGCACGGTAGTGTACAGGAACCCGGTCTGGTAGAAACCCTCGACTACGAATTGTCGGTACTGCTGCAGCGGCTCTTCGACATCCTTACGCAGTTGTACGATTCGGAAACCATTGCCGGAGCCCGATTAGGCATTGGTCACCCCACCCGCGAACGCCGGGCCAATGCCCTGGAAATGCTCGACAACCTGGTTCCCAGAAGCGTTTATCAAACCATGCAGGCCTTGATCGACGATCTGCCCAAAGCCGAGAAAGTACAGATTCTGGATGCGGAATTAGGTTCACTTCAGGATCAGGAGCCAATCAGGGCTTTCATCCTGCGCATGGGCGAAACCCTCTTCTCAGCCTGGACCATCAATACGGTTTTGCGCGGGTTATCTTCGGCTGAAGAAACGGCGGCCCGCGACTCGTTACGTTCCCGCTTTCCGGCCTTATCGCCTTTACTCATGAGCCATTCAACCAGTTCGACGAACTTAATTGCCGAATACGACCGGGTGCTGCTGCTGGCCAATACCAGCTTATTTGCCCAAACGCCCGAAAACGTTCTCGCCAGTGTTACGCCCATTATGAAGGAAGAACATCACCCGGCAGGCGAGCAGATTTTCCGGAAAGGGGATTTGGGAACGGGCATGTACGTGATCTATTCAGGCGAGGTGGTTATTCTGGATGGTAATACGGAGCTGGCCCGGTTTAAACGGGGTGATTTCTTCGGCGAACTGGCCTTGCTGGACACCGAAGCCCGTTCTGCCACAGCCGAAGCGTTGACCGACGTTCGGCTACTCCGGCTCGACCAGGATGATTTTTACGATCTGATGGAAGAACGGGGCGAAATACTACGTAGCATCGTTCGGAGCCTGTCGGGCCGGATACGTCGGCAAAACGAACTCCTGACCAATCGCGCGAACCCGAACGTGGAAGTAAGCTAGCCCCGGCACTACGTCGTCGGCTCCGTGGTTTACGTCTCTATTGTGAGGTTAGCACACGACCCGTATCTTGCAGAGGTGACTATTCCTCTCTATTCATAACAACCATGAGTTTACCAACACCCGACGGTATAGGGGCTGTCATTACGACGGCCTGCGTGTTTCAATACCTCCGGCAGTTTCTGGACACGAAAACTCGCCTGCCCGACTGGGAGCCTTATCTGAGACGAATCTGGCTGATTAGTGTTGGTCTGTATTGTGTCGCTACAGTAGTACGTCTCGATAACATGTCGACGGGCTGGTACTGGCTCGCCGTAAGTCTTGTGTTGACGTACATGCTCCTGCAGTTGAGCGACTATCCACCGGCACGTACTGTTTTGCAGGCGCTAGCCCCGTCGATGGCCATCATCACCATCACCGGATTAACTGAAGATCTGGCACCCAAGTTCTATGATCTCTACGAAGACTACTTTGGCTCAGCCATGGCGTTTTCGATTTTATGGCTGACTACGTTCATGATCATGGCCAATCGCCAGAAAAAGTCACTGGTTAAGCTTGAAGCCGAACGAGAGCGCGAAGCCGAACAACGACGAATTATGGAGGCCCGAAAGCTCGAACTGGAGTACCTGGTCGCCGAGCGCACAGCGCTTATTACCCGCCAGAAGGAAGAGCTGGAAGAAACCATTACGGAACTGAAAGCGACCCAGGCGCAGCTCATTCAATCAGAGAAAATGGCGTCGCTGGGCGAACTGACGGCGGGCATTGCCCATGAGATTCAGAACCCCCTCAACTTCGTCAACAACTTCGCCGAGGTCAGCATCGAACTCATCGATGAACTCGCCCAGGAACAAACTCAGCCCCAGCCCGATACCCAACTCGAAGCCGAACTGCTGGAAGACCTCAAGCAGAACCTACAGAAGATCAGCCACCACGGCGGACGGGCCTCCAGCATCGTGCGGGGTATGTTGCAGCACTCCCGAGCCAGCAGTGGGCAGCGGGAGGCAACTGACCTCAACGCCCTGGCCGACGAATATCTGCGGCTGGCCTATCATGGCCTTAGGGCCAAGGACAAGACTTTCAACGCCAAGCTGGTGACGGATTTTGATGCATCTATTGGGCAAATCAGTCTGGTCCCCCAGGACATGGGCCGGGTGCTGCTGAATTTGTTCACCAACGCTTTTTATGCCGTCCAGCAGCGCCACAAGCAGGGCGAGCCCAACTATCAGCCCACCGTTACGGTAAACACC
>NZ_BAAGZD010000044.1:31057-192143 GCF_054778895.1 Spirosoma fluminis
CTGCGTGGACGGGCAGGCTCAGGTTACCGTCACGGATAATGGCACCGGCATTCCCGAGACGGTACAGGACAAAATATTCCAGCCCTTTTTTACGACCAAACCTACTGGTGAAGGCACGGGCTTAGGCCTCTCGCTGGCTTATGACATTGTCACCAAAGGACATAGCGGTACGTTAGCTGTAGAAAGTCAGGAAGGTCAGGGCACTACGTTTACCATTCAACTGCCTGCGTAATGGTTCTCTCGGAACTTAACCATAGTTTCAATTCGTCAATAGCATTACGAATGATCAGTCGCCTTATCGCATCGATAGTATTGGCTATGCTGGCGGGTCGTTCGGTGGCCGCGCAGACAACCCAGGCCGATAGTCTACGCAGTGAACTTCGGGCTCACCAACAACCAGACACGGTTCGGGTCAACCTGCTAGTTAAGCTGTCGGACGTAATACGTCCCGATGATTACATAGAAGCACTCCAACTAGGCCAGCAGGCTTTGGATTTGTCCCGACGATTAAAGTACCCGGTTGGGGAGGCCAATGGCCTGCTGGCACTGGGTGCCGCTCACAGCACCAAGAATGACTACAAGATGGCAACCGCCTATCTGACTCAGGCCCGCCAGCGCTTCGACCAGTCGAAAAACCGCCTGGGCACAGCCCGTACGTTAAGTTATCTGAGCTGGGTGCAGGTACAACGGGGCGATTACGTACCGGCGCTGGAGATGACTCTACAAAGCCTGCGGCTGGCCAAAGACGTAACTGACCAATCGCTGATTGAACGCAACACCTGGCAGTTGGGCGCGATTTATTCGCTGCTGGGCGACTATACGCAGGCCCTCCAATACCACACGGCCGCCCTCGAACAGTTTGAGAAAACAAACAATACCAAAGGCATCTGCATCTCGCTGAACGGCATTGGCGAGTTGTACCGGCTGGAAGGAAACACCAATGAAGCGGCCCGCTATTTCACCAAGGCCGTTCGGTTGGCTCGTCGAATTGGCAGCGACCGATTACAGGCGGGTCCGGAAAGTAACCTGGCGGCTGTGCGGGTGGAAGAAGGTCGCTACGACGAAGCATCTGAACTGGCGCATCGGGCGTTACGTCAGAAAATGATGAGTGGCGAGTACGAAATTGTGGCCTGGTCACAAACGACGCTGGCCAAACTCCATTATCAAACGGGACGTATCGATAGTGCCATTTACTACGGTCTTCAAAGCTGGAATCTGAGTCGGCAAATCGAGTATAAAGAAGTGGCCCGTGATGCAAGTCAGGTGCTGGCTCAGGCGTATGCCCGGCAAGGCAATTTCCAGCGGGCGTTTCAGTATCAGCAAACGTACATCAATTACAACGATACGTTATCGGGTCGCCGAACGCAGCAACAACTCGCCTTATTCCAGCAGAATACCCGGAATACTGAACGCAGAACTCAGGCCGCTCTGCAAGCCGAAAAAGACCGTCGGCAGCAGCAATGGCTTATTTCGTCGCTGGTGGGTGTAGGACTGTTGGGCATCGTAGCCGTCGTACTATGGCGTAGTAACCGACAGCAGCAACGGGCGAATAGTCAGCTTCAACGGCAACAAGAGGAGCTAAAAGCCACGCAAAATCAGTTGGTCCAAACCGAGAAGATGGCGTCGCTGGGCGAGCTGACGGCGGGCATTGCCCATGAGATTCAGAACCCCCTCAACTTCGTCAACAACTTCGCCGAGGTCAGCATCGAACTCATCGATGAACTCGCCCAGGAACAAACTCAGCCCCAGCCCGATACCCAACTCGAAGCCGAACTGCTGGAAGACCTCAAGCAGAACCTGCAGAAGATCAGCCACCACGGCGGACGGGCCTCCAGCATCGTGCGGGGTATGTTGCAGCACTCCCGAGCCAGCAGTGGGCAGCGGGAGGCCACTGACCTCAACGCCCTGGCCGACGAGTATCTGCGGCTGGCCTATCATGGCCTTAGGGCCAAGGACAAGACTTTCAACGCCAAGCTGGTGACGGATTTTGATGCATCTATTGGGTCCATCAGTCTGGTCCCCCAGGACATGGGCCGGGTGCTGCTGAATTTGTTCACCAACGCTTTTTATGCCGTCCAGCAGCGCCACAAGCAGGGCGAGCCCAACTATCAGCCCACCGTTACGGTAAACACCCGGCGGGTTGGTAACTCAGTAGAGCTACTGGTCAGCGACAATGGTACGGGTATTCCGGAAGCTATTCGCGAGAAGATCTTCCAGCCTTTTTTCACCACCAAACCCACCGGACAGGGAACGGGACTGGGCTTATCCATGAGTTACGACATCGTTACCAAAGGGCATAATGGTACGTTACGTGTCGAAAGTACGACTGGTCAGGGAACCACTTTTTATGTACAGCTCCCTGGCTAATCCATGCGGCTGACTCGCCCCAAATTGTTTATCTTTGACCAAACCTTCCTACAGATGAAAATTTTAGTTGTCGACGACGAAACTGACGTAAAAGACCTGTTCGAGCAACGGTTTCGGCGCGAAATCCGCAGTGGTGAAGTTGAGTTAAACTTTGCGAATTCGGGCGAAGAAGCGTTAACGTATCTAACTACCCACGCGTCAGAAGTGATTCTGATTCTGTCGGACATTAACATGCCCGGCATGAGTGGCTTTGAGCTTCTGCGTCACATTCGGCAGGATTTTAACGTTCCTCCTCCGCCGGTTGTGATGATGATTACGGCCTACGGCGATGCCAATTCGGAACAACAGGCGGTTTCGCTGGGGGCGAACGACTTCTTAACCAAACCGCTCGACTTCTCAGTCCTCAAACAAAAACTTCGAAGTATAGCATGACGGCTAAAGTGTTGGTGGTTGATGATGAAACAGATCTTGAACTCCTCATCAAGCAAAAGTTCAGGCGGCAGATCCGGGAAAAAATATACGAGTTCGTCTTTGCTCACGACGGCCTCGAAGCACTGGCCGTTTTAGATCAGCAGCCGGACATCGACATGGTGCTGACCGACATCAACATGCCGGGTATGGATGGCCTGACGCTATTGGTTAAGCTCCACGAAAACAAACCGATGCTAAAGGCCGTGATTGTTTCGGCCTACGGCGATATGGAAAACATTCGCACGGCCATGAACCGGGGAGCTTTCGATTTTGTGACCAAGCCTGTCAACTTCGAAGACCTGGAAGCGACTATGCAGAAAACCATGGAGTACGTAAAGCAACTCCGTCAGACGCTGCAGGCCATCAAAGAAAACAACATCTTGCGGATGTATGTAGACGAATCGGTGCTGACGTTCATGAACCAGCCTGAGTTTGAAACGGCGCTATCGGCCAGCGAAACGGTTGTCGCCACAGTTGTTTTTATCGATATCTGCGGCTTTACGGCCATTTCTGAGCGCGAATCAGCCGATACAGTCGTCAAGCTTGTTAATCGCTACTTCGACGTAATGGTAAAGGAAATCATCGCCCAGGGCGGCTACGTCGATAAATTCATGGGCGATGCCGTTATGGCCGTTTTCCGGGGCGAGTATCACCTGGATCGGGCCATTGAAGCCGCGCTTGCTGTTCGCAATCAGGTGATGGGTCTTGAAGATAATCTACCTAATCACCCCAACTACCACCCACAGGTTGCCATTGGTATCAATACCGGAGAAATGGTATCGGGGAATATTGGTTCAGCTACGTTACGTCGGTTAGATTATACCGTTATTGGCGATGCTGTGAATATGGCGCAGCGCCTGCAAACGGCTGCCCGCCCAGGCCAGATCGTTATTACTGAATCCGCCCATGATCAGATTGGCGAATCGTTCACCTGCGAACGTATCGGCGAGGTAACACTCAAAAATAAGACGGTCCCCGCCGTGATATATAACGTAGTAGGATAAAAAATCGCTTCTTAAGTTAAGTTAATTCCCCATAAAGTAACACCAGTTAACATATCATCACTTATACAACAGGATTTATGAGCGGGGTCACCGTGCAACAAATAAGAAAGAAGGTAAGTCAGTCTCTATTAGAAAAAGGCTATCAAATCCCTAGTTCACTTCCAGTACTTGATATATATTCACTTAGGGAGATACGTGATATTCGAGGGCGGATGGCCATAATGTTAGCGTTGATTTATTTGTCTTTTGGTAACTCACCTGTTCACATTAAAAAATGGATAGAAGACAAAGATTTGTCACAATTTCTCTCAGAAAAGGAGCGCAGTACGCTGTATGATAAAGATTCTCAAAGCGAAGATATTGTAACGTTTAGATGGTATTTACAATCGCTATGGGCATTGATGTGGGCAACGAGCATGGTTGGTAATTTATCCGAAGACAGGGATGTCGAAGACTACATGGCTTCTTTGCTGCCGGATATAAAAAATAACGAAGATACAGGCAAACTGAACAGACTAGAATTGAGATCAGTCGATGAATTATACACTATACTGGATCGCTACTATTGTTTGCACTGGTACTGCGTAAATGAAAGACTACAGGGTAACTCAACCTCAATTAATGAAGGTCTTGTTTACCATCGTAGAAAAGCACTTGAATGGATTTTGTACAATAATGAGGATTGGGATATGGTCAGATTAGATACCTAATCGGATATAATCAAATAACATAATTCTAGTTATAAAACTTCTCTAAGAATAAGTAAATAACTATTCTCGTCAAGACAAGTGGAGCTATTGTCTTTTTCGGTGATCAGTTAAATTTCTAGTCTTCGGCCAGCGTGCGGGAAATGTTCATCTGGTAGACACCGATAGCCGGCAGAGCGGCCGCTACCAACCCAATTAGCACAGCTACGCCCAACAGGCCCCACTCTTCGGGTAAGATGCCAAAAACGGCCAGATTATAATGGTATTCAGAGGAGACACTGTTCGAAAACAACCATAAACCAACCCGGCTTAACACAATACCCAACCCAAAGCCGATTAACGCCAGCGCAAGCCCTTCCAGCAGCAGCATACCAAACAACTGCGCCCGCGTCGCTCCCATCGAGAGCATAAGTGCCATTTCGTAGCGCCGTTCTTTCAGCGAGTTGTACAGCGATACAAACACACTGATGCCGGAAATCAGCATGATCACAACGGCTAAGCCACGTAACGTTTCAACGCCCACCCCAAGCAACGAAAATAGCCGATTGATTTCGATGCTCGGCAAAGCGGCCTGTAGTTTCGAGTTCTGGTCTATGCCGCGTTTGAGCATCATACCCATCGGGTTCCGAAACTTCACCAGTATGCTCGTGATCTCGCGGGGTTCGTCCGCATGATCTTCTTCATGTTCTTCCATTTCATGGCCCGGCCCCTCGGCTTCGTGCTCTTCGTGATTATGGATAGCCCATATACTCGATACGGGCGTAAGAATGAGCTGATCCGTGACCGTATTGGTAGCATTCAGAATGCCCACAACTTTGTACTTTGAGTCGGCATGCTCTTCGCCTTCGGCATCAAGTCCGTGCGACCCCGCGAACGTATCACCAATTTTCAGGCCCGTTACTTCGGCCACCCTTGGCCCGATAACCGTTTCAAGATCCTGCTGAAAAAGCTTTCCCTGACTAACCGTAGCCCCAAAGTGGTCGAGGTATTGTTTGTCAGTTCCGACGATGCGAAATGAGCGGTAATTATCGCCCATGGCCAGCGGGATCGCCGTTTTAATCATGGGGTTACGGGTGAGTCGCTGCGCTTCATCGAGCGGAATATTACCGGTTGGCGAATCAATCTGGTAAATGCTCGACAGAATCAGTTGCAACGGGCTTCCTTTCGCGCCAAGCACCATGTCAATTCCTTTGATATTCTTGCGGAATTGATCGTCCAGCTGCTTATTAAGCAACAGCAGCAGCGAGATAATGGTGATGCCAAACGTCATCAGCAAGCCACTCAGAAAGCTACTCAGGGGTTTATCGGTCAGGTTACTCCAACTGATTCGGAACAGGTTCATTACACGTAGTAGAGATTAAGCGAACAGACAAACCAACCTAAGCTGGCTCATAAATCCATTTTAAAATGATGGGAAGCAATGTAAAACCGTTTGTTCAGATAGAGTCGATGCGCATCATACCGGGCCGGACTATGCCCCGAATCCAGCGAAACGCATTGGTACCCTCCCTGCCGGGCCTCTTCAATGACATAGTCCAGCAAAGCCCCGGCATACCCCTTCCCCCGAGCGTCCGCTAAGGTAGTCAGATCGTCGATGTACAGCGTCTTACCGCTGTACAGCAGGTGCATGGTACGGTAGCCGATCACGGCCGGGGCAGGCCCTTCGCCATCCTGAACAAACGCCAGCGTAAACCGTTCGTTTTCCTGCTGATACCGGATTCGCTCAACAGCTTCCTCGGGCGTCAGATGCGGACGTAACAGCAGTAGTGCTGGTAGACACTGCCGGATCTGCTCATCGGTCTGGGCAATTTCTATGATCATAACGCTTCCCGGATACGTAACAAAATTTCGTCTCCTCCTTTGGCCAGAATACTCTCGGCCAACGCATGACCTATCGAAGCGCTCTCGCCAGCCGGTCCCGACAACGTATCGCGTAGCAGTTGGCTGCCATCTAAACTTATCAAACCACCCGTTATCTGTACTGTCTGCTCGTCGGTCCAATCGGCGAGCGCGAAGGTTGGAATGCTGCACCCACCTTCGAGCCGCGCCAGAAAAGCCCGCTCAGCGCGCAAACAGGCAGCGGTTCGTTCGTGATCAACGACTTGCGTAATGGCTTCCCGAATGGCTCTGTCTAACGTAGCAGCTGCTTCAACAGCAATGCTGCCCTGACCAACGGCGGGGGTAAAGTCTACCGGGGGCAGGTGTTCAACAATGAGATCGTCGTACCCCATCCGATGCACGCCCGCGTAAGCAAGCAGTAAGGCGTCGCAGTGGCCTTCATCCAGTTTACGAATCCGGGTCTGCAGATTACCCCGCATGTCAACCGTGGGCAGGTGTGGGCAAAAATGCTTGAGCATAGCCACCCGTCGCGTCGATGACGTACCAATCCGAAACTCTTCCCCACCCTGCAGCGATACGTTCGGGTTACGACTTACCAATACGTCGTTAACCCGTTCGCGCTCGGTAAACGCAATAATCTCTAACCCCTGGGGCAACGTTGAAGGCAAATCTTTCGCGCTATGCACGGCAATATCGACCGATCCGTCCCGCAGTTGATCTTCCAGCTCCTGGGTGAATAAACCCTTGCTGCCAATCTTGGATAATGACCGGTCGAGCACCTGATCCCCTTTGGTTTCAATAAACACCAGTTCTGATGTTAGACCGCTCGATTGCAGAAGCGTTTGTATGTGTTCCGCCTGCCACACCGCCAGGCGGCTGCTGCGCGTTCCGATTCGTATGTGCATGATACAGCAAAGATACGGCTTGAATGACAGGAAAACCACGCTTTTCCAGCTTCCGCAACTGTGGCTGTTTGTGGAAGTAAAACCACACAAAGCCCACAATCAGCAACAGTATTACACACCAGCAATAATGGCTTACTATTTTCCAATGAGGCCTTGAACGCGCCAAAACGGCATTTTCTTGCTAAAAAACACATCTAACGCTGACAGCTTGGCGTATATATTTTGTTGAATCCGATTAGGCACGGCGTTTGATTAATAGATAGTACTTGAACAGTAAACAGCAACTCCTATGAAAGCGATAGAAAATGTGTTTCAGGGGACGGGTGGACAGATCGATTTACTCAATACCCTATACGGTGGTTCGAGCCAGACGACTATGAACGTCGAGCGCGAAGATGAACGCCTAATCATTACCCTGTCAGCTCCGGGTGTAAGTGCTAACTCATTTAACGTTTTAGTAGAAGGCACCAAGCTCGTATTATATACATTGTTAGTAAGTACCTCAGTCAGTCAGGAAGAAGATGGCGCAAGTCAGCGGTTGGCCGTACCTATGTTCTTACGGGTATTGGACATCCCATCCTTTATCGATGCTGACCAGATTGAAGCGGTGCACGAACACGGCCAGGTTATGGTTATGCTGCCCTTCAAAGACGAAGAGCATCTACATCGTCGGATTGACATCAAAGATCTTTTCTAATGTATTCTCATCCGGGATCACCTAAGGTCCTGTAGCCTATAGATCGGATTGAAGGTCGTTTCTACGGAAACGACTTTTTTTGTTAGGTATCGTTTGAGCCGAGATGTTGGGTAACTGATCTGTACTCAGATTTAAAGCTTGTGGGATCGAATCATTAAAAACAAAAAAGCCTTCGTAAATCAATTTACGAAGGCTTTTCAATAACAACAAGTACCAGGAGCGGGAGTCGAACCCGCACGGGCTTGTGGCCCACAGGATTTTAAGTCCGGCGTGTCTACCAATTCCACCATCCCGGCGTTTACGAAAAAAGCACCGTCGGGCGGTGCCTTTTCGTGGAGCGAAAGACGGGGTTCGAACCCGCGACCTCGACCTTGGCAAGGTCGCGCTCTACCAGCTGAGCTACTTTCGCATTACATATCCGCCGTTGTGGTGGCGAATTGTGGATGCAAATTTAGGGCGATTTTAGCGTTTGTCAAGCCCTGACGTTAAAAATATTTTTCCAGACCAGGCCTTTCTGACGCTAAATTCTGACTACGAATGAGTTAAAAACACAAGAAGTATGAAAAAAGAATTCTGGCATATGCCGGCAATCCACATCATTCGCATAGTTGCTTTATAATTTGCCCACCGCTCGTCCTGGTACACCTGAAGAAACCAGCGAAGAAAGTAAATGACCGCAGGCGATAGACACAGGACGTACAGATAGAAATAATAGCTCTCGCCAAAATACAGGTAAAACGCTACGATGGCCAGCGTAAACATAAGCGTAGCACATACGAATGTGCCCCGAATACCAAGCAGCAGGCTAATCGTTCGATCACCCCGGCGAGCATCTTCTTCGTGTTGATACACCTGCGTGACGGGGTAAAGAGCCATTAGATTCAGTACGCCCAACAGGCCGCCAAACAACAATCTCGGTTGAAAAGCCGCCCATACTGGCAGATTATTGATCGATACATAGGTCATTACGTACGTAATGCCTCCCTGTAGAACGCTGATAAGCAGCCAACTGAAAATAGGGTACTTCTTTAACCGGATGCGATCATGGCTATAAGCCTTTGTGATGAATCCGTACACAAGCAGATAAACGACAAACGACCAGTTCACAAACGCGCCGATTAATAGCGCCAATCCATCAATTGCCCACGATACCCAGTATAACTCTTTACTAACCGGAGGGGGTGTTTCTAACCCGCCGATGCTTCCTTCGTCTTTGTCGAAATAACTGTTATAAGCATTACTGGCAGGATACAGGAGCAAATGTACGGTCAGCAGCACTACGATAGCCCGCCATAGATTTGGCGATGGCGATTGGCTAAGGGCAAACCAATAGATGGGAAGTAGAAAGAACGAAAACGGTACGCGCAGGTGTAACCAGATAGTACGCAGGGTCATTATCAATTCACATAAGGAGCGACCAAATTACAGAACTTTACGTACAACACGTAGTTATAGGATGTGTCCGACGTTTGTACATAAGTCTATAACCCGTAGCAGCGGGAATACCCACAAAATGCGAAATCAGGTAAGCGGTTACGTTAACGGCATTGGTACGGCCGTGCCGGCCTATTCTTCTACTCAACAGAATGCAGCCGAGTTTATGGCCGATGTGCTTCAACTGGATGAGCGTGACAGCCGACGGCTCATGGCGCTCTATCGGCATACACGTATTGACCAACGGCATTCTGTTCTGGCGGATTATATCCGGCCCAAAGGAGAATATACCTTTTATGCGAATACGCCCGGTATGGAGCCATTTCCGACCGTGGGCCAGCGTATGGGCGTTTACCGACATGAAGCGGTTCCGCTTGCCCTGAAAGCCATACAGGACTGTTTTGAGAGTTACCCGGAGTTCGATCCGCAGTCCATCACTCATCTGATCACGGTCAGTTGCACGGGTCTGTACGCACCGGGGCCTGATATAGAGATCATCGAAGCGCTGGGGTTACCTACGTCAACCCAGCGGCTGGCGATCAATTTTATGGGCTGCTACGGAGCTTTCAACGGGCTTAAAACCGCCGATGCGATCGTTCGGGCCGATGCTGACGCAAAAGTGCTGGTTGTATGCGTTGAACTTTGTACCATTCACTTTCAGAAAAAAACAGAAACTGACCATCTGCTGTCTAACGCCTTGTTTGCTGACGGTTCAGCGGCTGTGCTGGTTGAAAGCCGACCGCGCCCGGCCCATTCGTTCCGACTGCGGTCATTCTACTGCGATCTTCTGCCCGAAGGCAAAGAGGCTATGGCCTGGCACATTAGTGATTTTGGCTTCGAGATGACGTTAACGTCGCAGGTTCCAACGTTTATTCAGCAAGGCATCGGTCAACTGATGGATCGGCTACTCAACCAGTGTCAGCTAACGCTCGACGACATCGGCTATTACGCCCTGCATCCCGGCGGACGGCGTATTCTCGAAGTAATTGAAGAACAGCTTGGCATTACGGCCCAGGACGATCGGTACGCCTACGAAGTGTTACGTCGAAACGGCAACATGTCGTCAGCAACGGTCCTGTTCGTGCTGAAAGAAATCTGGAACGAGTTAGCAACTGGTCAGGCCGAGGTTGATCCGGAGCGACCGAACATTCTAAGTTGCGCATTCGGGCCAGGTCTGACCCTCGAATCGATGGTACTGGAGGCCGTAGTGACGCAACCGCAGTACGTTACTGCAATACCTTCCAGCGCATCAGTCCAAGTTTTGTAAGCATATAAAACAAGGATGTTTTCAGCACCCCGAGGCCATAAATTGAACTACGACGAAAATTGATGGAGGAGGCTTCTTCAAAATATTTTGTGGGACAGGTCACCTCCGCAATTTCGTAGCCTTTAAAAAAAACCTGAGCGATCATTTCGTTGTCGAAAATGAAATCGTCGGAGTTGTGCGTGAAGTCGAGGTTACGTAATACCTCCCCGGAAAAAGCGCGATATCCAGTATGGTATTCTGATAGCTTCTGATTCATGAGGATGTTTTGCGTAAACGTCAGAAAGCGGTTGGCGATGTATTTGTACATCGGCATACCGCCTTTCAACGCACCTTTCCCCAGAATACGCGATGCAAACACCACCGGATACAATCCATTGCCAATAATAGAAATCATGGCTGGCAGCAACAAGGGGGTATACTGATAATCGGGGTGGAGCATAATAACAATGTCGCCCCCCAGTTCAAGCGCTTTAGCGTAACAGGTTTTTTGATTTCCTCCGTAACCCTTGTTTTTATCGTGGCGGATTACGTGGCGGATGCCGAGTTGACGAGCGACTTCAACCGTATTGTCAGGACTGGCATCGTCGACCAGAATAACATCATCTACCAGGTCAAAGGGAATCTCACGGTACGTACGCTCCAGCGTTAGGGCCGCCCGGTAAGCCGGCATAACCACAATCACTTTTTTAGAATTAAACATAAGTCAAAACTAATAACTAGGGTTGAGTATGCCAATATTTTAGCCATCAACTCCGTTCATTCAGCAGATTGGGTGTAGCTTTACCCGCAATTAACCAACTTCTCAGGCCGGACAAGGTTAAGCTGTATGGTCCTGCTGACTACGTATGTTTTCAAGCGAAACTTCTTTCTTTCTCGCCTTCGCGGCCTTCGTTCTTCTGGTAATGGCGTTAGACTTGGGCGCTTTCTCAAAGCGTCAGAGTCACGTTGTCTCGTTCAAAGAAGCGGCTTTCTGGAGTGCAGTCTGGGTTGCTTTATCCATTGCCTTTTACTTCTTCCTGAAGAATTACGGCTATCTGGTGCATGGCATAACCGATATGGCGCGGCTTCAGGAAATTCGTGACCGATACGCCAACCATGTCGATTTTGTGCCGGGTGATTTTGCCACTAGTCTGGACCGCTTCCAGTCGAATATGGCCCTGGAGTATATCACGGGCTATCTGGTGGAATACTCGCTTTCGGCCGATAATATCTTTGTGTTTATCCTAATTTTCAGCTCGTTTGGCGTTCGGGAGCGGTATTACAAGAAAATTCTGGTCTGGGGGATTCTTGGAGCGATTGTTCTGCGCTTTGTTTTCATTTTTGTAGGCTCGGCCCTCATCCAGCGCTTCGAGTGGATCATGTACCTCTTCGGGGCATTTCTGGTCTATACGGGCGTTCAATTGTTCTTCCAGGGCGATGAAGACGAAAAAATTGAACCGAGCAGTCATCCGGTAGTTCGGTTTGCCAGTAAATACCTGAATGTGTATAAGCGTAACGTAACAGATAACTTCTTTATCCGTCGGAAATCGGACCAGAAACTGTTCGTAACGCCTTTATTCATCATCGTTATCGTGGTTGCATTTACGGACCTAGTCTTTGCCGTCGATTCTATTCCCGCTATTTTTTCGATTACGAAAGATCCGTACATCGTATTTTTCTCGAACGTATTCGCCATTATGGGGCTGCGGTCCATGTTCTTCTTCCTGTCCAGTATCATGAGCCAGTTCCGGTTCCTGAAAGTTGGGTTGGCGGTGCTGCTTACGTTTATTGGCGTTAAGATGCTGGCCGAACATTGGCTGGTAGGAATAGGCTTCAAACCTGTTTATTCGCTGTACATCATCGTTTCGATTTTAGCGGTAAGTATTCTGGCGTCCTGGCTGATTCCTGAACGGCCGAAGCAAGAAGGCATAGAATAGCTGGATATATGGGATGTAAACGTTTATTACGTAATTCTGCAAAACGATACGTACGAAACGTTTACATCTTGGTTTAGCTCCTGTGAAAATACCGCTTCAACCATCCGTACTTAAAGTCCTTCGCCGGCGATTAACGAATCTCAGCAGCCGCAACCGCCTGCTTTTGCTCTCGGGCCTACCAGCCGGTCAGTTTCTGGATTTGCACGAAACCGATTTCCTTCTTAATAAGCCATCGTTTAGCATTATCGCGGATTTGATCGCTCGCAAAGGGTCAATTTCTGTGTGTGAAGTGCTTGATCCGCGTCAGGAACGTAGCAACGATGTGAGCCGTCGGCTTCGACGTATTAACCGCACAGCGCGCTTTATTGAAGAAGAACGGGGCACCGAAGATTTATACGTTGGCTGGCCGTTCGTCCGGGGTAAATTTCTGGATGGGACGGTGGTTCATGGGCCGCTCCTATTCTTTCCGGTGCAGCTCGAACAGCAAGGGAAATTCTGGAAGCTGACTCGTCGCGGTGACGAACTGGCCTTCCTAAATCCGACGCTGGTTCTGGCGTATGGCCAATTCAATCACGTAACGATCCCCGACGAGGTCATTGAAAAAAGCGCCGACGACTTTGATAAAGATTCGCTGGTGTTTCGCACGCAACTGTATGAGTGGCTAAAAGAGAGTCCGCTCGAAATCAACTTTAACCAGGATTTATTCGCTGACAAACTTCAGTTCTTTGATAAGCAGACGGCTAAAGATCTGGATCAGTTAGCACGTACCGGCGAGTTGAAACTGCATCCCGAAGCCGTTCTTGGTATATTCCCCCAGGCGGGTTCTTTTCTCGTACCGGATTACGATGAACTGATCAACAACCATCAACTCGATGAAACCGATGAGGTAACGGATGACCTTCAGTCTTCACCCGTTTCTTTAGCTGCTGTTTCTACTCTCCCGGAGCGATTTATCCACACGCCCCTGCCAATGGATGCGTCGCAGGAGGCTGCTTTACGCGCAGTCAAATCGGGTCAATCTCTGGTGGTTCAAGGTCCACCGGGAACAGGTAAGTCCCAGTTGATTGCGAATTTGATGGCCGACGCTGCGGCAGCCGGTAAGCGGGTGTTGCTGGTTTGTCAGAAGCGAGCCGCCCTCGACGTTGTTGCAGAGCGTTTGAACGAGGTAGGCATGAGTGCGTTTCTGGCCTTAGTCCACGATTTTCAGGATGACCGCCGAAGTCTGTACGCTCAGCTGGCTGCGCAAATCGAACAAATAGAAGCCTATAAGCAACAAAACAACAACCTCAACGCCGTACTGCTCGAACGAGATTTTGATACTGAAAGCCGTCGCATTGATGAAGCAGTTGCTGAACTAGCGGCTTTCAAACAGGCGCTTTTTGACACTAGCGAAGGCGGCATCTCCCCGAAAGAACTGTATCTGACCAGCCGGGCAAGTGATCCGTTTATTCCCTTAAATGACGTTTATCCACAATTTAAATTGCCGGATGTGGATAACTTTATCCGGCGTTTGGATGACTATGCCGCGTACTGCCAACGGCTAGGGTCAGAGCACGCCTGGGCGAACCGGGTCAACTTCGCTCAGTTTACAAGTTCTGACTTACAGAAAATCAAGCAGGCCATTACGTTATGGCGAGAAACCAGACTAACAACGGATGCTCAAACCAACGGGTTGTTAGGCGAAGTGCTTGCGCTGGATCAAGTAGTTACCTGGCAAGCTCATGACCGGGAGTTAACGGCTCTGCTGGCACTTCCTGACGTATCAAATCCAGCTAGTTTCTGGCAGCTTGTCCAGTATTTACATAGGCACCCGAGTCATGCCGCCTTACATGTCGATGAAGTCTACCTCGGTGAGCTGGCTCAATCCTGGGAAAACGCACTTCTGTCGCCCGGCCCGGAAGCTACGCTGGCGAGTACTGATCTTCTCGCATTCAAGGTGCTGTTAGCCGACGCTCGCGCAGCCCGATCGACCTGGACGCACTGGAACTGGTGGCTATTAACCAACTCGGGCAAAAATCAAGTCCAACAAACAGCTTTGGCAAATGGGCTTACGCTGGCAGAAAGCGATTTAAAGACGTTATGGATAAAACTAGAGAAGCGTATTGAGCTTGACGTTCTCTACCAAAAAGCAGCCCCGTTGTTGGCGGACTTATCGTTACCGGATAGCCCGGCAAGTATGCGATTAATCCGAAAGGCCCGGTACGTATTACAACGTATTACGGACTTACAATCACTACGGGGTCTGTCGCTGCTGATTCACTTACCCCATCCGGAGTTCATTCAAACGATAACCGCCTTACTTGCCCATACGAGTGCTGTTGCGGAACAGCGGCAGAAAGCAGGCACCTACTTAACGAACGGACAGCTCGACCAAGTTTGGCAGGACGATACGTATGCCGAATCGCTTCCGCCAGTTCTTCAGCAGGATTTTGATTTGCTCGTCGAAGCCGATCGGTTGCAAAACAGCTTTTCGGAAACGGAGCAACTGGTTGTTGATCGTTTGACTACTCATGCCGCCGGTACGTGGTCAGCGTTATTTCTGAACAGCTTGCGCCTGACCTGGCTCGACCATCTTGAACGTAAGCATCCCGAACTACGTAGCGTTTCCTCGTTGAAACTGGCGCAAACTGAGCAGACGTTGCAGCAAAGCGTTCAGCGTAAGCAGGCCCTCAGCCGCGACATTCTCCTGGTGAAATTACGCGAACAAACGTACCGTAACTTAACACTTAACCGCTTAAATAACAGAGTAACGTACCGCGACTTGCTGCATCAGACAACCAAGAAACGTAACGTCTGGCCCATCCGGAAGCTGATGGAATCGTTTGCGGATGAAGTGTTCAGGCTGGTGCCCTGCTGGCTTGCCTCGCCTGAATCCGTATCCGCCATGTTTCCGCTACGAAACGATTTGTTCGATCTCGTTATTTTTGATGAAGCCTCGCAATGCTTTGCGGAGAACGGTATTCCAGCTATCGCGCGCGGAAAGCAGATTGTGATTACGGGTGATAACCAGCAACTCCGTCCCACAGATTTATATCGAATTCGCCTGGACGAACTATCGTCCGAAGACGAAACACCTGCGGCTTTAGAAGTAGAATCACTGCTTGAGTTAGGTGCCCAGTATTTACCCCAGGTTTCACTGACAGAGCACTATCGGAGCCGGTCTCTTGATTTGATTACCTTTTCAAACAAATACTTTTATCAAAACAAGCTTTCTCTCCTCCCCCACTTTCAGGAAGTCAATGATCACAAGCCAGCTATCCATTACCAGAATGTTAGCGGAACGTGGCATCAGCAAACTAATGAAGCAGAAGCCGAAGCCATTGTTCGGCTGTTGAACCAGCTAGCCGTCAAATACCGCGATCATTCGGTCGGAGTAGTCACCTTCAATTACCCTCAGCAGCAACTAATCCAGGATTTAGTCGAAACTCAGTCGCTTCATACGCAGATCCCTCAACTGTTTGTAAAGAACATCGAGAATGTACAAGGTGACGAACGCGATATTATTATCTTCTCGGTTGGCTATGCTCCAGATCATCGTGGTCGATTATCAATGCAGTTTGGAAGCCTGAACACACAGGGTGGTGAAAATCGCCTGAACGTAGCTATAACTCGGGCCCGCGAACAGGTTTACGTCGTGACTAGCCTTTGGCCCAATGAGCTTGCTGTGGAAGATACTTTAAACGAGGGACCTAGGGTATTGAAAGCTTACCTTCAGTACGCGCTTGACGTATCACAGGGTTATTTTCGGGTAACTCCCCAACAGGTTTCGGTGTTGCCTTCCAGTGCGCTGTTGAAAGACAAATTAGCTTTGACGCACTTTAATTGGAAACCGGAACTGCCTTTTGCAGACCTTACCGTTAAAGATGGACATACGTATCAGTCACTTATTTTAACGGACGATGAGGCTTACTTTCAACAATCTCTCAAGCAAGCCCATGCTTATTTACCCATTACGTTAACAAGCCGTCACTGGCCATTCCAACGGATATGGAGCCGTGAGTATTGGCGAAACCCGACTAACTAAAAAAGCCCAGAGATAGTCTGGGCTTTTCTTTATTCATTCATCATTGTCACGAACTGATCGAACAAATACCGCGAATCATGCGGTCCTGGCGACGATTCAGGATGGTATTGTACTGAGAAGGCGGGTTTGTCTTTCCGGCGAATCCCCTCAATCGTTTTATCATTCAGATTGATATGCGTCAATTCAACGTTTGGATGATCCATCACTTCCTCCGCCTGAACGGCAAATCCGTGGTTTTGTGAAGTGACTTCACAATGACCGGTAATCAGGTTCTTAACGGGGTGGTTTAAGCCACGGTGACCATTGTGCATCTTATACGTTGAGATACCACTGGCTAGGGATAAAATCTGATGGCCTAAGCAGATACCGAATACAGGTTTTTCTTCATCTAAAACCTGTTTTACCGTCTCGACGGCGTACGGCATAGCAGCAGGATCACCGGGGCCATTGGCAATGAAATATCCGTTGGGCCTCCAGGCGGCTAATTCTTCGTAAGAGCTGCGGGCGGGAAATACTTTACAGAAAACACCGCGTTCGTTGAAGTTGCTCAGGATGCTGCGCTTAACCCCCAGGTCGAGGACAGCTACACGCAACTTTGCTTCTGGATCACCCTCTTCATAGGCTTCCTGTGTAGACACTTCCGAAGAAAGCTCTAAGCCTTCCATATCCGGCACTTTGTTTAACTCGGCCAGCAGTACAGCCGGATCTAATATTTCGGAAGAGACAATGCAGTTCATTACGCCTTTCGAGCGAATGTACCGCACCAGTTGCCGGGTATCCACCCCGTGAATGCCGACAATATTAGCTCGTTCAAAGTAGTCTTGTAACGAACCGTCAGCTGTGTACCGCGAATGAATGTTCGAGAAAAAGTTACAAACCATTCCCCGAATTTTCACGCCGTTCGACTCCTGTTCCGCGTTGTTTAATACACCATAATTACCAATGTGTGAAGTAGTATTGATAACTATTTGTCCATAATACGACGGATCAGTGTATATCTCCTGATAACCGGTCATACCGGTGTTAAAGCATATTTCACCTCCAGCGGTACCGATTTTCCCTAAAGCCAATCCCCGATAAACAGAGCCGTCTTGCAGAACCAGCAAAGCCTCGGGTTGCCGTGTATGTTTCATAGGTGCTTTTTAAACTTGAACTATTAAAAAAAAGGGCTAACCCTAACGGTTAACCCCTATTTCGTATGAACAACGGTTTTCAACCATTAGCTCTGTTTGGTTTCGTCGTCAGCCGACGCTTCCGGCGTAGAGGGTGTTTCATCTGTTGTATCAGCAGCGGGTGCTTCAGCTACCGGCGTAGTATCTTCTACTTCCGTTGCCTGTGCTTCTTCGGCTGCTGGAGCTTCTGCTACTTCAGCGGCAGCTACTGGAGCTGCGCCAGCAGCTGCTGCCGGGTTAGACCCACCCCGACGGCTCCGGCGAGTTCTGGTAGTCGCAGTTGCTTTTTCGGTAGCGGCTGCAATCAGAACTTCGTTGAAATCGACTAGCTCAATCAGGCAAGTCTCAGCGTTATCGCCTAAACGATTACCTAATTTAATGATGCGCGTATAGCCACCCGGACGGCTGGCAATTTTATCAGCTACTATTCCAAACAGTTCTTTAACTGTTTCCTTGTTCGTCAGCGTCTGGAACACCATCCGACGATTTTGGTAGGTATCGTCTTTAGCCCGCGTTAAAATTGGCTCTACGAACTTACGAAGCTCTTTCGCCTTCGCAACTGTCGTCTCAATACGCTTGTGCAGGATGAGCGACGAGGCCATGTTCTGCAACATCGCTTCGCGGTGCGAGTGCGTCCGGCTTAGGTGATTATCTTTTTTACCGTGTCTCATTGTTTTGGTTAATCAAAACCGGTGCGTGAATTTCACAACTGACGCACCGGTCGAATATCGATTAATCTTCGTCTAGTCTGTACTTAGCGACGTCCATACCGAACGTCAGGTTCTTCTCAGCAACCAGTTGCTCCAACTCCGTCAGCGACTTCTTACCAAAGTTACGGAACTTCATCATGTCAGAAATCTCTAACCGAACCAGATCACCCAATGTGCGTACATCGGCTGACTTGAGGCAGTTATAGGCACGTACTGACAAATCGAGATCTGCCAATGACGTCTTCAGGAGTTTCCGCATGTGCAGTACTTCTTCATCAACCACATTTTCCTCTTCCGGCTTAGCCGTTTCGAAGGTCATAGATTGATCAGAGAACAGCATGAAGTGCTGAATCAAAATATAAGCCGCTCCTTTCAACGCTTCTTCCGGGTGAATCGAGCCATCTGTTTCGATATCCAGCAGCAGGCGTTCATAGTCCGTTTTTTGCTCAACCCGAGTGTTCTCAACGCTATATTTTACATTCTTGATCGGCGTGTAAATAGCATCGATTGGAATGTGTCCAAACGGCAGTTCATTGGCCCGCGGTTCATCAGCAGGGACGTAGCCCCGGCCCTTCTCCACGAAAATTTCCATTTCTAAATCCCGGGTATCGTCGATGTGGCAAATTTCCAGTTCAGGATTCAGCACTTCAAACGATGGAGAGAACTTAGATATATCTCCGGCTTTCAAAACCGATTGCTTCTTAATGTTGACAGTGATTTTGTTGTCAACCATGTCCGAAATCTTCTTGAAGCGAACCATCTTCAGGTTCAGAATGATTTCGGTCACATCTTCAACTACGCCCTCAATGGAAGAAAACTCGTGCAACACACCCGGAAATTTTACGCTTGTGATAGCGTATCCTTCCAGGGATGATAACAGAATACGCCGAAGCGCGTTACCAATCGTTACACCGTATCCTTTTTCAAGGGGTTTGAATTCAAACACCCCGTGAAAGTCGTCGGCTTTCTCCACTACGACTTTGTCGGGCATTTGGAACGCTAAAATTGACATACGTTTCGTATTGTTTACAGCAGTTCTCTGCCTTGGCGTGAAGACTCAAATACTGTTTGATTACTCACTTGCTTAAACGCTTGCAGTGTTACGTCTGTGAGTAGCTGACAAACGTCTAATAATGAGCTAACCAAACTATATATAATAGCAGCAGAACCCATTCGAGTTCTGCCAGCCAATTCACTACTTCGAATACAATTCGACGATTGCCTGCTCGTTGAAGTTTTCTGGAATTTGATCACGCTCAGGGTAGCTAATAAATTTACCCGTCATCTGTTGATTATCCCATTCAACCCAGTTATAGCGCTTAATATTACGTGCTGATAAACTAGAGGTCACAGCTTCCAACGACTTCGACTTTTCGCGAACGCCAATCAGTTGACCCGGCTTCAAAGAGTAAGAAGGAATGTTAACTACCTCACCGTCGACGATGATATGCTTATGCGATACAAGCTGACGAGCAGCCCGACGCGAAGAAGCGATACCTAGACGATAGACAGTATTGTCAAGACGTGCTTCGCACAACTTCAACAGGTTTTCCCCGGTGATACCTTCACGTACCTGAGCGCGGTGAAACAAGGCCCGGAACTGACGTTCCAAAATGCCATACGTATACTTTACCTTTTGCTTTTCCAGCAATTGGAGTGCGTATTCAGATTGCTTCCGTTTACGACCCCGACCGTGCATACCCGGTCCATAATTCTTTTTCTGAAGCGCTTTGCTGGGGCCGAGAATCGGCTCGCCGAACTTACGCGAAATTTTGGCTTTTGGCCCAATATAACGTGCCATTCGTTCAATGAATGAATATTGTGAAACATCGGACAGACACAACTTAATGTCACCTGCCCCTATTCATGCCATCCGTAATTATACGCGACGACGTTTTGGCGGCCGGCATCCATTGTGCGGCAGCGGGGTAATATCACGGATTGTGGTTACTTCGATACCAGAGTTCTGAATGGTGCGGATAGCCGATTCACGACCTGATCCAGGACCTTTCACGAACACTTCTGCTTTGCGCATGCCTAAGTCATGTGCGACAGCTGCGCAGTTTTGAGCGGCCGTTTGAGCAGCATAAGGGGTATTTTTCTTTGAGCCACGGAAGCCCATTTTACCCGCTGACGCCCAGGAGATAACCTGGCCGTTCATGTTGGTGATCGAGATAATGATGTTATTGAACGTAGCCCGGATATGTACCTGACCAACTGGTTCAACAACCACCACCCGCTTTTTCGCTTTGTCTTTGCGTTTTGCTTGAGCCATCTTTTTAGGTAGTCATCATCAGTAATCGCTACTAATGACCTATTAATTACTTCGTAACTTTCTTCTTATTTGCTACGGTCTTACGCTTACCTTTCCGAGTACGTGAGTTGTTCTTCGTATGCTGTCCACGAACAGGTAAACCTTTCCGGTGACGCAGACCCCGATAGCAACCAATATCCATCAAACGCTTGATGCTCAGCTGAACTTCAGAACGGAGCTGACCTTCCACTTTGTATTCGTTCGAAATTGCATTACGCACGGCGCTAGCCTCATCGTCCGACCACTCGCTGGCCTTTTTGTCAACACTTATTCCTGCATCAATCAGGATTTTTTTAGCCCGGCTACGGCCAATACCGTAGATGTAGGTAAGCGCAATTTCTCCGCGCTTCTTATCTGGAATATCAACACCTGCAATACGTGCCATTCTTAGCCTTGTCTTTGTTTATAACGGGGATTCTTTTTATTGATCACGTACAGTTTCCCTTTCCGACGGATCACAATGCAGTCTTCACTGCGCTTCTTAATCGACGCTTTGACCTTCATGGTTCCTTATTTATTTATACCGGTACACAATCCGTGCCTTACTTAAATCGTAAGGCGACATCTCCAATTTCACGCGGTCTCCAGGTAAGATTTTTATATAATTCATACGCATCTTACCGGATATATGAGCGATTACCTCATGCTTATTCACAAGTTCAACCCGGAACATTGCATTTGATAACGCTTCTAAAATAACTCCATCCTGCTCTATAGAATTTTGCTTTGCCATGTTCGCTTTATGCTGCCATCAGTTCCGGTGTATCGACCATCAGGCTCGTGTTCGCGGTGACTGCTTCTATATATTCAAAGGTTGTTAACACTTCTGATTTTCCTTTTCGTACAGCAACAGTGTGCTCGAAATGAGCCGACGGCTTTCTGTCAATCGTACGAATAGTCCAACCATCTCGTTCCTGTACTACCCCCTTCTTACCAAAGTTGATCATAGGCTCCACAGCTAAGATCATACCTTCAAGTAATTTGGGGCCTTGTCCTCGTTTGCCGTAATTGGGTACTTCCGGAGCTTCATGTAAGTTTTCCCCAACACCGTGCCCAACCAGCTCCCGAACAACAGAATACCCAAACTTTTCTGTATAGGACTGAATAGCGTAGCCAATATCACCGACACGATTCCCTTCTACGGCTTTTTCTAAACCAACATAAAGAGATTCTTTAGTCCGCGAGAGCAATCTTCTTATCGAAGGATTCACTTCACCAACTGGATACGTATACGCACTATCACTGTGATACCCATTTAATTTAACTCCGCAATCAATCGAGATAATATCTCCATCGCGAAGTTCATAGCGGCTAGGAAATCCATGTACCACTACGTCATTAACCGATATACACAACGAAGCAGGAAACTTGTTATACCCTAAGAAAGACGGAATGCCACCGTTATCTTTAATAAACGTCTCGGCAACCTTATCAAGTTCCTTTGTAGCGATTCCCGGCCGAATTAGTTTAGCTACTTCAGCATGAGCTTTTCCCAGAACTTGCGCACTAGTTTTTATCAAAGTGATTTCTTCATCACTCCTGATAAAAATTACTTTGTCCTTCTTATCTGAACCGGCCATTCTAAGTTAGGCAGCTACTGTCTCGGTTGTTCTACCCTGAACACGTCCTGACTTCATTAATCCTTCATACCGACGCATCAGCAAGTAGCTCTCCACTTGTTGCAGCGTATCTAATACAACGCCTACCATAATTAGCAGCGATGTCCCACCGAAAAACTGAGCAAACCCGCTTGTCATACCAAATAGGTTCGCAATTGCCGGCAGGATTGCTACGATAGCTAACATGATAGCACCTGGTAAAGTGATCCGGTCAAGAACAGTCCCAATATATTCAGAGGTCTGAATACCAGGCTTCACACCAGGGATAAACCCACCGCTCCGCTTCATATCGTCGGCAATTTGAGTTGGGTTAACCGATATAGCGGTGTAAAAGAAGGTAAAGACAATGATCAATAAGGCGAACAAAACGTTGTACTGCCAGGTCGTGTAGCTTTGGAAAGCATTCTGAACACCCGCGGCAAAGTCACTTTTCTCAGCAAAGAGACCAGCAAGATAAGTCGGAATAAACATCAATGCCTGCGCAAAGATGATCGGCATAACTCCTGCCGCGTTAAGCTTCAAAGGCAGGTACTGCCGTTGACCACCGACTACTTTATTACCGATTACTTGCTTGGCGTATTGAATCGGGATACGTCGAACAGCCTGCGTCAACACAACCGCCCCCATTACAACAAAGTAAAGGGCGACAAGCTCCAGTACAAAAATCAGAATACCTGCTGAACCACGGGATTGCTGTTCACCGATAATAGCGCCCGGAAGGCGTGACACAATCCCAATCATAATAATCATTGAGATTCCGTTACCAATGCCCTTATCCGTTATACGCTCACCGAGCCACATACAAAAAATTGTACCTGACGTAAGGATGAATAAAGAAGAAATTGTGAATAGTCCACGGTCAATCAGAAGAGCTTCTTGTGGTATGGTAGTACGGATGTAAGTGATCGCCTGTACCGCCGTTACCCCAATGGTAAGTACCCGAGTAATCTGATTTAACCGCTTACGCCCAGATTCACCTTCTTTCTGCATTTTCTGGAAATAAGGTAGTGCCAGCGTTAATAACTGAATGGCAATAGAAGCCGATATATACGGCATAATGCCCAGCGCAAAAATTGACGCTTTGCTGAAAGCACCACCCAGAAAGGTATCCAACAAACCAAGTAATCCCTGCGGATTTAAGTTTAGCTTGTTAGGGTCAACGCCCGGCAGCACGATAGCCGAACCAAGACGAAACGCTGTAATAAACAACAGCGTGTTGAGGATTCGACTCCGCAACTCGTCAATTGCAAAAATATTTTTAAACGTGGTGATGAGTCGGTTCATATGATAGGTCGGCTATTGCCATGCTCACAACTTAGTTCGCTGCTTCCTCTTTCGCCTGTTTGGTTGGCACGATGGCCTTACCGCCTGCTTTCTCAATAGCTTCTTTCGCACTGGATGAAAAAGCGTGCGCATGAACTTCAACAACTGCTGTGAGTTCACCACGGCTCAACACCTTCACCAAGTCATTCTTACTAATCAAGCCATGCTGACGTAAGAAGTCGATGTCAACTACAGTCGTCTTGGTTTCGTCAACAAGTGCCTGAATAGAATCAAGATTCAGCGGCTTGTACTCAACACGGTTAATGTTCTTAAAGCCAAACTTGGGAACACGACGCTGAAGGGGCATCTGGCCACCTTCAAAGTGTGTCTTGCGGCTGTAACCTGAGCGCGATTGCGCCCCTTTGTGACCCCGGGTGGAAGTACCACCCATACCAGAGCCTTGCCCGCGTCCGACTCGCTTGCGCTCTCTGACGGAACCTTTTGCCGGTCTAAGGTTGCTTAAATTCATTGTGTTATTATTTAAAAAATGATTCTTTTGATTCTCCTATTCGTGTAAATACTTATTCACGATAGCTTGAGAGCCAAAAGAATCACAAAGATACTTAAATTTCTTCAACCTTTACTAAATGTTGGACCTTCGTAAGTGCACCTTTCAATGCATCATTGTACTCAAGTTCAACACTCCGGTTGATTTTACCCAAGCCTAACGACTTGATTGCATTCTTCTGCGTTTGCGGACGGTCAATGGTGCTTCTGACCTGTGTGATACGTACCCGTGCCATGTCTGTTGCTCCTGTTTTAACCGTTAAACACTTTAGCTAAGCTAACCTGACGTTGGAAAGCTACTTGGTGAGGCAACCGCATTTTCAGCAGCGCGTCAAGAGTCGCTTTTACTACGTTGTGCGGGTTAGATGATCCTTTCGATTTTGCCAGTACGTCACGTACGCCAGCCGATTCAAGAACGGCCCGCATAGCACCACCAGCAATAACTCCTGTACCCGGAGCTGCAGGCTTCAGCAGAACAAAACCACCGCTGAATTTACCTTCCATCTCGTGAGGTACTGTATGCTTCAGAAGAGGAATCTGTACTAAGTTTTTCTTAGCGTCTTCAACTCCTTTGGCAATAGCGTCAGTTACTTCATTGGCTTTACCCAATCCATAACCAACGACACCGTTACCGTCGCCGACGACGACAATCGCCGAGAAACTAAACCGGCGACCACCTTTTACCACCTTCGCTACGCGGTTGATGGCCACCACCTTTTCTTTCAGGTCGGCTTCGTTAAACTTTGTCGGTCTTGCTGCGTTCGTGTTCATTGCTTAGAACTTAAGGCCACCCTCGCGGGCTGCGTCGGCCAATGCTTTTACTTTACCGTGATACAAGTAGCCGTTGCGATCAAACACGACGGCGTTGATATTTTTAGCAACTGCTTTTTCAGCTAACCGTTGTCCAACCTTTTTCGCGGTTTCAACAGTGTTACCTTCTATCTCACTCTTCAACTCAACCGACGAGGCAGATGCTACCGTATTGCCAGCAACGTCGTCGATTAATTGTGCATAAATTGCTTTGTTCGAGCGAAAAACTGACAGTCGAGGACGCTCAGCTGTTCCGGAAACCTTTGCCCGGATACCAAACTTGATCCGCTGTCTTCTTTCTTGTTTATTCGTTGCCATGTTATTTGATTCCGACCAAATAGGCGATTTAAAATTTAAGTAGTGGTCAGTTTAGTCATTGATCATTATTCGCTTAAGTAATCACTCACCAACCAACAACAATCAATGACAAATAAAGACCTTATTTCTTCGATGAAGACTTTCCAGCTTTCCGGCGAACCTGCTCGCCCACAAAACGAATACCTTTACCTTTGTAAGGCTCTACTTTACGCAGTGAACGAATCTTTGCAGCTACATCGCCTAAAAGTTGCTTATCCGATCCTTCAAGATAAACTTTGGGATTCTGTCCTTTCTCGGTAACAGCAGTTACTTTAACTTCTGCTGGAACAGCAACATATACGTTGTGAGAGTAACCGAGTTGCAGCTCTAGAACATTGTTCGTTACAGAAGCTTTATAACCAACCCCGATTACTTCTAGATCCAATTTGAAGCCTTCACTTACGCCAGTGACCATGTTATTCACTAACGAGCGATACAAACCGTGCAGGGCCTTGTGCCGTTTCTGCTCGGTAGGACGGCTCACCTGAATCTGACCACCTTCAACCGCAACCGAAATATCCGGATCAATTGATTGGGTCAGCGTACCTTTTGGCCCTTTTACAGTGACGATGTTCTGATCGTCGATAGACAACGTAACGTTGCTGGGCAGGGTGATGGGTTTCTTACCTATACGTGACATCGTTCAGTTCGGGTTAATATACGTAACATAATACCTCACCCCCGACGTTCAACGTCTTAGCCTCTTTGTCTGTCATCACACCTTTAGAAGTTGAGATGATGGCTACACCTAAGCCGTTCAGAATACGTGGCAGGTGATCGGCTCCCCGATACTGACGTAGACCAGGACGGCTGATCCGCTGTAGGTCAACGATCGCAGGTTGCTTCGTTGTTGGATTGTACTTCAAGGCAATTTTGATAATGCCCTGTGGAGTGCTGTCATCGAACTTATAGTTCTGAATGTAGCCTTTGTCGTACAAAACTTTGGTAATCTCTTTCTTTATATTGGAAGCAGGAATTTCCACAACCCGGTGCTTAGCCCGGATAGCGTTTCTGATTCGAGTCAGAAAATCTGCTATTGGATCTGTATTCATTCTTAGCGTTGCGTTACTTGCAAACCCCTGTTCCCAAGAAAGTTCGCAAAATTACGGAAACTGAATTACAAATGGAAATGGCCTCTGGAACTTACCAGCTTGCCTTAGTTACGCCTGGAATCTTACCTGCTGATGCCATCTCGCGGAACGTAACCCGTGAGATACCGAACTTGCGCATATATCCGCGGGGGCGACCCGTTAACTTACAACGGTTGTGCAACCGTACAGGCGATGCATTTTTGGGCAGTTTATCCAGTCCAATATAATCACCTGCGGCTTTCAGAGCGGCCCGCTTTGCAGCATATTTGGCTACCAGCGCTTCACGTTTCCGTTCTCGTGCTTTGATTGATTCTTTTGCCATGTTGGTTGGTTATTTTTTTCCAGCGTTTGCGAACGGCATACCCATTGCTTTCAGCAGCTCATAGCTTTCGTTATCTGTCGAGGCTGTTGTCACAAATGTGATGTCCATTCCCGATATACGAGCTACTTTATCAATGCTGATTTCAGGGAAGATGATTTGCTCCTGTACCCCGAAGGTGTAGTTGCCACGCCCGTCAAATCCTTTATCGCTAATGCCTTTGAAATCCCGTACTCGTGGTAACGAAACCGTCGTCAACCGATCCAGGAACTCATACATCCGCTCACCGCGCAGCGTTACCTTCGCACCAATAGGCATTTTCTCCCGCAGTTTGAAGTTAGATACCGCTTTCTTCGATAAAGTAGGAATAGCTTTCTGACCTGTGATGGTTGTAAGCTCTTCAACGCCTACGTCTACCAGCTTCTTGTCAGCGACTGCGGCTCCTATACCTTTATTGATGACAATTTTGCTCAGACGCGGTACTTGCATAACCGACTTATACTGGAACTTGTCCTTCAACTGAGGTACAACCTCATTTACATATTTTTCTTTCAGTCTTGGCGTTGCCATCTTATTAGACCTTTCTTAGTGTTACTTACGGAACGAGTCAGGAACGAAATTACCTGTCTTCTTCGAGAAGCGTTGCAGCTTCCCTTTATCGTTCAACTTACGGCCTGTGCGAGTCGGCTCGCCCGTAGCAGGATCGATCAATTGCAGATTGCTAATGTGGATTGACCCTTCCGTTTTTTCCAGGCTTCCCTGCGGGTTTGAAGCAGTCGGCTTCGTGTGTTTAGTAATAATGGCGACGCCCTCGACCCGAGCACGATCTTTCTCCACAATTACTTCTTTCACAACCCCGCGCTGGCCTTTTGAGTTTCCACCAATCACGAGAACCGTATCGCCCGTTTTGATGTGGAATTTATGTTTCGGCAGCGTTATTTTCTTCTCCATTATTTACAGTACCTCTGGGGCTAACGATACGATTTTCATGAACTGCTTCTCGCGCAACTCACGGGCTACAGGACCGAAAATCCGGGTGCCACGTGGCTCATCGTTATTATTAAGCAATACGGCTGCGTTGTCTTCAAAGCGAATATATGAACCATCTTTACGACGTATTTCTTTCTTCGTACGGACGACAACGGCTTTCGATACCGTACCCTTCTTCATGCTGCTGGATGACAGCGCTTGCTTAACCGTTACGACAATCTTGTCACCGACTGACGCATACCGCTTGCCCGTACCACCCAAGACGCGGATAACCAGCACTTCTTTAGCGCCACTGTTATCGGCTACACCTAACCTAGATTCTTGCTGTACCATGGCTTACTTTGCTTTTTCGATGATTTCGACTAAACGCCAACGTTTATTCTTGCTCAGCGGACGAGTTTCCATTACGCGAACCGTATCACCGATACCGCATTCATTATTCTCATCGTGAACTGTCAGCTTCTTTGTTTTGTGCTGGAACTTGCCATACAAGGGATGCTTTACTTTACGATCAATGGCTACCGTGATCGTTTTCTGCATCTTGTTGCTAGTCACCTTTCCAACACGCTCCTTCCGAGCGTTCCGCTCTGACGCCGGTTTTGCATCACCTGTTGTAGGAGTTGCAGTGGCGGCTACCTGCGGCTGTTCTGTTGCTGCAACCGCCGGAGCTTGTTCTTCTGCCTGCGGTGCTGGTGCTTGTTGCTCTTCCATTGTCGTATCTTATTAGGCTTGTGCCGATTTAACCGTCAATTCCGTGTGCATACGAGCAATCCGTTTACGGCTCTCACGAATGCGCATTGGGTTTTCAATGGGAGATACCGCATGAGCAAACTTTAACTTCAACAGTCGGTCCTGCTCGGCACTGATCTCCGTGCGGAGCTCATCAGCTGACAATCCTTTTAAATCTTCTTTTTTCATCTTGTTCGTCGCTTAAGGATACTACTCGTCGCCTTGCTCCTGATAATCACGCCGAACCACAAATTTGGTCCGAACTGGCAACTTCTGAGCGGCAAGGCGCAGGGCTTCCATACCCGTTGCTAAATCAACGCCCGTTGCTTCGAACATAATCGTGCCGGGCTTCACTACAGCTACCCAATATTCGGGAGCACCTTTACCTTTACCCATCCGTACTTCGGCTGGCTTTTTAGTAATCGGCTTATCGGGGAAAATGCGAATCCAAACCTGGCCTTCACGTTTCATTGCCCGCGTTACGGAGATACGAGCGGCTTCAATCTGGCGAGCGGTAATCCGACCTGGCTCCAAGGATTTTATACCGAACGTACCGAAGGCGATTTCATGGCCGCGAGAGGCAATACCTGGAATCCGCCCTTTATGCTGCTTACGGAATTTTGTTCTTTTTGGCTGTAACATCTTTGTAAGAAGTCTACATGTTGCAGTTAGCGGCTTTCAGTTTAACAAGCCGTTATCAAGAGAAATTCGACATTGCAAACTGAAAACCGAAACTCGTTTATCGTCTTGGTCCTCCACCGCCACGGTTACCACCTTGGCCACCACCGCGGTTATTACCACCGCCACGGTTGCCGCCCTGGCCACCACCACGATTGTTACCGCCACGGTCATTTCCACCACGATCACCACGGCCACGGCCGCCACGGTCGTTACCATCGCGATCACCACGAGGACCACGGCGATCTCCACGATCGTTTGCACTGGCAGTACGTTCGCCGGCCTGCGCCTGGCTCATCATAGCTGCTGGTGACAGATCACGCTTACCGTATACTTCGCCTTTGAAAATCCACACCTTGATGCCGATTTTACCATAGACAGTTTGTGCTTCCGAAATAGCGTAATCGATATCAGCGCGGAGGGTGTGAAGCGGAACCCGACCTTCTTTGTACTGTTCTGAACGAGCAATTTCAGCACCACCCAGACGACCGGATACTTTTACTTTAATGCCTTGTGCACCCACCCGAATCGCAGATTGAATGGCCTGCTTCATGGCACGGCGGAATGAAATACGAGCCTGTAACTGCTGGGCAATTGCTTCCCCAACCAGTTTAGCATCGATTTCAGGGCGTTTAATCTCGAAAATATTGATCTGGACATCTTTGCCCGTGATCTTTTTTAGCTCTTCTTTGATTTTATCCACTTCGCCACCGCCTTTACCGATGACAATACCTGGACGCGCCGTGTGAATGGTCAACGTAACGCGCTTCAACGTACGCTCGATAACTACGCGGGCGATAGCGCCTTTTGGAATACGGGCAGCTACGTATTTACGGATTTTCTCGTCTTCAACAAGTTTGTCCGAAAATTCTTTACCACCGTACCAGCTCGATTCCCAGCCCCGAACAATGCCAAGTCGTAGGCCAACTGGATTTATTTTTTGTCCCATTTCTTATTGTTCGTTTTCAGGGGTGGTTTCTTCTACCTGAGTCAATGCTGTCTGAGCTACACTATCAACCACAATAGTAATGTGGTTTGACCGCTTGCGAATCCGGTGACCACGACCCTGGGGAGCAGGACGTAGCCGTTTCAGCATCGGACCGCCATCCACAAAAATCGTTTTTACGTACAGATCGGCATCTTCAATGCGCTCATCTTCATTCTTTTGCTGCCAGTTGGCAACTGCCGACAACAGCACTTTCTGCAATACGGCGGCACCGGCTTGCGGCTGATACTTTAATAAACCCAACGCCCGGCTAACGCGCTGACCACGAATTAAGTCAGCGATCAACCGCATCTTACGGGGTGACGTGGGCACATCTCTAAGTCTTGCTACTGCTTCCATTTGAAACTGTGAGTTGTAAAGTCGTACAGTTGTAGAGTGTTCATCAGCGAAGCCAACTTTATGACTTTACAACCAGACAACTTTAGTTTATCGTTTGCCCTTGTCTTTCTTTGCGGTGTGCCCCCGGAAGTTGCGCGTTGGTGAAAACTCACCTAGCTTGTGGCCTACCATATTCTCAGTGACGTAAACCGGAATAAACTTGTTGCCGTTGTGAACAGCAAACGTGTGGCCTACAAAATCTGGCGAAATCATCGAACGACGCGACCAGGTTTTGATGACCGATTTCTTACCCGATTCGTTTTGCGCCTGTACCTTATTGTCCAGACGAAAATCAATATATGGGCCTTTTTTAAGTGAACGTGCCATTGTTATCTGTTACTTTTTGCGTCGGCTAATAATCATGCTATTCGATGCCTTATTCTTCTTGCGGGTCTTCTGACCTTTAGCGAACTGGCCATTACGCGAACGGGGGTGACCACCAGATGCCCGGCCTTCACCACCACCCATCGGGTGATCGACAGGGTTCATGACCACGGCCCGAGTACGTGGGCGAATTCCTAACCAACGGTTCCGACCGGCTTTACCCATCACAACGTTCATGTGATCAGGGTTCGACACAGAACCTACCGTAGCAACGCAGACGCTCAACACCCGGCGGGTTTCGCCAGAAGGAAGACGCAGAATAGCATACTTATCTTCGCGACCTACTAACTGAGCGTACGTACCAGCCGAGCGAGCCATAGCACCACCTTTACCAGGTGTCAGTTCGATGTTGTGAACAATCGTACCGATTGGCATCGCATTTAACGGCATAGCGTTACCTACGTCAGGTGTAGCACCTTCGCCAGACATAACGGTCTGACCAACGGTAATACCTTGAGGAGCGATGATATAACGCTTCTCACCATCAGCGTACTGTACCAGTGAGATACGTGCTGAACGGTTGGGATCGTATTCAACAGTCAAAACTTCGGCAGGTTGGCCGACTTTGTCGCGCTTGAAGTCAATAATGCGGTAGTGCCGCTTGTGACCTCCACCAATGTAGCGCATAGTGCGGTGACCTTCGTTATTTCGGCCACCGGTTCTCTTGATGGGCTCCAGCAGGCTTTTCTCTGGCTTGGAGGCTGTTAGTTCCGCAAAGTCAGGTGCCACGCGAAAACGGGTACCTGGCGTTATTGGTCTTAGTTTTTTAACTCCCATGACTGAATAATTGGTAGAGCAATGTTAGTTTACAGATCAGCGTAGATATCAATTACTTCGCCTTCTGCAACCGTTACGATTGCTTTCTTGGTAGTTGGGGTTTTACCCGTTACAACGCGTCCGTTAATGTTCTTGCTACGCTTTTTGCCCAGCGACCGCAGTGTGTGCACAGACTCAACGTTGACACCGTACATCTTTTCAACGGCTTTGCCGATTTCGAGCTTGTTGGCTCGTAGCTCAACCTCAAAAGCATACTTCCCCTGCTTGTTAAGGCCCGTCATCTTTTCAGTGACGATTGGTCGTTTCAGTACGCTCATGATATTATTTGTCGAACAGCGTTTGGATGGTTGACAAAGCCTCTTCGCTAATCAGCAGCTGGTCAGCATTCATCAGATCATAGGTGTTAACCTGTGAAGCGGTGGTGACCTTTGCTTTCTCCACATTCCGGCTCGACAAAACAACGTTCGCGTTTACATCTGACAGAATGAGAAGGGTCTTACGACCGGTTACGTTCAGGGCACTTAAAAACTGAATGTAATCTTTCGTTCGGGGAGCTTCGAGAGCAATGGTATCGATTACCGAAATGTTATTAGCCTGCGCTTTAACAGCTAATGCTGATTTGCGCGCCAGCGATTTAACTTTCTTGTTTAACTTGAAGCTGTAGTCGCGGGGACGGGGACCGAAAATGGTACCACCACCAACAAATACGGGTGATTTAGCACTACCGGCACGAGCACCACCTGTACCTTTTTGCTTCTTCAGCTTACGAGTCGAGTGCGCATTTTCGGCACGCTCTTTTGCTTTGTGCGTTCCCTGGCGTTGGTTAGCCAGGTATTGTTTCACGTCGAGATAAATCGCGTGTTGGTTCGGCTCAATACCGAAAACCTCTTCCGGAAGGGTGACCTTCTTGCCTGTGTCCTCGCCCTTGCTGTTATATACGATTACTTCCATGGCCTATTTCTCGATAATAACGTATGAATTTTTGGCTCCTGGAATCGAACCGCTAACAACGAGCAGGTTTTGCTCAGGCATAACACGTAGAACGCGCAGGTTTTGCACTTTCACGCGGTTGCCGCCCATACGACCGGCCATGCGCAGACCTTTGAACACCCGCGAAGGGAACGAACAGGCGCCAATCGAACCGGGGTGACGACCCCGGTTGTGCTGGCCGTGCGTTTGACCGCCAACCCCGCCAAATCCATGACGCTTCACAACGCCCTGGAAACCGCGCCCTTTGGCTGTTCCGACAACATCGACGAAATCTTCTTCCGTGAATACATCGGCTACCGTGAGCGTTTCACCAAGGTTAAACTCTTTGTCAAATTCTTTGAATTCAACGAGTTTGCGCTTCGGCGTAGTGCCAGCTTTCTTGAAGTGGCCTAACTCCGGCTTGTTGGTGTGCTTTTCTTTCTTTTCGCCGAAACCCAGTTGCACAGCCGCGTAGCCGTCTTTCTCGACGCTACGAACTTGAGTTACGACACAGGGACCTGTTTGAATCACTGTACATGCCAGAGCCTGCCCGTCCGCATTGTACACGCTGGTCATCCCGATTTTCTTGCCAATTAAACCAGACATCTGTGTTTGTTTAAAGTAAGCAGGTAAAATTTAGGTACTCTTCCCATTTCGGACCTTCCGAATCGGGCCGCAAAGGTAGGGAGATTGTCGGATGATTCCTATATCTGCCTATCAATCAGGCTCAATAAACGACATAAAAAAAGGCCGGGCGCGCTGCACCTGACCTTACATAGCAACAATACCTTTATACTGCAAGGTCTGTTTGCCGAAAAGTCAGATGTGGTTTCTACCAGGTTATGTAAACCATAGCGGACCTTCATCCTCGTATGTTGTTGTATTACACTCCGAGTTTGGGAGTGCAAAAGTAAGAAATAATAACAAGAATCAGAAAATTTATTTAAAACTAATTTGCCGATTCTTTTAATTTAACCAAAAAGCTGTCAGTTCAATTCGCGCCGGATTAAACTGACAGCTGATCGTCCTCAAAAGTTAAAGTACATTACAGGTGAATTGCTTCTCCGTAAGCAGCTTCAGTTGCGTCTTTTATCGCTTCCGACATAGTTGGGTGCGGGTGAACCGTTTTGAGTATCTCTTCGCCCGTCGTTTCGAGTTTACGAGCGGCTACAACCTCAGCAATCATTTCTGTTACGTTGTTGCCAATGAAGTGAGCGCCCAGAAATTCACCGTACTTGGCGTCGAAGATTACTTTCACGAATCCCTCTGGCGTACCCGACGCTTTAGCTTTGCCTGAAGCAGTGAAGGGGAATTTGCCCACTTTCAACTCATAACCCGCTTCGCGAGCCGCTTTTTCGGTATAGCCAACCGACGCAATTTCGGGTGTGCAATACGTACAGCCAGGAATATTGTTGTAGTTAAGTGGTTCAACGTGCGGCAGTCCGGCAATCTTTTCTATACAGATGATTCCTTCAGCGGATGCTACGTGTGCCAGCGCCTGCCCTTTCGTTACGTCGCCAATGGCGTAGTATCCTTCTACGTTGGTCCGGTAATAATCATCCGTAACGATCTTACCCCGGTAAACGGTTATCCCTACTTCTTCCAGCCCAATGTTTTCGATGTTAGCGACAATACCAGCAGCTGATAAAACAATATCAACATCGAAGGTTTTCTCACCATCCTGCGTCTTCACGAACACTTTACAGCCCTGGCCACTCGTATCCACTTTTGTCACTTCGGCTTTGGTGTATACCTCTACGCCTAACTTCTTGTACTGTTTAGCGAGTTCTTTCGAGATTTCCTCGTCCTCAACGGGTACAATGTTTGGCATGAACTCAACAATTGTCACCTTGGTGCCCATGCTGGCGTAGACGTAAGCGAACTCAACACCAATGGCTCCCGAACCGATCACCAGCATGGAGTCAGGGCGCTTTTCGAGCGTCATTGCCTTCCGGTACTCAATGATTTTTTCACCGTCGTAAGGGGCGGCTGGTAGTTGACGAGCACGGCTTCCAGTAGCAATGATGATATGCTTTGCCTCGTACTCCGTGGATTTTCCATCGCCACTGGTCACATCTACTTTTTTGCCGGGCTTCACTTTACCCACGCCATTGATGACGTCGATTTTGTTCTTTTTCATCAGGAACTGGACGCCCTTGCTCATGCTGTCGGCAACGCCCCGGCTCCGCTTAATAACAGCTCCAAAATCGGCTTGCGACTCACCCTGGATGGTAATACCATAATCGGACGAGTGCTTAATGTATTCAAAAACCTGCGCTGATTTTAACAGGGCTTTTGTTGGGATACATCCCCAGTTGAGACAGATGCCGCCGAGGCTCTCGCGCTCAATGACGGCCGTTTTCATACCCAATTGCGACGCCCGGATCGCGGCTACGTAACCGCCTGGACCGCTACCCACAACGATTACATCGTACTGTGAAGCCATTAGTTTGATTTAGTTAGTCATTAGGTGGACATTACGTAGTCGTTGATTGTCGTTCCTGGTTTTAATCAACCAATGACAATTAATAACTTAATTCAATGGCTACGTAATGGCTATCAATTTTGAAACGCAAAGGTAGACTGAAAAGTTGATACCGGAGCCAAACCTCTTACCCGCCTTCTTTTGTTCTATCTTTGCATTCTTTTACCATAAACCAGTAACGACAAGTTCATGACAACCGACCAGTTGAACGACTTGAGGGCCAGAGTAGAGGCCTTGAGGGGGTATCTTTGACTACGACACCAAGAAAGAGCAGCTAGCTGAGCTGGAGCAACAAACATTTCAGCCTGAATTCTGGAGTGATGCCGCTCGGGCAGAAGGCGTAATGAAGCAGGTGCGTGGCCTGAAAGGCTGGATTAGCGGCTTTGATAAATTGAACGGCCAGTTTGGCGACCTTGAAACCCTGTTTGAGTTCTACGAAGCGGGCGACGTAACGGAAGAAGAGGTGGACGAGGAAGGTCGCAAAGTGACCGATACTTTAGAAGACCTTGAACTTAAAAAAATGCTTGGCAATGAAGAAGATCAGCTTAGTGCGGTGCTCGAAATAAACGCTGGCGCGGGTGGTACGGAAAGTCAGGACTGGGCCGACATGCTCTATCGGATGTATATGCGCTGGGCAGAAAAACACGGCTATAGCCTTAAGCAGGTCGATTATCAGGAAGGTGATACAGCAGGCATCAAGTCAGCGACTATCGAAGTTGACGGACCATTGGCCTATGGTTTCCTGAAATCGGAAAACGGAGTACACCGGCTTGTACGCGTATCGCCCTTTGACTCGAATGCCCGGCGGCACACGTCTTTTGCATCGGTGTTTGCCTATCCGTTAGTGGATGATACGATTGAAATTGACGTTAATCCCGCCGACATTGATTGGGATACGTTCCGGTCTGGGGGCGCGGGTGGCCAAAATGTGAACAAGGTAGAAACGGCCGTCCGGTTACGTCACCGTCCATCAGGGCTAATTATTGAGTGTCAGCAGGAACGTAGTCAGCTTCAGAACAAAGAAGTGGCGATGCGCCTGTTGAAATCAAAGCTCTATGAAATAGAAGTTCAGAAACGTAACGCTGCCCGCGCCGAGGTCGAAGCGGGGAAGCAAAAAATTGAGTGGGGCTCCCAAATCCGGTCTTACGTACTTGACGATCGGCGTGTGAAGGATCACCGAACGGGTCATCAAACATCTAACACGGATGCCGTGCTCGATGGCGATCTTGACCCATTTATTAAAGCGTTCTTGCTGGAGCAGGATGTTTGAACCGGGATTTCAACAAGATTAGAAGGATTTACAGGATTCTGTTAGAGAAATCCGATTTAGGTTAGCCAACGTTTGTTTAAACAAACGGGTTATTGCTATTCAACAAATGAGTCTTATAAATCCTTTTAATCTTGTTAGTACGCTGGTACAGGCACTCCTTCTGGTTGCCTGTACGCAACAGTCTGATGAATCCATTATGGCAATGAATCCTGACGCTGACGCGTCAACATACTCATTTCTTTCATTAGGTGATTCGTATACAATTGGAGAAAGTGTATCGGCTAATGATCGTTGGAGTGTTCAATTAGCGAGTATGTTGCAGAAAGACGGGGTTGATGTAGGTAGCCCCGACATTATTGCCCGTACTGGCTGGACAACGGCCGAACTGCAGGACGCCATCAGAGCCAGTGGCAATAAAAAGACGTATGATCTGGTTTCGCTACTTATTGGGGTTAACAACCAGTACCGGGGGCAAAGTCAGGATCGTTACCGTACGGAGTTCAATCAACTACTACAAACGGCAATCGGCTTTGCAGGCGGTAAACCGGGACGCGTTTTTGTGCTGTCTATTCCGGACTGGGGCGTTTCTCCGTTTGCGCAGGGCCGAAATCAAAAACAGATTGCGAGTGAAATCGACGCTTTTAACACCATTGCCAAAGAAGAAGCTCAAAAAATGGGCGTTTCTTTCGTTGACATCACCCCGCTGACGCGCCAGGCCGCTGGTGATACGGAGCAATTTGCGAACGATGGTCTTCATTATTCAGGTCGGCAAATGCGGTTGTGGGCCGAAGCCGCCCTCCCCGTAGCCAAAACCTTACTGACGAAGTAGTCACCGGGGGGCACACACCATCGCCAGATTCATACAAGCAGACATCTGACTGAATTTTTTCCAGCGGCTTTGACTACCGTATTTATATAAGTGAACAGCGCCGATGGATGGCATTGTGACTGGAATACCCAGGTAACTCCCTTTTCCCCCGTAATTAACCCACTCAACACTTACCGCTACGTCGTCTGTCGCATATAGGTTGTAGGCTTTTAAATCAACGGTGATCCATCCTTTTTCTGCTTTTTTCAAATCAACATACACCGGTCGCTGCAACAACGAATTGGCAGGGTAATTACCCCGTAGCGTGTAAACATTAATTCGAAACCGGGTTGAGTCGAAATTATTGGCACTCACGTAAAAGCGAAACTCTTCCAGAAATGCACCTTGTTTCGGTACGCGAAATACCCGACCAATCTCAGCACCCAAATTTTGCCTGGGTTTACCCGACAAAGCAAAGTTCGTTTTCATCTTCGTCTGGATCCGGTCGTTGCCCGTTTGTCGTACTATCCAGTCTGCCGAACGTACCGTTACTTCATTCAACTGAATCGACAAGGGTGTAAGTGTTATAACAGGCTTGGCAGCGAGTCTGGTTATAACGGCGTTCATTGGCAAACTCACGGCAGAGTAACCCAGTAAGGAGACTCGCAGCGTATCGGCTGGGTGAATCGTTTCCGTTACGTACAAGCTGAACCGTCCATTTTCATCGGCGACCGTACCCACAGACGTATTGATAACACCCACACTGGCAAAAGCTAGCGGTGCACCTGTTGTATCAGTAACAACACCTGTTAAGGGTAGCGGAATATTTTGTCCTGAGACAAGGTTGGCGACAGTCAGTATCAGGAGACAGATTATGCAGCGAAAGGATTTCATGGCAGTATGTTGTTGTCTGATGTATGATTAAGCGAAAGCAGGGCTTTTAGGAGAAGACTTACTCTTGTAATAGCGGATCGTTCGTGCAATCAGCATCCCCCCGACGATAGATGGTGCAATCCAACCTATCGTGCCAATCCAGGCCGGAGCATCTGCCGGTAGCATCCGGTATACGTTGTTTACCAAGAAGGCAGTGAACGTAGCGATATACGATCCGCCCATGCGCGTGATGTGATGATAAAACCAATGCATTTTCGCGGGCGTCTTGCCAAAACTTTTAAAGTCAAACCAGGCATTCTGGAAAGTCAGCAGCCCAAAAAATGGGAATAGGATAGCAAAAACCGATATACCTTTTGTGAGCAGATACGCTCCAAAGCTTATCATCGCTACGCTAATCACCAGCGTTACGTAAGTAAGCAGCTTATCGGCTTGTTCAGGACCTGACTTTTTTTGCTTAGTAACGCGCCAGCCCGTCACACACAGGTAGAAGCTGAACACGGCTATGCCCGTCAGAAATAGCCGCAGCATTTTGAAAGGCTGTAGCCCACACATCAGCAGAGCCGTTATAGCAACATTAATCATACACCAGACGTAGATGAGTCCAGTGCGGTTGTGAAGACGGCTACCCTTTTGCGAGAACATGGGTACCAGCCCGATCAGCAGAGCAACAGTTCCAGACAGTACGTGGATGATGGTGATGGCAGTAATCAGCGTTTTCATGGCGTCTATACGTTTGCGATTTGATGCAACAAACGTACAGCGACCAAGCCGTTGACTACAAATTAAAGGGCTGAATAGTAGGGCTTTGGGGAGTTTGACAAAGCATCAGGCCGTTTGACAAAGCCGGTGGGACGTTCTACAAAGCTTTAAGCTCAGCCACCAACGTATCGTTGTACCGGCGGGCAACCGGCACCTGAAGTTGTCCACCCAACAAATGAAGTTTGTACCCTTGAGCGTTACCCGTTACTCGCTCTACCTTATCAAGGTTGACGATGAACGAGCGATGGCATCGGACGATGTGCGAAACTCTGATTTGGCTCTCCAGGCGGCTCAGGCTGCTGCGTAGTAAAGGCTTAGTTGGCTGACCGTGGTTTAGGTAAACCACAGTACAGTAATTGTCGCTGGATTCAATAAACAGCAAATCCTGCGTTGGTAACGTAACCAAGTCTTTATCGTTGTCGGCAATCAGCGTCAGCATCTCGTGAACCATGTTCACGCTGGCAGGTTCGTTAGTAGTAGCTGAGGCCGGTTGTGAATCAACGGGTGGGGTGTTAGTATGAATTTGCAGTTCGTCCGCAGCCTGGCTGTATTTCTTAAGCTGGGTGATGTACCGGAGCGATACCAAGCCTGTTACAGGAAACAGGCCCACCAGAAACGTAACCAGAATGGTACTCGTCCAGTCCATGCCGCCGTGCTGGCCTTTACCCAACAGCCACTCCAGATACAGCCGGTTTCCAATAGCGATCAAGAGGATATTACACGTAACGAGCAGGATTTCGCGCCCTACAGTCCAGTGCTGATCGGAAAACTGTTTCGGGAAAAGCTGCTGCCAGAACAGGAAGTTAAAAGCCGTCAGCAGAAAGGTAACCAAACCGAAGCCGAGGACCTTCCATGCTTTGTTTGCCGTTTCCCAGTTGTTCAGGCCAAAGGGCTGAAACACCACAAGAAATACACCGACGAACAACCCAATGATGGCGGCTTTACGCAGTTGACGCCACGGTCGTTCTTCGGAAGGATAAGGCTGGCGAAAGAATTTGACCATATATGTCTTTCCGACTTCCTACTAAAACAGCTTCCACTCGGAAATCTGCTCAATAAACTGCGGCAGAACGGGTGGATACACCACAATCATAAACAGGATACCGAACAAGGCTCCGTAGAAGTGGGCATCGTGGTTGATCGTTCCGTACCCGCGTCGGGCTTCGTAATAAGAATAAGCCAGATACAAACCGCCGAAGATGAATCCGGGAATGCCGATCGGGATAAACAGCAGAGAGATTTTCTGCAGGGGAGCGAAAAAAATGGCGGCAAACAGAATAGCTGATACGCCACCTGATGCGCCAAGGGAGTTGTAGTTCGGGCTGTTGCGATACTTTAAAAATGTAGGAATATCCGATACAATGATCCCGACTAAGTAGAATCCGATCAGGTAAATGGCTCCGCTAGCCCCGAACAAAAGCCCAAATACCTGCTCAATGAAGCCGCCAAAAAAGTAAAGGCTAAGCATGTTGAACAGCAGGTGACTCCAATCGGCATGCAGAAAACCGGACGTCAGCAGTCGATAATATTCGCCCCGATTGGCCACCCGATACGGGTTCATAATCCAGCGATCCATTACGGCATAGTCGTTCCAGGCCCAAAGGCTTATGCCGACGGTAATTAAAATGATGATCAGCGTTACGCTCATGTTAGCTTTCTCGTTCGACCAATTGCTTGGCAAATTGAATTAATACGGTTTTCCGCGCCGGATCAGCGTTGACCTGGTCGAGGTTGGCAAAGCCGCGGGAGAAATAGTCGTTGATGCGGGCTTCGGTAATCTGCCGGATGCCCAACTGATCGTAAATAGACGTAACAGCCTGTACTTTCTCAGCTTTATCAAATTCCGTTCGGTTAAGCCAGCTCGTTAATTCGTTTCTTACGGTTCCGCTGGCCTGCTCCAGCGCTTCGATCAGCAGAAACGTCTTCTTATTGGCGATGATGTCTCCCCCAACCTGCTTGCCAAATTTGACGGGGTCTCCATAAACGTCCAGGAGGTCATCCATTAACTGAAACCCAATCCCGATGTTCACCCCACCTTCGTACAGAAGTTGGTTCGTAGCCGCATCTGCCCCCGCGATTAACCCACCGAGTTCGAGCGCATAGCCTAACAAAACAGACGTTTTCAGGCGAATCATTTCGATGTACTCCGCTTCCGTTACGTCCCACCGGGTTTCAAAGTTCATGTCCATCTGCTGGCCTTCGCAGACTTCAGCCGCCGTACGGGAAAAGCGAGCCATTACAGGTTTTATTTTGTCAGTTTCGACATCAAGCAGAAGCTGATGGGCATTTACCAGCATAACGTCGCCCGACAGAATGGCAATATTCTGATTCCATTTCTCATGCACCGTAGGCTGCCCCCGACGAAGAGGAGCCTGATCCATAATGTCGTCGTGCATGAGCGTAAAGTTATGAAACACCTCAACGGCTAAAGCCGGCCGAACCGCTTTTGGCCACTCGTCCGTAAACAGATAAGCGCTTAGTAACGTCATCAGTGGGCGCATACGCTTTCCACCTAGGCCCATGATATATCGAATCGGATCGTATAGTTCAGGTGGGTACTGCCCGTATTGAGTAAGTTGAAGTTCGTCTTGAAGTGCGTCAACAAAAACAGCTGGAATCATTCGACTAGTGCGGTAAGCCGCTGGGTTTAGCGCCAAAAATAAGGCAAAAGCCCCCAAAACCCTAACGCCCAAACATTCGGCGGTAATTGCGTTGGCTCGGCGTGCTTATTACAAAAATCAATCGGCCCGATACCGTGAAGTAGCCGTCGTTTCGGGCACTGTTGCCACGCTGCTCTCCGGCAAAGCTGGGTTTCTGTCCTATCTCGGCCCGACGATCGGATAAAGCGGCAGCCAGGGGCTCCATTCGACTACGGTCGGGATAAACCGTGCTCACGTCGTCTACGTAATCGCTCATTACGTGCGTATAAGTGGCTTCGAGGTGAAATTTGAATCGTTCAGTCGCCAGAACGGGCACTCCTACCCCATACCGAATAATTGGCGGTAACCGATTGTACGCAACGCCTTCGGTTTGCATGGGAGCCAAGCTATACGTTCTTCCTTTGTAGCTGGCTTTAGGAGTGAGGTACGTCAGCCCTACTCCAGCCAAGGCATACGGAATAATAACATGATTCCGGTTGTCGGCCCGCCAGAAGTCCCACTGTAAACCTACCCACAGGTCTGGATTTATGCTTTTAAAGGAGAGGTTATTGTAGTACAGATGGGTGTTCTGCTGGCTACCCCGAATGTAATAGACCTGCGCTTCGGCCCGAAAACTTAACTGCGGAGAAAAGCGGTACGCAGCGGCTGCGTTTAAGGCAATACCTAATTGTAAATGGCCCAGGTTTCCCCACTCAGTAAGGTCGCCGGAGTAGTGCGTGGGACCAGTACCAACGTTCAAGAGCCAGGTCCCGGGTTTTTCGCGCCAGATTTCAGAGCGCTGCGCGACTCCATCAATGGACAGTGCGAGCCACAGCATAGCCGTAGCCATCATAAGGCAACAAATCTTCACAAGTTCAGTACGTTACGGTTGTTTTTAAAGCGGACAAGGTAACGCCTTACCGGAAGAAATGAAAACACTAAGGATGATGTTGTCGTCTTATTTTACAAAATGGTCGACATACGGAGAAATTAGGATGTGAACGACGTACCGTCTTTTCTTAAAGCTCACCAATATCTTCGTTCCAGACCGTGGGCTTTTCGGCAATGAACTGGTTCATCATATCAACGCATTCGGGAAGATCGAGGTCAATGACTTCAACGCCGTGCTGTTCCATGAACTCGCGGGCACCGGCAAACGTCCGCGACTCGCCAACAATCACTTTTGGAATTTTGAACTGTACGATGGTACCGGCGCACATATAGCAGGGCATCAGCGTAGAATAGATGACCGTGTCGCGAAATGAGCCAACCCGACCGGCGTTGTTGAGGCAATCCATCTCACCATGCAGAATGGGGTTGTTTTCCTGCACACGCTTGTTGTGGCCCGAGGCTACTAACGCACCGTTTTTCACTAACGCTGATCCGATTGGGATACCGCCTTCGCTCAAACTCTTTTGAGCCTGACGGATGGCCTCCTGCATAAATTCGTCCATTGCAGTTGATTTATAATGATTTCAATGTATCGTAATCGCCGACCTCTTTGAGGTACAGTAAATGACTCATTATACCGTGAATATTACGTACTAACTTATGCGCTTCGGGGAAGGTTGTTAGCCACCGATTACAGTAGCTTCATAGTGTCGTAGTCCCCAACGTGCTTTAAGTACAGAAAGTGAATCAGTAGCCCGTTGACGTTATTGACCAATTTATGAGCCTCTGGCAAAGAAGCTATAATCGTCGTTATGCGCTCGAACTCCGACTGGTTACCCATGTTTTTGTGGTGAAACGCCATGATCTCATTTCGCGGAAGCTCCCGTTCGATGTAAAAGAAATGCATAGCTTCGTCGCTGGTTCCGGTACTGGGAAACCACAATCTTGGGTTAAGTTTGGTCAGTTCAGCCGCTGTAACCGACAAGCCAATTTCTTCGCCCAGTTCCCGAGCCGCCACCTCATCGGGTGCGTCGCTCGCGTCGACCATGCCAGCCGGGTGTTCATAGGTTTGCGACCCGTCGGATATGCGTCGCTGACGGACCAACACCACAAATTTTTCCTTGGTGTCTTTATCAATTAAACAAACCAGAATTGAAGCTGCATGACCTTTCAGGAAACAAACGGGTGGAATTTTATCGCCCTCCGGTGTATCGGCGTCGACCTCAATCATGGCGAACAAAACCTCGCCGTTATGACGACGTCGGATGAAATGCTCTTTTACTTCATTTATTTTTAGTCCGTTACTTTCCATTTGCCCTTTCCAGAACCGGAATTTGGGGGCGTCCTGAAGTGCTTCTTCTTTCTTACTCATGTTTGTTTAGTCAATCAGATGGTATTCCTTATCAACTTTCTAGCTGGCGATTACTTCTGGGTTAATCCCTGCGCGTCGGGGCCGACGTAGCGCTCAAAGAATTCGTAGATACGTAACAGTCGGTCAATACGTTGGCGAACGTTGCCCGTCCGGCTCAGTTCGTGCGTTGCTCCGGGCATGCGAACGTACTCAACCGGACGACCCAGGATTTTCAAGCTCTTGTACAGCATTTCGCTTTGAATGACACCGGTACGCAGGTCGTTTTCACCGTGCTTAATGAGCAACGGCGTTTTGATATTCCCGACAAAGGTGTACGGCGAGTTAGCGTCCAGAACCTTCTGCGCTTCGGCCTGCCAGGGATAGCCACCAAAATAGTTAGGCACCAGCCGCCAGGCGTTTCCTTCACCCATAAACGTAGTGAGGTCATACACACCCCGCTGCGAAAAAGCCGCCTTGAACCGGTTGTCGTGCCCAACGATCCAGGCTGTCAGATAACCCGCGTAAGACCCGCCGGTAATGACCTGTCGACTCGTATCGACCCACGTTTCTGTAGCCGCGTCTGTAGCCGCAGCCAGGACATCTTCGGCCGGACCGGTACCCCAGTCTTTAATGTTTGCACGCTGAAAATTCAGTCCGTAGCCGCCAGATCCGCGTGGATTTGCATATACGACACCGTATCCCTGTGCGCACATGTACTGAAACTCGTGCCACATCGATGGTTCGCCCGGCCCCCACATTGCCGTTGGACCTCCGTGCATATTGAGCAGAAGCGGATGTTTTTTACTGGCTTCTACTGCCGTGGGTTTCATGATCCAGTAATCGACGGTCTGACCGATGGAATTTTTATACGTCCGCTTCTCCGGATAGCTAAGCTGCCGCTCTGCCACCCAGGCGTTGTGATTGCTCAGCTTGGTTTGGTTTTTAGCCGCGGCATCGGCTACGTAAAGCTCCGATGGATTGATCACTTCCGTTTTGCTGAAAACAATTCGGCTGCCTTTTACGTCGAAACTCGTGATACCGCTCGTAAAGTCGGTTAGCTGCGTAACCTGGCGAGTGGCCGGATCGAGTTGATAGACCGGTATACCTCCGTTAGCGGCAGCAGTGAAGTAAATTGAATACGTCGGCCCTTTTTTAGGTTTTGCCGACGCCATCGTCTCTGCCCAGACCATGTTTCCAGCGGCCCGGTCGAACGTAACGAGTTGAATATCCGAAGCGGTATACCCTGCTAACCGGGCTAAGCCGATCTGCGAAAAGTTAACCCCTTCCGATGCACTCGTTAGAAACACGAGTTGCTTTCCATCGGGCGAAATCTCGGGCGAACCATATGTTTTACCAGCCTCCGCCAGCACCACTGCGTATTTACCGGAACCGTTGGCCGGTACAAACACGATGGCGTTATCCTCCCCACGATCAGGATGAATCAGCGAATCACGGTCTGTGACGGTCAGCAGGCCTTCGCCGTTCGGCAGCCAGGTCGCCGACTGGAACGACATAAAACTACGGGTAAGCGGTTTGGGGACGGCTCCCTCGCGCACATCAACGGCAAACAGTTGTGAAAACGACAGCTCCGGCTCGGTAGTCGACTCGCCCTGTAAGTTCAGCCGGTTGATCACTTTCGCCTTTTTATCCTCTACGTCTTTGTTCAAATACGCCCGAATCTCGGCCAATGAGCCATCGGGATTCGGCTTTACTTTTTTATCTTCCTTAATAAAGGCGTTGCTGGCGAATCCCGGCTTTTCCAGCGACCACGATGGAGTTCGCTTACCTGGATTAATTAGCGAGTCCGTCAGCATTTGCGGCATCGTTACATTTCCCGTAAAGGCCAGCCGTTTTCCATCCGGCGACCAGAGTGGATTGGAAGCGCCATACGTACTGTTCGTAAGCTGCCAGGCTTCGCCCCCGTCAAGCGGCATAATGAAAATCTGACTTTTGCCTTTTACCGAACGGACGAAAGCAATACTCTTCCCATCGGGCGACCATACGGCCTGCCGGGCCGACTCCGGACCACGGGTTAACGCTTTAGCGTCACCCGCCTTCAGGCCTGTCAGGTATACATGCGTTTTGTAGTCGTACTCTTCTTTCTGGTCAGGATTCGGCTCAATAGTGGTTACCGTATACACGGCCCGTTGACCATCCGGAGATACCTCAATCCCCCCAACTTGTTTGATTCGGGTCAGGTCCGTAACAGTAACTTTCGATTTAGTCTGGGCGCAAACCGTCTGAGCCGCGACGGCAAAAAGAATGATAAAGCGTTTTAACATAGTTTATTGATTCAGAAGCGGTACGTAGCGTTCCCGGATGATATTGGCATGATGTTTTGCGTGACCAACCAATACGTAGCCAAGCGCTAAAACGGATATGGTTTGGTGAAAGCAGACGCCAGTGCGCAGCATCATTTCCCGATCGAAGCTTTTGAACAAAGCAATGCTCGACTGCCGGACTAAGGTATACTCTTCGTATAAATCAGGAACACTCCGCCGATTAGCCTGAGCAAATTGAGCAAATGGCTCTTCGTCATAACCAGGTAACGCCGTTTTATCATTACGGGCAAACCGCATAGCCCGATACGTCATAATCCGTTCGTTGTCAATAACATGCTGAAGGATGTCTTTTACAGTCCATTTGCCGGGTGCGTAGCGAAAATCACCCAGGGCCTCCAGGGTTTGGGCGGGAATCAGTTGGTCGAAGGACGTAACGGCAGTGAGGGCGTCGATCAGGTCTTCGTTGTCCGCAATATTGATATAACGGTCGAAGAACTGCGGCAAGACCGGAATTTCAGACTTGGTCATGGTAGGATACGATTAATCAGAAACACAAACTGCCCGAAAGTACTGAAACTTTCGGGCAGTTTGCGCAGAAAAAGTCGTCTTTCTGGCGGATTATCGGCTCGAACGCGAACGGCTTGCGTTGGGGGTTTTGGGTTTAGGCTGCGATGCCGGACTGGCCCCTCCCGTTAACTCATTCACCAACCGATCTGCTTTATAGATATACCGCATGGCTGCGATTATGCCTCCCGAATGAACCGAGATGCTCCGGTTCGCATCCGGTACAAAAATGAACTCGCCCGGTAAGCTTTCCATATTCCCATCGAAGACCAGCCCGACAGCCTCCAGGTTCTTGTTGATCATCGGGCTACCGGAGTTACCGCCAATAATATCGTTCGTCGTGATAAAGCACATGGGTTGTTTGAGCAATTCGGCGGGTGGATTCTTCCAGCGAGCGGGCAGATTCCAGGGGGCTTTGTCGGCGAACGAATAATTCCGATCGTACAGACCCGCGAAGGTTGTCATAATAGGAGCTTTCGTGCCATTATAGTCGTAGCTCTTGACGATGCCGTCGTTGATCCGGAGCGAGAAGGTAGCATCTGGCGGAACAGTGGTACCATACACAGCATACAACATCCGGCCTAGCTGGCCACGCAACACCTCCTGCCGCTGCGCAAGCTGACGAGCCTGACGGGCTGCAGCTAGATACCGCGGAAACCCAATACGGGCTAAGACTAACATCGGATCGTCTGATACGCCGATCGAACCAGCGCGCGTGACCAGATCGCTGACAAAAGCCGGGTCAGTTAATTTTGTATTCTTGATCAGATAGGCGGCCGCTTCCTTCGGCGTTCGGGTGGTGCCGTTCGGCCCGGTTAGAGCCGCTTTTACGTACGGGTCGTCGCTTCCCAAACCAGCCTGCGCTTCGGCCAGGTGAGCAGCCAGGTACGCTTCTTCAAGAACCCGGCTCTTTATTTCGGGCGGTGCCATCAGCGACCGGGCCCGTTCGGCATCCTGGGGGCGAGAAGCGGCCAGCTCGCCGAATTGAGTCGCTACGTTCGCGAATGTCAGTAGCTCACCCATCGTGCGTTCACTCGGGCCGAGGTAATTGGCGTCCTTGAATAAGGAGCGTAATTGCGTCATACTGGCGGTAAGCTCATCCCATGTAGCCAGTTGGTCGGCTGGTAGGTCTTTCGCCTTCGCATCGGCTTTAAACTGTCGCTCAAAAGCGGCTTTACGTGCCATCAGATACGGATCACGCAACCCCGCCAGTTGCCCGTTATAGGCTTTAAGGCTGTTCTCGTAGCTGAAGATTTCGTTCAACACACTGTCGTTTTTAGCCGTTGCATTATAGATCTGCAAAGCGTTCGAACGATTCCGGAGCAGTTGAATCGTAGCCGGGGTCTGGACATCCCGATCAAACTCTAGTTCAGCCACCGTCTTGAGTCGTTCAGTATGGCCGGGATTTCCAATTACGAAAATTGGTTCGCCGTCACGAACACCGTTGATGTTGAACTTAAAAAAATGAGCGGTCTGTAAGGGTTTCCCGTTGTCATAAACCCGAAAAAACGAACAGTCTAAGGCGTAACGTGGATACGTGAAATTGTCGTAATCGCCCCCGAAAAAACCGAGCTGCAGTTCGGGCATGAACACCAGCCGCACATCGGTATAGCGTTTAAAGCCATACAGGGCGTAACGACCACCATTGTAGAACGTGATGGTCTGTAGCTCAAGCCCCTGCCAGCCGCTCCTGGTAGCGTATTCCTGTTTAATGGCCGAAAAAACCTGCTCCCTCGCCTGTAATAAGGCCTCGTCGGCTTGCGTTTGAGCCGAAGCCGTGCTGCTCATGGCGTCCTGCACACGCTTCGTTATGTCTTCAATCTTCACCAACTGATCGACAAACAACCCGTCTACCTTCCGTTCCTCAGCTAATGTTCGGGCGAAAAAACCCGTTGCGTTCAGATCCTCTCCTTTCCGCGTTACGCCCGTCCCCGACTCGCGGGCGCAATGGTGGTTAGTCATGACCAGACCGTTGGCCGATACAAACGACGCGGAACAGTAATCGGCAAAACGGAGTGAGGCCAGCCGGGCTTCATCGAACCAATTATCGTCGGCGGTGAATTTGTAGGTTTTCTGAAAAAACTCTTTGGGTGGCGTGTCAAACGTCCACATCTTCCCGAGGTCGAGTGGACTTCCCTTTACCGTATCGGGATTAATTGACGGCGGTGCAATTTGCGCGAACGCACTGGTCAGCCAGCCAATAAGTACAGTATTGACCAGCAAACCCGTGCGGAATACGGATGTTATCATAATCAGTACGTTATACCAGACAATTTAACAGGATGACGACAGAGACGGTCGCCTGACGAATCACGTAAGCGCCTATCTGGTAATTAAGCCACTTCGTTCTTCATCAGAATTTCGTTCGATACATTATCATCTTTCCGAATGAAGGGCCGGATAATGAGTCGCGTACCGCGCTGATAGGTGAACAGCCGGTACATCCAGTTGCTGAAGACAATCAGCTTACTGCGGAAGCCTACCAGGTACCAGATGTGTACGAACAACCAGGCCATCCAGGCAATAAACCCACCGAGGTGAATATTACCGGGCAGATCGGCCACCGCCCGACTACGTCCGACAATGGCTAGCGACCCCTTGTCGAAGTACTCAAAAGGTTCAGTGGGTTCATTTTTGAGGATACGTCGTAAATTTTTGGCCAGGTGATTTCCCTGCTGGATAGCAGGTTGCGCTACGCCCGGATGACCTTTGGGCCATTTTTCGGTTTTCATAAACGCAATGTCGCCGATGGCAAATACATTCGTAAGGCCCTGCACCCGGTTTATTGGGTCAACCAGAATCCGACCCCGTTCGGTCGACTCAGCCGGAACACCATCGATCATGGCACCCGTTACGCCGGCTCCCCAGACCAGCGTTTGGGTTTTGATCTGCTCACCCCCTTTGAAGGTAACCGTTTCGCCATCGTACGACTCAACGAAGGTATTTAACTTAACGATTACGCCCAGATCTTCCAGATATTGCTGTGACTTCTTACCCGCATCGTCCGACATAGGCGGTAAAACTTTACCCATGCCTTCCACTACGTAGATGCACATCTCGCTGAAATCAAGGCCCGGATAGTCGGCGGGTAGAACGTGCTTGCGCATCTCGGCCAGCGACCCGGCCATTTCGACGCCAGTCGGGCCCGCTCCGGCAATGACAAACGTGAGTAAGCTTCTTCGTTCGGCCGGGTCACGCGTGATGCTGGCCTGTTCGAAGCATTGCAGAAACTGACTCCGTATGTTCAGCGCTTCGGGAATGGTCTTGAGCGGAAACGCATATTTCTGAATCTGCTCGTTGCCGAAAAAATTGGATTTTGATCCGCTGGCAATCACCAGGTAATCATAGTGCAGGTCGCCGATGAGCGTTGTAACCGTCTGGGCAGCGGTGTCGATCTTGTTTACGCGAACCATCCGAAAATGAAAATCATCGTGCCCATCAAACATCTTCCGGAAGGGTTCGGCGATAGCATCCGGTTCAAGTCCGGCGGTTGCTACCTGATAAAGCAGCGGCCAGAACCCATTATAATTCTGTTTATCAAACAAGACGACCTGTACATCCGTATTGCGCAGGCTTTTAGCCAGATTCATTCCCCCAAAGCCACCGCCAATGATGACAACGCGAGGTTTGGTGGTTTCCGGTATATTCAGCGAAAGTTTATCGTATTGAAGCATGGTCTGTCAGTCGTTTCATTCACAGTGCTTTTCCTGCGTTTATTACCTTGTAATCAAGTGTTTTGTTTGAACTTGATTTGGAAAGGTGAACAATTGTCAAGAAACTACACCGTTTTAGTATACAACATATTATTTACCAGTCCAGTGCTTGTATAACTGGCTGATTCAGGGCTCTGGCCTAGTTAACCAGGCCAGAGTATCGAGTTAGAATTATTCAGGATTATGCGGATAGGCTTATGCGTCCTTTTTCTTATTCATTATCTGTTCATGGGTAGTCTACTGGCCCAGAATCCAACTCGGCAACGCGTTACGATAAGTGGTTTTGTGCGCGAAAAAGGCAGTCAGGAAGCCTTAATTGGCGTGAATGTGTATCTGCCGGGCACATCGACCGGAACAACGACGAATACGTACGGTTTTTACTCCCTTACCTTACCCGCTCAGGATAGCATCCGGCTGGCCTTTTCATTTGTCGGCTACGAAACAGCCGATCCGTTGATTAGGCTACAAGCAAACACTACGCTGAACGTAACGCTTACTCCCGGTCGCGTTTTGTCGGAGGTGGAGGTGAAAGCCGGACGCTCAGATGAAAAAGTAAGCGAGAGTCCGCAGATGAGCCGCATTGATGTGCCTGTAGCTCAGATCAAGAAAATTCCGGCTTTTTTAGGCGAAAAAGACGTCCTGAAAGTGCTGCAGCTGATGCCCGGTGTTCAGAAAGGCTCGGAAGGGCAAACCGGTATCTATGTACGCGGTGGCGGCCCCGATCAGAACCTGGTCATTCTCGACGACGCGATTGTGTACAATGCCAATCACCTGTTCGGCTTCTTTTCGGTGTTTAACGGCGATGCGCTCAAAAGCGTTGAATTAACCAAAGGCGGCTTTCCGGCCCGGTTCGGCGGCCGACTGTCTTCGGTTATCGAACTGAACATGAAAGATGGTAATCGGGAGAAACTCCACGGTGAGGGTGGTATTGGCCTGATTGCATCACGTCTCGTCCTGGAAGGGCCATTAACGAAGAATAAGAAGCCGGGCCAACGTTCGGGCTCTTTTCTGGTCTCCGGCCGGCGTACGTATCTGGACGTAGTAGCCGCTCCACTCGTTCGCGCCCAAACCGATGGCCAAACCACGGCAGGTTATTATTTCTATGACCTGAACGCCAAAGCAAACTACGACCTCGACGCGAAGAACAAACTATATCTGAGCGGCTACTTCGGCCGTGACCGGTTCTACGCCCGCGATGCCGAACTCGGCACTGATGTTGGTCTGAGCTGGGGCAATGCGACCGGAACCTTACGCTGGAACCACCTCTTCAATCAGAAGTTGTTTTCGAACTTATCGCTGATTTTCAGCGACTACAAATTTCAGATCTCATCGGACGAGACGAATAGCAGCGGAAACGATACGTTCTCGCTCCGGTACAACTCAGGTATCCGTGACTTTTCGCTCAAGTACGACGTCGATTTTTACCCGACTCCACAGCATTCGATCCGGATGGGGCTGCAAAGTATTTATCACCGCTTTACACCCAGCGCGGTTGTGCTCCAGAACGCCAACATCAACCAGTATACCATCAACATTGAGAACATTGACGTCCTGGAGTCAGGCATTTACGCCGAAGATACCTGGCGGCCAACGGATCGCTGGCGCGTAAACGGCGGAATCCGGCTGAGTCATTTTCAGCAAAAAGACGTCGCTTACCTACGGCCCGAACCTCGCCTGTCGGCAGCGTATACGATCAAACCGAACTTATCGGTAAAAGCGTCGTATGCCCTGATGAATCAATACATTCATTTGCTGTCGAACACGGGCATTGGCTTACCAACTGATTTATGGGTACCTACCACCGACCGGGTTAAACCGCAACAGTCGCAGCAAGTAGCCGTCGGAATTGCCAGGGATTTTTCAGACAAAGGTTTAGCCCTGACGATCGAAGGCTATTATAAAACGATGGATAACATCATCAACTACAAGGAAGGAGCCAGCTTTTTACTAATTGGTGATCCAACGTCGGCGGAGAAAATTCGGTGGGAAGATAACGTAACGGCGGGTCGGGGCTGGTCGTATGGGGCGGAAGTTTTACTGCAAAAAAAGGCGGGTCGTTTCACAGGCTGGGCGGGTTATACCTTATCCTGGACGCAGTGGCAATTTTCGGAACTGAACAATGGTCGCCCGTTTTACCCGCGCTACGATCGCCGACACGACATTTCGCTGGTCGGCATTTACGAACTGAACAAGCGCATTACGTTGTCGGGAACATGGGTGTATGGTACGGGGCAGGCCTTGACCATGCCAGTTGGGATATATACCTCGTATCAGCCCGGTACCACATTTTCCTATACGTCGAAAAATGAACTGATCCAGAGTTTATTTCAAAACAACCGAAGTGTGCAGGATTATGGCGCACAAAAGAACACGTTCCGGGCGGAGCCGTATCACCGGATGGATATTGGGATTCAGTTTCACAAGACTAAGAAACACCACGAACGGACCTGGGAGTTTAGCGTTTATAATCTCTACAACCGCCGTAACCCATTTTTTTACCGGCTCGAATCGGTCAGCGAAGGCGGTGGTCAACGCACTGGACTGTTCCGCTACTCGGTTTTTCCGGTTGTTCCTGCGGTCAGTTATAACTTCAAGTTTTAACGTATTTAGTCGTGCCCAATCGTATTACCGTTTGTATAGCTGCTCAACTACTCACCTGCGGCTTGTTTCTGGCAAGCTGCGGAAGCTTACGTAACGAGGTAGACCCGGAGCTATTGAATCGACAAGCCTCTAAATTAGTGGTCATGTGCTTTCTTTCTCCGCAAGACACCGTGCTGGCAGTAAAAGTATCACGTTCGCAAACCGTGTTGAGTGACAGCAGCAACACGAGTGCGTACGACAATATTCCGGGCGCGGTTGTTACCCTATCGGAAGGCGGCCGGACGGTGGCCTTGTATACCCAAACAAATAAGATCAGCTCCAGTGACTATTACCGCGTAGCGGCCAGTCGGTTTCCGATCATCGCAGGCCGCACCTATAAGCTGGTTGTACAGACTGCTGGGGGCGAGCGGGCCGAAAGCAGTTGTACAATACCCGCTTCCGTTAAACTAGAAAGTCTGGACTTTGACTCGACCATCGTCAACCAGATTATCCGGCAGCAGCGTCGCTATTTCGTACGGGCGCATTGGCAGGACCCAGCCGCTGAAACGAACTTTTACCAGTTAGCAGGCACCTTTCAGTACGTAACCAGTAAACCGGATACGACCCGCCGTGTGGAATTCAGAACGCTTCGTTTCGATACGAATACGAGCAGCTTACAAACCGACGACAACAGCCAGGGGTCTAAAATGGCCTCAGAGCGCGCCTTTATAAATAGTAGAACACCCAACACTAACGCATCGGGTAGCTTCCTGGGTAATTTTAAATCGGCAAAAGTTGTTGTCGGCCTGCTGAGTACCGACCGGGCCTACTATAATTATCAGTATGCCGTTGGTCGACAGGCCCAGGCCTCCGGAAATCCGTTTGCCGAACCGGTATTGATTCCCAGCAACATTCAGGGTGGGTTAGGCTGCTTTGCGGGCTATAACAAATCGACGGTTGTGCTAACCCTGAAATGAAAAGGGGAATCACCTTGTTGGTAATTCCCCTTTTCAAAAAGTCTCTTGTTAACTAAACAGTCTGGCTGTTCATCACTTCGGTTTGTTTCCGAATTGACTCCATGTGGATGATCTTGTAGATTTCTTCCACCAGTTCAGGGTACAGCCCTAACCGCTGTCCCATTTCGGTACGGGTTTTCAAAATCTCCTTCCAGCGATCAGGCTGGAACAACGTAACGTTATTATCCCGTTTGTATTCGGCCAGACGTTCTACGAGGGCCATACGAGCCGCAAGCATCTCCACAATCTGGCGATCTACGTTATCGATGCTGCGCCGTGATTGCTCCATGAAGCCCTGAAACTCCAGGTTTTGTGATTCAACCTGACGGATCTGCAGGTGATCCAGCATCTCGCCGAAGGCGGCTGGCGTCAACTGCTGAGCAGCATCACTCCACGCTTTATCGGGATCAATGTGTGATTCAACAATCAGACCGTCGTAGTTAAGGTCCATCGCCATCTGCGCCAGCTCGTTCAGATACGCTCGCTTACCGGCCATGTGGCTTGGATCGCCAATGATCGGGAGTTGCGGGAAGATCGATTTGAGCTCAATGGCCATCTGCCACATCGGTACGTTCCGGTATTTGCTGGCTTCACCCGTGGCAAACCCCCGGTGGATAGCGCCTAGCTTTTTGATACCAGCGCCCGCGATCCGTTCGAACGCACCAACCCACAACGCCAGATCAGGATTTACCGGGTTTTTGACCAGTACGGGTACATCGACGCCACGTAGCGCATCTGCAATCTCCTGCACGTTAAAGGGGTTGACCGTTGTGCGGGCACCAACCCATAAAATATCAACGCCGTATTTCAACGACAGTTCGATGTGCTCTGGAGTAGCGACTTCAACCGCAAATGGCAGGCCTGTTTCGGCTTTAGCCCGCTGAATCCATGGCAGAGCCGCTTCGCCCATGCCTTCAAAGCTACCCGGACGGGTGCGGGGTTTCCACACCCCGGCGCGAATGGCATGAACAGCGCCCAGCGCCTTCAGCTGGCGGGCGGTTTCAACTAGTTGATCTTCGGTCTCGGCGCTGCAGGGACCAGCGATGATCAATGGTTTGCCGTTAGTCTCAATCCACGAGGCAAGCGGCTCTACGGCTAATTCTACCTTCATAAGAAACGCGTAATAGACGAGTAATACGGATACTCTATCGGGAACTTTTAATTGGTATTTTGTGGTATATTTGCAGAGGGAATCAGCTGTTTTTCAAGCCGGTTCCTTCATTTGTCTAAAGCTGTTTTTACTTTATCGAACAAGCCGCGCCGGTAAGTTTAACCGATTGACCGAAATTTCGTTATATATTTCGGCCACGTTAACCGACGCGCACCTAACGCTATGGAAGTAGCACCGCCCAAACGGAGCACTGATATGTCGAACCGAAGTAATCTAATGCCGGACACTGTCCAGGGGTTTGCAGAAGTAAAACCGGACCTCCGACCCGTTTCATTTGAGGACACTTCGATTGCTTTCTCGTCCCAGTCGGACTTCAAACTTCGAAAGACCTTCTGGTTATTTGCGTTGATGAATCAGGGATGGCTGGTAAATTTAGGGACTTTTTTCATAAAGATTGCGCTGAGACTTCATCTTCCCATTAAATTCCTGATCAAGAACACAATTTTTGAGCAATTCTGTGGGGGAGAAAGCATTAGCGATTCCGAAAAGACCATCCAGCAACTGCATAACGCCCACGTCGGAACCATCCTCGATTACTCAGTGGAAGGCGAGGAAAACGAAAAAAGTTTCGATGAAACTACGCTTGAAATCCTTCGCACCATCGAGCGCGCCAGCGAATCCTCCGATATTCCTTTCTCTGTCTTCAAAATCACCGGACTTGCCTCCACGGATCTGCTCGAAGCCGTTCAGATTGGCGACTCGTTGAATAAAGAGCAGAAAGCAGAGTTCGACCGGGTCCTGAAGCGGGTTGATACGCTGTGCCGCCGTGGCTACGAGCGGAATGTGCGCATCTTCATCGATGCCGAAGAAAGCTGGATTCAGGATACGATCGACACACTCGCCTACGAGATGATGGATCGGTATAACCACGAACGGCCCGTTGTTTACAATACGTATCAATTTTACCGCTGGGAAAGCCTTGATCACCTCCGGCGGGATATTGACGAAGCGCGCGCAAAGGGATATTACCTTGGAGCCAAACTAGTACGCGGTGCTTATCTGGAAAAAGAGCGGCTACGGGCTCACGAAGGTGAATATCAGGATCCAATCCAGGCCACAAAGGAGGACACCGATCGGGATTTCAACGCAGCTGTTGATTACTGCCTCGAAAACCGGGATGTCGTCTCAATCTGCCTGGGTACCCATAATGAATACAGTTGCCAGTACTGCATGCAGCAAATGAGTCGGCTAGGGATTGCTCCTAACGACACGCATATTTATTTCGCGCAGCTGTTGGGCATGAGTGACAATATCTCTTACAATCTCGCTAACGCGGGCTATAACGTAGCGAAGTACGTTCCCTACGGTCCCGTTGAAGCCGTGATGCCGTACCTGTTCCGGCGGGCCGACGAGAATAAATCAATTGCTGGCCAGAGCAGTCGGGAGTTTAAGCTGGTTACGAACGAACTGAAACGGCGTAAGGGTTGTAAGATCTGATGCTGGTTTCTCCGGCATACTGTGTTGGTCACGCTGATTAGGCATTTTGTAAACGGCCCAACCTTCGGGTTGGGTCATTTTTTTTATGATTCGTAAAAGTCCTCTTAAGTTTTTCCTGCTTACGTTACTGTTAATTGCCATCGATCAGGGCGTTAAGTTGGCGGTACATTTTTATATGGCACCTGGCTTTGCCGGCCAGATCAAAGTAGTTGGCGACTGGCTTAAGCTGCACTACGTCCTTAACCCCGGTATGGCGTTTGGTATGCAACTGGGGTACGAATACGGCAAACTGCTACTGAGTGTGTTTCGTCTGTTCGCGATGGTCGGTATTGGCTATTACCTGGTTCACCTGGCACATCGTGGAGCACCCGACGGATTACTCTGGGCGATGTCTATGATTCTGGCAGGTGCAGTGGGCAACGTAATCGACAGCACGTTTTACGGTGTATTCTTAAACAACGCTCCGTACGGTTCTCCAACGCCCTGGTTCCATGGCCAGGTAATCGACATGATTTTTGTGGACGTATGGGAAGGCTTTATACCCGAATGGGTACCAGTCTGGGGCGGGCAATATTATTCGACTCCCATCTTTAACATCGCCGATTCCTGTATTTTCATTGGGGTTTGTTTGATCTTATTTTTTCAGCGCCGTTTCTTCGGCGAATACTCTGCCGATCATGGTATGCTGCCCGTTTCGGGTCCTGATCCGGTCGAAGCGTCGGTTCTGCCTGCTGCTGACTTAAGCGAAACGGATGGTGCTGAACCCATAGCTGCTGATTCAACAACTGACGAGGTCCAAGATTCCGCACCGGAGTCAGAGCCCAATGCTGCTGCAACGTCGACATCAGAATCTGTCTTGCCTGAAGAACCGGAGCCTAAGCATAACGAATAGTTTTCTTCGCCTTTCTATCAAAGAAAAACCGCCTGTCGAACGACAGGCGGTTTTTCTTTGATAACGTACTTTTGCTTGGCCTACTTGCCAGCCTGTCCGCTGGATAGCAGGTTGAAGAACTGGTCAAGCTTCGGCGTAATGATGATTTCAGTACGACGGTTTTGCTGACGTCCGGTCGAGGTCGTGTTGTCATCTTTAGGACTGTACTCCGAACGGCCACCCGCTGTCATACGCTCCGGCGCAACGCCGAATTTGCCCTGCAACGTACGTACTACCGATGTAGCCCGTAACGCGCTCAAGTCCCAGTTGTCCTTGATCGACGCAGTTGAAATAGGTACGATGTCGGTATGACCTTCTACCAGAATATCCAGCTCCTTGTGGTCGTTCACCACTTTCGCTACTTTACCTAATACGGACTCAGCGCGGGGCGTAATGTCGTAGCTGCCCGATTTGAACAACAGCTTATCCGATATCGATACGTATACTACACCTTTCTTCACCTCAACCTGAACATCCTGATCGTTGATGTCGTCCAGCGACCGCTTCAGACTCATTACCAGTGCCAGGTTCAACGAATCTTTCCGCTGAATGCTAGCGTTCAGATTGTTGGTGTACTTGGTTTGTTCGTTGAGCGTTTCAAGCGATTTTTTAATGCTTTCAGCGCCTGATTTACTCACAATCGACAGGTCAGACATACGATCCAACAGGTTGGTGTTGGTCTTCTTGAGGTAGTCGACCTGAGCTTGCAGATCACTTACTTGCTTATCCTTTCCCTGCAGATCAGTGTCTTTGGCGGAAAGTTGTGAGCGTAGGGTTGCCGTACGCTGGTCGCAGTCGTTCAATGAGGCAACGGCTTTATCGCGGGCCTCCTGCAATGATTTGATTTCAGCCAGACGCTTTTTGCTATTACACGAGGAAAGCATAGCTACGGCCGCAAAAACTATTAATACTCGTTTCATACTAGTAAGGGGTAATGTTGACGGTAACGAAAAGTTAGGTTTAATCAATACAGACTAACTGATAACGGGTTAATCATTCTGCAAAAGTAAGTAGATTCTGGCTAACCGTTCCAACAGACTGCTTCATCTAAAAGTATTCTCACCCGAATATTTCCTTGCCGAGTTCCCGAAAACTCATCAAAACAGGAAGCCAGCACAGACTTGATAACCTTTAAAATCGAATAATAGATCGATTGTTTGCTCAATTTATTCCTCTGTCGGTAGTTTGTGTCTGCTTATTACTTTTCTCTTCTGTTCTTCCTGAATTATATGCATAAATTTCTGATTTGTCTTGGCATTACGTTATTCGGAATGGCTTTATCGACCACTGCTCAATCCCGCAAAGAGATCATGTATATCGGCACGTACTCCGTTCGAGGGAGTGAGGGCATTTACGTATTCGAGTTTGACCGGAAGGCCGGAACGATGCAGCAGTTGCAGTCTATACCGGGCCTGAAAAGTCCGTCCTTTTTGGCGATTCACCCCTCGGGTCGTTTTCTGTATTCGGTGAATGAAGGTCAGGCCTCCGGACCGGGCAGAGCAGGAGCCGTCAGCGCTTACGCAATTGATAAGGCGACCGGTAAACTCAGCTTTCTAAATAGTCAGTCGTCGCTGGGCAGTGGCCCCTGCCATATCCGTGTTGACCAAACCGGTAAAACGGCCTTCGTGTCTAACTACGGAGGAGGAAGCCTGGCGGTGTTGCCCATCAATGCCGACGGTACGTTGGCGGCTCCAACCGATAGTGTGCAAAACTCCGGAACCGGTCCGAACAAACAGCGGCAGGAGAAAGCCCATGTGCATTCGGCCACTGTAGCGCCCGATAACCGGTTTGTGTACGTAGCGGATTTGGGTACGGATAAACTGCATATTTTTGAACCCGACCTGAAGGCAAGCAAGGTGAAACCCGCTCAAACGCCATACGTAACAGTAAAGCCGGGTTCGGGTCCCCGCCACTTTACGTTTCATCCGAATGGCAAGTACGCGTATCTCGTTGAAGAACTTACTTCGTCGGTAGCAGTCTTCTCACGTAACGCCAAAACTGGTGCCCTGACCGTACTCGACGATGGCGTACAAACCTTACCGGCTGACTTCACCGCACAAAACACCAGCGCCGACATTCACATTGATCCGAGCGGCAAATTCCTGTACCAGTCGAACCGGGGGTACAATGCGTTGACCATCTTCGCGATTGGGAGCGATGGTCGACTAACCAAAGTAGGCGATCAGGCTACCGAAGGCAAAACACCGCGTAATTTTCTGATCGACCCCAAAGGCGAATACGTATTCGTGGCAAATCAGGATACGGATAACATTACGCTTTTTAAGCGGGATGCAAAGACGGGCAGGCTGACCTACACGGGTCAATCGGTGAAAGTCCCTTCTCCAGTATGCGTACTTATGGCGAAGTGATCGCTTTCGGTTGCTGAATGATTATGGTTGCTCACTCCTGCAAACGCTACGTGCTTGTTCCGCTGCTGGTTCTGTACGGTATGGCTTATGGTGCACCACGACCTTTTCAGCGGACCATTACGTCTCCCAACGGCCGCATTACGTTGGTCGTTGCGATTACTGACAGCGTTCGTTTATCGGTACGCCACGATCGACAGCAGTTAATACATCCATCGACTATTGCGATGGCGTTAGCAGACGGGCGTGTACTCGGCGTCGGCACGCAACCTCAACGCAGCCAGATTCGGATAGTACGTGATTCAATTCTGGCCCCCGTTGCGACAAAACGCCGGGTAGTGGCTGATCAGTACACAGAGCTGCGGCTTACGTTTCGCGACCAGTACACACTTGAGTTTCGGGCGTATAACGATGGCGTAGCGTATCGATTCAGTACTTTGTTTCCCGACTCGATTACTATACGTAACGAAACTGCCCGCTTTACATTCGCCGATAATCCAACCGTTTATTACCCCGCCGTGCAGCCGCGTCCGGGCGTCGATCGGTTCCATACCTCGTTTGAAGAACCCTATCAGATTCGGTCGCTCAGCGAGATAGCGGACACCGCTCTTTGCTTTTCGCCCGTACTGGTTGCTCCAGCCTCGGGACCGCGAATTGTGCTGACGGAATCAGACCTGCTGGATTATCCGGGTATGTTTCTGGCCCGCCAGGGAGCGTCGCTGACAGGCGTATTTGCGCAGTATCCACTGGCCGAACGACTGATGCCCGGTGAGTTTCCGCAGTGGGTTGTTTCGCAACGGGCCGACTTCATCGCCCGGACAACGGGTACACGAACGTTCCCGTGACGAGCGCTGGTGATTGGTACCGACCGGGAATTACCCGCATCGGATCTGGTCTACCGACTGGCTACGCCGAGCCGCCTGACGGACATATCGTGGATTCGGCCGGGAAAGTGCACCGACGAATGGATTACGAACATCAACCTGTTCAACGTTCCCTTTCGGGCGGGTATCAACACGGCTACATATACGTATTACGTTGACTGGGCAAAACGCTTCGGCTTCGACCGGATTCTGTTGGATGCGGGCTGGTCAGATTATCAGGATCTATTCAAGATCACGCCCGGCCTGGATATTCCGGAGCTTGTCGCCTACGCCCGTTCGCAGGGAATCCGGCTCAGTATGTGGACGCTGGCTGCTACTCTCGACCGGCAGTTGGAACCCGCGCTGAAGCAGTTTCAGGCCTGGGGTGTCGATTTCATCATGACCGACTTCATGGACCGTGACGATCAGAAGATGGTGAACTTCTACACGCGGGTGGCCGAAGCCTGCGCGAAGGCGAAAATCATGATCATGTACCACGGAGCGTATAAACCGGCGGGCTTCGAGCGAACGTATCCGCATGCCATCACGCGCGAAGGGGTGTTAGGGTCGGAGTACAACATCTGGAGCAACAAGCCCACGCCGGACCATGACGTCTTGCTGCCATTTATCCGGATGGTATCGGGCCCAATGGATTACGAACCGGGTCTGCTCAGCAATGCGACCAAAGAGCAATTTCGGCCGATTGCGGGTCAGGTGATGTCGCAGGGGACGCGCTGTCATCAACTAGCGATGTTTGTGGTTTACGATAGTCCGATCCCTATTTTTTCGGGAAATCCATCGCAGGCTTTGCTGGAGCCGCGCTTTATGGACTTCCTGGGGCGCTTACCTACTACGTATGATGATACCAGAATTTTAGACGCTCAGCTTGGCGAGTACATCGTCACGGGCCGTCGGCAGGGTAATGACTGGTTTGTGGGTGCCTTAACCAACTGGACGGCTCGTGATGTATCTTTACCGCTTAGTTTTCTGGACGCAGGTACGTATGAGGTAGTTGGTTGCCTGGACGGTATCAACGCCGATCGGAACCCGGTTGACTACCAGTTCACCCAACGAACCGTTACCCGGGCCGACTCCCTGAATATACACATGGCGCCAGGGGGTGGATTTGTGTTGCAACTCAAAAAGAAATGAGTAATTCATTACGTTTAAACCCTAGTACTTACCAATAACGTCAACCCACAATGAAACAACTCGCTGCTCTGGGCCTGCTGCTGGCCCTGTTCGCCTTCACGGCCCCAACCAAAACGATTCGCCTGTTCAACGGAAAGAACCTGAATGGCTGGAAAATCTATGGTACCGAAAAATGGTACGTCGAAAATGGTGAACTCATCTGCGAAAGCGGCCCGGACAAAGGCTACGGCTACTTAGCGACGGAACAGCCATACAAAAACTTCGACCTGTCTCTTCAGTTCAAGCAGGAAGCGAACGGCAACAGCGGTGTTTTTTTCCGCTCCAGCATCGAGGGCACTAAAATTTCGGGTTGGCAGGTCGAAGTAGCCCCGCCGAACCACGACACGGGCGGCATCTACGAATCGTACGGCCGCGGCTGGATGGTACAGATTCCCGACGAGAAAGAAAATATCCTTAAACCAGGTGAATGGAATACGCTGCGTATTCGGGTGGAAGGTGACCATGTGCAGACGTATCTTAATGGGCAGTCGATGGTTGATCTGCACGACGAAAAGATCGGTCAGGCCAACGGTTCGGTGGCGTTACAGATTCACGATGGTGGCGGCATCAAAGTGCGCTGGCGGAAGCTAGAGCTGAAGCTACTCTAAAGCAGGCATACGCTCCCGACTACGTATCAATACCCCTCATTTTTCCGCGTTAACCTGCAGACTACCGGGCAACCTGTTCGGTAGTCTTTTTTACTAAATTCCCCAGTAAAATCTTTCATGCGACCTGGCATACTAGTTCTCGTTTTCACTTTATTTCTGTTTGTACAACAGGCAATGGGCGACGATCACATTACGATTGAAACCCGTAAAACCGCGTTGGTGATTCGGGTCGATAAAGATCAGAACCCAACCCTTGTTCACTTCGGCCAGCGGCTGAGTCGCCCGGAAGAATACGCCCGAATTCCAGCCAATGGAAAACGCGGTGAAGATTACACCGGTTTGTATAACTCGGTCTATACACCGGCCGGAAGTCGGAACTTGCTGGAACCGGCGATTCAGGTGACCCATGCCGACGGCAATCCGTCGCTGGACCTACGCTACGTTCGGCACGAGCAGAAATCGGTTGCTGAGGGGGTTATCCAAACGGCCGTTTACCTCAAAGATCCGCAGTATCCGTTTGAGGTCACCTTGTACTACAAAGCGTATCAGAACGAGGACGTAATTGAACAGTGGTCAACCATCCGGCACACCGAAAAGAAGAACGTTACGTTGCACAAATACGCATCGGCGAATCTGTACATCCCCGGCCAGCACTATTACCTCACCCATTTCCACGGCGACTGGGCCAATGAAATGAACCCCACGGAGGAACCGCTGACGGAAGGCATCAAAATACTGGATACGAAGCTGGGCACCCGCGCCGATTTATTCCAGCCTCCTTCCTTTCTGGTAGCTCTGAACGAACCCGCCCAGGAAGACAAAGGCGAAGTTATGGCGGGTACGCTGGCCTGGTCGGGTAATTATCAGATCGCGTTCGAGGTTGACCCCCTGCATAACCTGCGCCTGACAGCGGGCATTAATCCTTATGCCTCGGCGTATACGTTAGCGCCGGGAAAGGAGTTTACCACTCCGGCATTCTTATTCACCTATTCCAATACCGGAAAAGGAACCGCCAGCCGTAGCCTGCACCGCTGGGCGCGCAAATTCCGGATTCCGCAGGGGCAGGGCAATCGGTTGACCTTGCTCAACAACTGGGAAGCAACCTTTTTTGACTTTAACGAAGAAAAGCTGACGGGACTCTTCAAAGACGGTAAGAAGCTGGGGGTCGACCTGTTTTTGCTCGATGATGGCTGGTTCGGCAACAAATACCCACGAAACAACGACCGCGCCGGTTTAGGCGACTGGCAGGAAAACGTCAATAAGCTGCCGCATGGGCTTGGTTATCTGGTAAAAGAGGCCGAAAGTGCCGGCATCAAATTTGGGATCTGGCTCGAACCGGAGATGGTCAACCCTAAAAGCGAACTCTACGAAAAACATCCGGACTGGGTACTGAAACTACCCAATCGCCAGGAGTACTACTTCCGCAACCAGTTGGTACTCGATTTGACGAACCCCAAAGTGCAGGATTTCGTGTACGGTATTGTCGATGGCATCGTGGGCAAAAACCCGACGCTGGGCTACATTAAGTGGGACTGTAACGCGGTAATCTACAACGCATTCTCGGCTACAAACCCGAACCCATCTCATCTGTACGTTGAGTATGTACAGGGCCTTTATAAGGTACTGGAGCGGCTGCAGGCTAAGTACCCTAAGCTGCCAATGATGCTGTGTTCGGGCGGGGGTGGCCGGGTCGATTACGGCGCACTACGTTATTTCACCGAATTTTGGCCGAGCGACAACACCGATGGCCTGGAGCGGGTGTTTATTCAATGGAATTACTCCTACTTCTTCCCGGCTATTGCTACCTGTAACCACGTTACCGACTGGGGCAAACAGCCCATAAAGTTCCGGACAGACGTAGCCATGATGGGTAAGCTGGGTTATGACATTGTGGTCAGCAAACTCGACGAGAAAGAACTTCAGTTCAGCCAGGAAGCCCTGAAAACCTACGAACGTATCAAGGGCATCGTATGGCAGGGCGACCAGTACAGGCTAGCTTCGCCCTATGCGGGAGACGTAGCGTCGCTGATGTACGTTAACGAAAAGCAGGATCAGGCTGTCTGGTTCACGTACCTGACCAACAACCGGTATAAAGCCGGCACTGCGGGCTCCATCCGGCTGCAAGGCCTCGACCCGGCCAAAACGTACTCGGTGCGCGAACTGAACGTCTACCCTGGTGCGCGGTCGCCTATCAACCAGTCTACAATGACTTACTCGGGAAATTATTTAATGACAATTGGCTTCAACCCCAATGTCGATACCCGCCGAACGAGTGTTGTTCTTGAAGTAACGGTGGTCAACTAATGTGAATACTGATAAAGCGTATTGGCCGACTCTTAGTCTTCTCTGCTTGTGGAAGCAGGCACTAAGAGTCGGCCTCTGCTGTGAGGAGTAAAGCAAAATCTGGTTGTGTACACTTCCTCTAGTGTTTATTTAGGCGCTTTATTAACCAGGGCTTCCAGCTGTTTTATGCGTTGATTTTGCTGGTCGATCGATTGGTTTTTCTGTTGATCGGCCTTCTGTAAGGCGATTACATACAGAGTTAATTCTTCGATCTTTTCGAGCAACGTAGCGTTAACAGCTTCTGCTGAGGGAACGCCGGGCAAATGACCCTGTTTCCGAATAAAAGCCGCTACTTCCTCCAAGGGAGCCAGTCGATACGCAGGAGAAAACACGTTATCACTCCACTCACTGACCGTGTTGATTTTCAGATGATACCGGGCCTTGCTTACGTATCCCTGCTCGTCGACCGTTAAGAACGCATCGCTCGCCTGCGTGACGGGGCTGTGGGCGGTTAAGTCGGCCAGCCGCAAACCTGACTCGTTGGGCTGACCACTCTCTACATGCAGCCGCGCCGTTGGCGATGAGGTGCCAATGCCTACGTTAGCCTGGTTTCCCAACACGACCGCATTGCTCACAGCCACACTGGCCCCGGCACCAACGGCTGTGGCATTACTGAGCGGCTCGGAATTCGCGGTTAACGCGACACCCGTCCGGTAACCCAGAAACGTATTACGGGAGCCGCGGTCATGCTGACCGCTGCTGTAGCCAATGTATACGTTGTCGCTGCCGTAGCTGGTTGTAGGGCCGGCCTGGTTTCCCACAAAGGTATTCCGACTACCCGTCATGTTGCCCTTTCCCGACAGTATCCCGAAAAACGTATTACCCTGACCGGTAGTTGTATTATACCCTGCCTGGTAGCCTACAAAGGTGTTTGAATCAGCCTGCGCGTTGAAACCGGACTGTGGTCCCAGAAAGGTATTCATGCTTCCCACCAGATTGTTTCGGCCTGCTTTATCTCCTACGTACGTATTGTTGCGCCCGGTCGTATTGCTGTACCCCGCTGATGTTCCTACAAACGCATTGTTAAGCCCGGTCGTATTCGAAAGCCCCGACTGCCCGCCCACGAACGTATTGTTGTTTCCGGTGGTATTCGAGAAACCGGCGCTGTATCCTATAAAAGCGTTGTTGCTGCCTGTGGTGTTAAAATAACCGACGTCAACACCTAGATACGCGTTATTACTTCCCGATGTGTTCGAGCGGCCCGAATTAGCACCCAGAAACGCGTTGCTGTAGCCGGTGGTGTTGTTCTGCCCCGCCCGAATACCCATAAACGCATTGTTGTAACCAGTCGTAATGCTAATGCCACAGTTGGGCCCGATCAGCATATTGTCGTAACCTGGCACATCAGAATTCGGTGTGTTCACTACGTAGTTGTTTTGCGCTGATACGTAACTGCCGGATAGGGTAAGTAAACAAATGCAGCATGAATGGAAGACGTTTTTCATAACACTGACGGCTTACAGGCTTTATGATTGTTCGCAGCCGTTACTGGCTGATATACAGTTACACATAGTTTATAATTCGTTACAGCCAGTGTACAAATTCCGTGCTAAATCGATAGTTTCGGCGGGATCTTTCATCCGCAAGTTGCTCAGTATCTTATGACCGCTTTTAACCAACGTCGATATCAACGCCTGTCCCGGAGTTTCAAAGACACACGTAACGCAGGCCTACCACCGAAACCAATCATTCGTATATACATTGGAGTTACGCCTTGTAGACCTGTAGATAGCCGGGTATTTTGTCAATAAAGCCGCTACTTCCAGCCAGGCTGGCCTATAGCACTTTTTTAATTCCCCTGCATTAACTTTACTGCCCCTCTACCACCTTACTTATGCGTACCGATAGCGGCTTGCTGCTTCAGACCTTACCCCATGCTATTTTTAGCCTAGACAAGGATGGCTATATCAATTTTGCCAATGCTGCGGCCTGCCACATTACCCAGTACGGTCTGAGTGAGCTGCTCAATCAGCATATTTCGCTGGTGTATAGTCCTACGTTTGACACCATCAAAGCCGAATATGAGTTGAGTTTAACCCGGAAAAACGGTCAGTTTATCGCGCAGGGATGGCGGCATAAAAAAGACCAGACCCAGTTCTGGGGAGAGATTACCCTTAGCTGTCTGATGGACGAGCACAATACGTTCATCGGCTACTGCTGTCTGCTCGAAGATCGCTCCCAGGCTAAACAGCAGGAACTTTATCTGCTAAAGCAGGAAGAGCGGTACCGGCTGATGGTGGAAGGCGTTAAAGATTACGCCATCTTTATGCTGGATACAGAAGGGCATATCAGCACCTGGAATGAGGGTGCCAAAAGCATTAAGGGCTATTCGTCCAGCGAGATTCTGGGTAAGCACTTTTCCATCTTTTACACGTCTGAAGACCTGGCTACCCAGAAACCGGCCCGTGAACTGGTCATCGCCCGTCAGACGGGTAAATATGAGGAAGAAGGCTGGCGGGTGAAAAAGAACGGCGCAGTTTTCTGGGCGAATATTGTTATCACCGCCCTGTACAACGAACAGAACCAGCACATCGGCTTCTCAAAGGTTACCCGGGATCTGACCGAACGCAAACAGGCCCAGGAAACCCTGCTCCAGAGCGAAGAACAGTACCGGTCGCTGGTTGATCAGATTACCGACTACGGGATCTTTATGCTCGATGAAAAAGGCCGGGTTATCAACTGGAACGAAGGCGCTCGTCGCATCAAAGGCTATACGACGGAGGAGATTATCGGCAAATATTTTTCGATCTTTTACCCCGAAAACGACATCATAGATGGGAAGCCAGCCCGTGAATTAACCATTGCCCTGGCCACAGGCAAGTACGAGGAAGAAGGCTGGCGAATTCGGAAAGATGGCAGTTCTTTCTGGGCTAACGTAGTGATTACAGCCGTTTACAACGCCCAGGGTATTCACATTGGATTTTCGAAGATTACGAAGGACCTGACCGAACGCAAGCAGGCCGAAGAGGCTTTACGCGAAAGCTACGAACGCTACCGCCAGTTGACCACCGTATTGCAGGCCAGTAATGTCGAACTAGCCGCGGCCAACGAAGAACTGGAAAAGTTTACGTCTATTGTTTCCCATGATTTGCAGGAGCCGCTGCGAACCATCAAAAGTTTTCTGCTGCTGACTCAGCAGGAACTGCAACCTGAAGCCAGGCAGACCGTAGACAATTACATCAGCAAATCGATCCAGGCGGCCTCCCGCATGAAAGAGCTTATTCAGCATCTGTTGCACTATTCGCAGCTTAGCAAAGATGAGGTAAGGCTGGAAGAATTGAATGTTCAGTCGCTGGTCGGGGAGGTATTAGAGAACGTGAAAGCTTCAACCGAGGTAAGCCAGGCTCACGTTGATCTTCGCCTGGAGGTTGATCATGTTTTGGGAAACCGGCTGCAGTTAATTCAGTTGCTGCAAAATCTGGTTAATAATGCCCTTAAATTTACGGCGGGAAAAACACCTCATATTACTATCAGCGCCCGGCTTGTTGACGATCAGGTCAGGTTTAGCGTATCGGACAATGGCATTGGCATTGCGGGCGACGATTTAACGAAAGTATTTGACGTATTCCGCAGGCTTCATACTCCCAAAGATTATCCCGGAGTGGGCATTGGCCTGGCGATCTGCAAAAAGGTTGTTGAGCGGCACGGTGGTCAGATTTGGCTTGAATCAGAACTAGGGAAAGGCACAACGTTTTATTTTACACTTAATCAAGCTGGCAAGCTTTTGAAGGAATGAAAAAGTATCAGATTGTTATAGTGGAAAACGACGACGACGAACGGCTCTTTATGAAAGAGGGCATTGAGCAAACCGGTCTGTTCGATATCGTAGCGCAGGCCGAAAATGGGCGTCTGTTGTTAGAATGGCTCGAAACCAATCAAACCGGGTTACCCGATCTGATTCTATCGGATCTGAACATGCCCGTAACGAACGGCTATGAGGTTTTGGAAGCGTTGCAGAACCAAACTGCCTACGGACACTTACCCGTTATCATTACCTCAACTTCGTCTACCCCTTCGGTCATCGCCAAATGCTTAGCGCTGGGTGCGGCCGATTACCTGGTCAAGCCCGATACGTTTCTCGAATACGATACGTACGGCAAAGAACTGTACCAGCGCATTGAGCAGAAACATCTTGTAAAAAACGCCAACTAGCGGAGTTTGCAGCTCAACGGACTACGTATCGAGACGTAGTCATCTGAGTTAATTTTTCAGCTTCATTGGCGCGTAGCCATAGTGTTCCTGAAACACTTTGCTGAAATACGACTGTGAACGGTACCCAACCGACTGCGCTACCTGGGCTATATTGAGCTCACTGGTTTGTAAAAGTTCAATCGCTTTACTGAGTCGAACGCTGTGGATAAATCGGGTCGTGTTCATGTCCGTCAGCGCCGTCAGTTTCCGGTGGAGCTGGGTGCGGCTCATCCGTACCTGCTCAGCCAGCCAGTCAACGTCTACCTTCTCGTCGGTTAGGTGACCAAGAATGAGCCCACGCAGCCGGGCCAGAAACTGCGCTTCTTTGTCGAGAGGGGAACTGTCCATTTGTTCAGTCGCTTCGGGCTCGCTGTGAGCAAGCAACCGCCGTTGCCAGTTTTGCCGGGTACGCAGGTTGTTACGTATGCGCAGGCTCAACTCTTCCAGACTGAACGGTTTTATCAGATAATCATCGGCCCCGGCTCCTAAGCCTTTCAGCCGACTGTCGGCCGACGAGCGGGCCGTTAAAAGGATACTGGGGATATGGCTGGTACGTTCGTCTGCCTTGAGCCGACTGACCAGTTCATAGCCATCCATCTCAGGCATCATTACGTCACTGATGATCAGGTCAGGCACTTCGGCAGTAGCCACTTCCAGTCCTGAACGCCCATTGACCGCCGTGAGGATGCGGTAGTGAGTGGTCAGATAACTTTGCATATAAGTGCGTAACTCATCATTGTCTTCCACTACCAGCACCAGAGGCTGGGTAAGCACCCTGTCTTGCATATACTGGTCAGGCTGTTCAGTAGCGGAGGTAGGTTTCGCGGGAAAAGAAGATTCCGATGGAGTGAACTTAACCGGACTCTGGTTTGGCAGTACAACCAACGTATCGTCCGGGCTGGCGTTGGACCGTAGTGGCAGGGTGACGGTAAAGGTACTACCCAGTTCGGGCGTGCTGTCTACCTGAACATATCCTCCCAGCCATTTCGTTAGTTCACTGACCAGAGCCAGCCCCAGGCCTGTTCCCGCATAGCTTCGGGTAGACGAATTATCGACCTGATGAAAGCGTTCGAAGATTTTGGGCAAGGCCTCCGACGGGATACCGATGCCAGTATCTTTTACCCGCAGTTGCAGCTCGTGTTCATTATCAATGCTTAGCTCAACGCTTACTCGTCCACCGTCGGGGGTAAACTTGAGGGCATTGGCCAGCAGATTATAGGTAATCGTTTCGAGTTTATCCGCATCAAATAAGAACAGTTCCCCGTTCGATGCCAGCGGAGTCGACACCCAGTCCAACGTAATCTGCTTCTGATGAGCCAATCCCCTGAACTGTTCGACTACCTGCTCGACAAAGGCGAATGGATCGCCGAGTTGGTCCCGACGCTCAAGCTTACCGGCCTCCAGCTTGTCCAGGTCCAGGGTTTGGTTAACCAGCCGCAGGAGCTGCCAGGCGTTTCGTTGAATAGAAGCCTCCAGACGGGACCGCTCCACATTCCGGGAGTCAAATGTTTCCAACTGTTCAGTAGCATTGAGAATGATGGTCAGGGGCGTCCGAAACTCATGGGTGATGTTGGCGAAAAAGCGACTTTTCAGCTCATCAAGTTCGCGTAACGTAGCCGTTTCGAAAGCCTTACGGGCTAACTCCTGACGTAACTTCCAGCTACGGAACAGAACGACGCCTACTCCAGCAACCATTATACCACAAAGCGAGAGAAACCAGCCAGTCTTCCAGAACGGCGGCCGTACCAGTATGGTCAGCTGCGACACCTCGTTTTCCCACTTATGCGGCACGATGAACCGATTGAGCAGCAGCTTATACGTTCCTGCCGACAACTGATACGAAACCGAAGTGGCTGCTTCCTCTATTACGTTCCACTGCTGGTCGTAACCTTCAAGCCGGTGCCGGAATGCCCGCGTCACGTCGTCAATATAGGGAGACAGATCGATATTAATGAGATCGCCCTCCTGAACTGTCAGCGTCGGGTGACCGAGCGAATCACGGACGAACCGCCGACGATCGTTGGATTTTTCCAGCCGGGTGCCGTTAACGACTACGTCGATCAGGTTAAAGGCGGGTAGCGGACGTATATGCGCTAAGTCGTATTCCAGCAGGGTTTGCCCGGAGGTAACCCAAAGCCGATTGTTGCGGCTTGGGAACAGGTGAAAAACCGGAGCCGAGAGCCCACCGAACTCCAGTTGCTCCAGCTTTCCCTCACGGGTGTATCGGTAGCAGGTCGTCGAGGTTCTGAAATAGGTATTTCCCTGCGGGTCTTCGTGGAAGTCAAGGGGAATCTGGTTCGGATAAAACTTGTTGGGCATAAGTTCCAGATGGGTCACCTGCCCCGTAGCCGGGTGAATTACGTCTACCTCATCGCTCAAACCTACGAGAATGGTACCATCGGGCCGAGCGTGAATGCCAATTCCAAACACCTGGTCCGACGGAACCGATTTATTTCGATTCGGGGAGCCTAGCTCATTGCGGTAGCGTTTCAGCGCCCGAGAGGTCGGATTATAGGCGTACACCGCTTTACTGGTCGTGAACCAGATGGTTCCGGCGCGATCCTGGGTAATCCAGCGGGCGGCTTCGTCGGGCTGATCGAATATTTTCTCAACGGCGTAGGTACGGGGATTGAAGCGGATCAGCCCCCGCCGACGCAGGGCAATCCACACCATAGCGCCGGCATCGGCAAAGACGTAGTTGCTCCGCCACTGCGACAGGTACTCCCGTACTAAGCGGGTTGAATCCGGAATGCGCACGATCCGATCCAGCGTAGGGTCGATATACGACAGCGCACTGCCCCGGCCCAGTTTGCACCAGATGCGCCCATCGGGCGAGGGCACTACGTGGAAGTAGTCGTCGCCCTGACGCAGCACCGGATCGTGGTACGCTTTAAACTGATGGCCATCGAAGCGCACGACACCATCATTGGTAGCAAACCACAGATTCCCCCGGGCGTCCTGAGTAGCGCCTACCGTATTGAAGTTGAGGGTAGGGGGAACGGCAAATTTCCCAACAAGGCGAGGCATCACCTGCTGAGCCTGCGAGGATGTTGCCTGCAAAACCAGCCACAACAGAAGTATACGCAAAACCAATTTCAATTGACAACCAAAGGTGGCAACGAAGATACAAAGTTGCTGGCAGGCAGCAAAATGGAACAATAGTACAAAAAATGGAACATTTGTGATAGACTTTGACCTATCGGCCTGCTTAGGTTTGCCCCACAATCTAACTCATTAAATGTTCATGAAATCAACTCTACGCACTGGGTCGCCCATCCGAGTAATGGTACTGCCTTTACCGCAAACCGCTCGGCTGTTACACACCCTATTACTACTGTGTACATGCTTATATCGGATTCAGGCCCAATGTCCAATCGGAGATATTGCGTTATCAAGCCAGCAACAGGTCGATCAATTCCCCGCATCCTGTATTAACTTCAGTGGCTCTCTCACAATTAGCGGAACGGACATCACCAGTTTGACAGCGTTGGGAGCCTTACAAACGATCGGGGGGAGTCTAGACATTGTAGATAATGAGTCACTGGGCAGTCTGACAGGCTTACGTAGCCTGAGCAGTGTTGGACTAAGATTAGACATCGAGAAAAACCTGCTACTGAGTAACCTGGCAGGACTTGAAACACTAGTCACCGTTGGGGGACTATATATAGATAACAACGACAACTTAATTAACCTGAGTGGCTTGAGTAATCTAACCAGCGTTGAGGGCAAATTGTATGTTGCTAATAACAATCAACTGAGTAGCCTGGACGGGTTGGAAAAGTTAACAAGAGCGGGAAACCTCGATATCGCATTTAACGGGGTACTCAGCAGCGTAACGGGCTCAAGCAGCTTAACTAGTCTCGGAAGCTTAAGCATTCGTAACACCCCTATAAGCAGTTTAGCGGGTCTGGAGAAGCTAACTAGCCTTTCAAATCTGGTCATTGATGATTCTGACCTGAGTGACTTGAGCGGCTTAAGGGGCCTGACTAGCATTGAAGGCGATCTGTCGCTCTCCAGAAATGGCTCTATGAACAATTTGTCAGGGTTAGAGAATTTAACTCGTATTGGGGGAAATCTTACGATTATAAGCAACGATTTAACCAGTATATCTGCCCTAAGCAGCCTGACCAGCATTGGGGGCAATCTGAGGATTGAGAACAACGATGACCTAAGCCAATGTAACATTGAGATTTTCTGTCGCTACTTGGCAAACCCGCCGGGTACAGTAAGAATCTCGTCCAATAATACTGGCTGCAACTCCAGAGAAGAGATAGAAGACCGCTGTCCGACTTCAATCGTCTCTCCGCTGTCTAGCGGCTCTACTGTCTGTGCTGGGTCTACAATAACGGTTACCGTCTCTGCCACTGGCCCTGCCCGTAGTTATGCCTGGTATCGAGACAACACCCTGTTGAGCAGTCAGACCTCGGCTACCCTGACGCTACCTAGTGCGCAGACGGTCGATACAGGAATGTACCGGGTCGTTGTCAGCAACTCGGTTACCAGCCTCACCTCCACCGCCTTTAACCTGAGCGTTAACCCTACTCCCAGCGTGAGTCTGAGCGCTACCGGACCACTTACCTGTAGCCAACTCAGCGTCAGCCTAGTAGCCACTTCCCCCGACCAGGGCAGCTACACCTTTGTGGGGCCCGGCCTAAACCAGACCGGGTCCGCCAGCACGGCAACTGCCACTCAAGGCGGGCTCTACTCGGTGACGCTGACTACGACAAGTGGCTGTTCATCCACGGCCACTGCCGAGGTAACAAGTAGCACGATAAGCCCTAGTATTAGTCTGACCAATACCGGCCCCTTGTCTTTTACCAACACCAGCGTGACACTCACTGCAACGGCTACCCCAAGCGGAAGCTACAGCTATACGTTCAGCAACGGTGCTTCTCAACAAGGCAGTAGCAACAAGGCGCTGGTAACCACGGCGGGGGTGTACTCGGTGACGGTAATTCGGCAGGACAACGGCTGTTCAACCATAACTTCTACCACTGTACCTGGGGGCAACAACCCTACTGTCTGCCGGGGTGGAACGACCGTGATCAACGTAGCGGTGGAGGGAGATCCCATCCGCTACGAGTGGTACAAGAATAGTTTGACCACCCCTAAACTTATGGAGACGCCCCAGCTCTTCAGAGGTACGGCGACTAGCAGCCTAACGTTGATTAACGCCCAGAGCAATACCCAAGGTAACTTCTATCTGAAAGTCACTGACCGCTCCAATGCGATAAAGGTGTACGGGCCCTACCGCTTAACGGTGGACGCTAGTTGCCGGGCTCGTGAAGTGGCCCAACTTGAAACACCTTTACAGGTCGAGCTGGCACCTAACCCCATCCAGCAGGACCGACTTAGGGCGGTGGTACGGGGAGCGGCAGGGCACTCGTTGCAGGTAGAACTGATTAATGTGAGCGGTAAGCCGATACGTCAGCAGCACTGGCAGCAGGCCGAAGCTCTGCAAGTGCTTGAGTGGGACATGAGCAGTCAGGCCAGCGGGATGTATCTGTTGCAGGTGATCAGCGAAGCCAGAAACGGGCTACCCGCCCAACGGCAAAGCGTGAAGGTGGTTAAGCCTTAACAAGATTCTCTCAAATCGATTCAAAACCAAATAAACCCGGTATTTTCAGTACTGGGTTTATTTGGTTTTGAATCGGTGAGCTTGTTTGGGTAATAGACGGATGGTTGACGATATTATTTTTCCGGCATAAAGAAAAAAGGCTAATCAGTTGATTTTGAGCCATATTGACTCTAATCCTGATTAGCCTTTTTATATACTCTGTGCTCCCGAAGGGATTCGAACCCCTATCGATGGTACCGGAAACCATAATTCTATCCATTGAACTACGGGAGCGATTCCGTTTGGGGCGTCCCCTAAACGCGGTGCAAATATAGCGGATTCTGGACCTAAAACACAAGTCTGTCTTTAAGATTTGCGGCTAACAACACCGCATATACGCCGACGGCCCATCGAACTACCTGTGGTTCAATGGGCCCTGACTTGATCGCTTACCGTCGTCCGCGACCACCGCGTCGGTTCTCACCCTTTGCCGCAGGGGCATCACGACGGCTCGAACTACTCCCCCGCCGTGAAGAGGAGGCACTGTTTGTTTTAGCCGATCTCGAACCCCGCTGACTGTCACGCCGACCGGAGCGGCCTGAGAACTCATCATCGGCCTGGCGTCTGGCGGCTTTATCACCAACCAGGGCGAAATCCATACTCCGGCGGCTGAGATTGGTTTCTTTCACCCGCACCTCAACCTGGTCGCCAAACGTGTACATCTTCTTGGTGCGCTGCCCGATGATCCGATAATTGTCTTTGTCGAATTCGTAATAATCGTCGCTCAAATCCTGCATCCGCACGAGTCCTTCGCAACTGTTCTCTGTAATCTCGACGAAGAAACCAAATTCGGTAACGCCGGAGATAACACCTTCAAAGGTGCGGTCGTGCGGCATGCGGCTCATGAATTCGACCTGCTTGTACTTAATACTGGCCCGTTCCGCTTCAGCCGCCATCCGTTCGCGCTCCGATGAATGCCGACAGCGCTCTTCGTATTCTTCGCGATCGGCGGGTTTACCATGATCGAGATAGTGTTGCAGCAGTCGATGCGCCATCATGTCGGGATAGCGCCGAATGGGCGACGTAAAGTGCGAATACCGCCGGAACGCCAGCCCAAAGTGGCCCAGGTCTTCGGTGCTGTACCGCGCTTTCGACATAGTACGTACCGCCAGTTGCTGCAACATATTCGCTTCGGGTTTGCCTTCAATGCTTTCCATGAAGCGGTTCATCGAACTTGACAGATGCTCATCGTCAACGTTAAGCTTGTAGCCCAGTCGACGGGCAAAATCAGCGAAGCCACGTAGTTTGTCATCGTCCGGCCCTTCGTGGACTCGGTAGACCATCGTATTTTCCTCACCGTCGGCCGAGCGTCCCTTGCCTTTCTTCGACAACGAATGCACAAACTCCGCTACCCGCTTGTTGGCCAGCAGCATGAATTCTTCGATGAGTTTGTTAGTATCCTGCCGAATCTTGGGAAACACGGCGATGGGAGTTCCATCTTCATCCAGCTTGAACCGCACCTCAACCGTTTCGAAATTGATGGCACCGTGCTTAAACCGCTCATCGCGCAGTTTATAGGCCAGTTCATTCAGTAACTGTAGTTCCGCCAGATAATCACCGTTGCTGTTGTTCAGAATATCCTGCGCTTCTTCGTACGAAAAGCGCCGGTTTGAGTGGATGACCGTCCGCCCGAACCATTCTTTCGCAATGTGCGCATCCGGCGTCATTTCGAAAACGGCCGAAAACGTCAGCTTATCTTCGTTTGGACGTAGCGAACACAGACCATTCGACAGTTTCTCGGGCAGCATCGGCACAACCCGATCGACCAGATACACCGACGTAGCTCGGCTGTAAGCTTCACTTTCCAGCTTCGAGCCTGGCACTACGTAGTGCGTTACGTCGGCAATGTGAACCCCAATCTGGTAGTTACCATTATCTAAAATCTGCACCGACAGGGCATCATCAAAGTCCTTGGCATCAACGGGGTCGATGGTGAACGTAGTCACATCACGCATGTCGCGCCGGTTGGCAATTTCGGTTTCCGGAATGTCGGTCGAAATGGCTTCAGCCTCCCGCTCTACGTCTTCCGGGAAGTGAATGGGCAAGCCAAACTCAGCCAGAATAGCGTGCATTTCGGTATTATTCTGACCCGCTACGCCCAGCACCGTAACCACTTCGCCTTCGAACTGCTGTTTGTTACTATTTGGCTGCGGATATTTGGTTAGCCGGACAATGACCTTTTCGCCGTCGTTTGCACCACCCAGCTTTTCCTTCGGAATAAAAATGTCTTCGTAGATCTTTTTGCTATCGGCAATCACGAAGCCATAGGTCGGCCACACTTCAATGCGCCCCACCAGTTCGGTACGTCCCCGTTCGATAACATTGGCTACTTTGCCTTCGATCCTCCGCCGGGAACGTCCGCCCGATCCATTCCGGGAATCGGCAAATCGGACAACGCTCACGCGGTCGCCATCCACGGCTCCGTTCAGGTCTTCGGTTGATACCCAGATGTCGTCATCGCGGTCACCCCGAATCCCGTTTGCGGTAGCCGGTACGACGAACGCAAAGCGCGAGTTGACGTGATCGACAACGCCTTCCACCACATTGGCGTCGGCATCGGCCCGGTAGCTGCCATTGGGCAAACGAACCAGGGAGCCCTCGTCGGTCAGCTCACCGATGAGCCCGTGCATGATCAGTTTCATTCGCCGGTCACTGGTGCCAAAATGATCGAGCACTTCGTCCTGCGTGAATGACTGCTCGCTGTTAATCTGAAAAAACGCCATCAGGTCGTTTTTCATCTCGTCCAGGAACGAATCGGCCCGGCCTGGATTGGCCTGCTGGACAGAACGACCATATCCAGACTTATTCTGTTTTTCAAGCCCTTTCTCACGAGAGCGTGTCGGCGACGACTGGCCAGTCCCGGCGGGCCGGGGCCCTCCAGGCCGGTTATATTTATTTTGTTTCGGTTTTCCGTTTCTCATTCTTCTTGTTCACGGGCGTTAACCCGTGGTTTCTATGAAAGCGATTAATCGAGCAAGAGTTTAGTGCAGTTGATCAATCGCTCATAACAATATGCTCGTCGGCTACGAGCGGAGCGCCTACCATGCGCAGGTACACCTGTACCAGCATCACCACTGAGTCACGGGCGTACTGTTCAATACGTGCCCAGTCGTGTTCGCGGTAATAGACTTCGCTGGTGCGGTCCCCCATCCATTCCAGCGGCCGCGTCGGTACGTTCAGCACGGCGGCCAGCAGATCGAGCGGCACAAAATGGCGTTTATCGCCAAACTGCCAGTATTCGAGAGTGTCTTTATGGAGAATCTCCCAGGGTTTCTTCCCCGATATTTGCAAAGAGGGTGGCAGCGGCAGACCATTCACCATCAACCGTCGGCACAGGTACGGATAATCAAATTCTTTTCCGTTGTGCGCACAAAAGGTTAGCTCGCCGGGTGGGTAGCGGTTAACGATGGTCAGGAAATCGGTAAGCAGAGCTTCCTCATCATCGTTACTCAAAATCTTTACTTTCAGCCGGGGCTGATCGCCTTCGTTAAAGAACAGGCCGCCCACCCCGATCGAAATAATTTTGCCGAATTCGGCGTAAAACGATGCCCGACGGTCGTACCAACCAGCCGCCGACACCTCATCTTCGCTCTTGAAATGACGGATTTTTTCTTCCCATTGCCGTTGTAAACGCGGATCGACCGATAACAGCGACGGCGCACCGGCCACTGTCTTGAGGTCAATAAACAGAACGTTCTTAAGTCGACGTTTCCAGGATACGGTTTGCGGCATAGGCTTTAAGCGAACAGGCGGACGCTCCGCGACACTTACTCGTGCAAAATCCCCTCCAGTCCCAAGGCAGGAACAGTCACAAGATTTTCTTCGACAATGCTGTCAGGCACGAAGATAAACTTCTTGTCAAAAATCTGATCATCAATAAAATAACTAACCCAGTACTCGTTGTTCAAATGGAAAACATCGGACATAATCGTTTCCACGATCTCGTGCGCTCCGGGCTGTACTTCCACGAAAAAGTGTCGAAGTGTGGATGTTTTCTGTTCTTCCTCGTCTTTCAGGCCATAGCCTTTCGACGTAACAAATACCGTCTTGATCGATACGCTATTCTGGTTAATGAGGTACACCTGCCAGTCGTAGCCGCCAGCTATATTCTCCTTACGGGCAATCACAATCTGTACGCCCTCAACGGGCAAAAAATTAATGTCTTTTTTCATTCCTGTACGTATATGACGCAGCGTGGTCAGACTTCGTTGCCCGCTGCACAGGGCAGGTGGCTGTGACGATCTTAACGCAACACACGCTGCGTGTCAATCTCCTGAATTAACTCCATCGCAAACAACTCCGCCAGGTGCCGTTGTACCCGTTCGGCTACTTCACCGAGTGGAACCTCCCAACCTAATTCGGCTGCCAGTGACGTAACGGCCTTGTCGGTGATGCCACAGGGGACAATATGGTTAAAATAACGCAAATCTGTGTTGACGTTCAACGCAAATCCGTGCATTGTTACCCAACGACTGGCTTTAACGCCCATCGCGCAGATCTTGCGGGCCGGACCGTCCGGCTGCGTATCGTCGTGGCCGAGCCAAACGCCCGTCAACCCGTCGATGCGCCCCGCCCGAAGGCCATAATCAGCCAGTGTCAGGATGATACTTTCCTCCAGAAATCGCATATACTGATGGATATCCGTAAAAAAGTTATCCAGATCCAGAATCGGATAACCGACCAGTTGCCCCGGCCCGTGGTACGTAATGTCGCCCCCGCGCCGGATCTTAAAGAACGTAGCGCCGTATTCGCGGGCCAGCCGCTCTTCGTCAATCAGCAGATTGTCTTTATGGCCGCTGGTGCCAAGCGTATATACGTGCGGATGTTCGCAAAACAGCAGGTAGTTCGGCGTCATCTGCTGATCGCCCACGCTGGTGGTTCGATTCTGGAGCTTCTGCGCTACGATCTGCGCGAACAGTCGCTCCTGTTCATCCCAGGCGGCCTGGTACTCGACCATACCTAACTGCCGCACCTCTACTTGTTTATTCACCTGACTATGCCTTGTTTTACTGATCGAACGCCTTACCCTGGGCAAACCGCATTCTATTGATAACAATGAGAACGGCGGCTTTCGTTCGATCCGTAACCTGTAATCCATACCATCCATGGCCCAGCACAACGAAACCGGCAGGCAAGGCGAAGACCATGCCGTTCGGTACCTTCAGGACAACGGCTACGAAATAGTAGCCCGTAACTACCGCCATCAGCACGCCGAAATTGACCTGATCGCCAGGAAGGGCAAGCTGCTGGTATTTGTTGAAGTTAAGACCCGCACCAACCTATCCTTTGGCAACCCCGAAGAGTTTGTCTCGTATACGAAAGCAAAATTGGTCATGCGAGCGGCCGAGCACTACGTATTTGCGAACAACTGGCTGTTCGATCTGCGCTTTGATATTATCGCGATCACTATGCGACATAACGAGTTTCGGGTGAAGCACATCGAAGACGCCTTTGCCTGAGTTTTGTTGACGAATATTGAAACAAACTAGACCTTTAACGGTCTTCTGGTAAATTATTTCCGGCCGTTTTTCGTTATTTATTAGCACAGTTAAGCTGCTCTTCAACAACTATCTATGAGAAAACTAAGTGCCCTACGTCAGGCGCTGCTTTTAGCCGTTTCAGGTGCTTTTTTGATGTCTTCCTGCAAGAAAGAAACAGACGTCACTCCTTCCCCCACAACGGCGGGTATTTCGTCGACCGTGACCTCCGGCCCAGTAACCACGCAGGAAGTGAACGATTGGATTCTGGCCAACATGAATTACTATTATCTCTGGAACGACAAGCTTCCGACGAATCCAGATAAGTCATTAACACCCGATAACTTCTTTAAGTCCCTGCTCTACGATTATACAAACACCGCCAATCCTGACCGGGACCGGTTCTCCTGGATTCAGGAAAGCGCTCAGGAGTTGCAGGCGTCTTTGAGCGGCCAGTCGAAAACGACCGGTATGGAGTATAAACTATTTTACCGGGATCAGACCAGAGCGAACGTTATCGGCTCCGTTCTATACGTCCTGCCCGGCTCACCGGCGGCTCAGGCCGGTCTAAAGCGGGGCGACATCTTCACGAAAGTTAACGGTCAGCCGATGACTGCTACCAACTACCAGGATCTGCTCTCCGGTGACGTCATAACGTTTGGCATGGCGTCGCTGGCCAATGGAGCCGTAGTTGATAATGCGCAGACGAAACAAGTGATGGCTGTGGTGTTTCAGGAAGACCCCGTTCTGCTGGATACTACATATACTATTGGCGGCAAAACCATCGGGTATGTGGTGTATAACCAGTTTATACCGGGTGCCAATGGCAGTACTGCCAACGAATATGATGGTAAGCTCGATAACATCTTCGGCCAATTCAAGCAGAAAGGGGTTACCGAACTGGTTCTGGATTTGCGCTACAACCGGGGTGGCTACGTTAGCTCATCGACCAAACTGGCTAGCCTGATCGGCAAAAACGTTGATGCCTCGAAGGTGTATTACGCACAGAAGTGGAACAATACCGTTACGGCCGATTATAATCAGCGGTACGGTCCGAACTGGAATACGCAGCACTTTGTGAGCAAGCCAAACAATATCGGCGCGAACCTGAACCGGGTCTATGTCCTGACTACGGGGAGCACGGCCTCCGCCAGTGAGCTGATCATCAATGGCCTCCGCCCCTATATGACCGTGACGACGATTGGTCTGAAAACGATCGGCAAAAACGTTGGCTCAATCACGATCTCCGACAAATCGGGACGTATCAAATGGGGTATGCAGCCCCTTACGTTTAAGTCGGCCAACGCCGACGGCTTTACCGATTATGCCGGTGGATTTACCCCATCCGTTGAAGTGACGGAGCCGATCATCGGCATGAAAGCGTTTGGCGACATCAATGAGACTTTACTCAGCGAGGCCATCGGTCAGATCACCGGCTCGCGTACGGCCCGCCGGGCAGCTCCAACCGTGATCGACGCCTTGCCGGGTGTCGGCTCCTCGCTCGATCGCAAGGCCGCCGGTGGTAACATGTTTGCCGATGCACCGGGTGTAAGTCATTAACAGCCTTGCGTTACGAGAAAACTCAAAAGGCAGTTATATAACTGCCTTTTGAGTTTTCTGGACTTTTACCAGACGATTAAACTCTTTCCGAAAATGCTGGTCAACATTCCGGAAACAACCCATCAACAACCGATGTTGAAAAGACAGACAGGCACGAGTTTTGTCTTGTTTGGTCTGTATATTTAGCATCAGCAAGCCGCCAAGATCATGTACGAGAAGAATATTGGCACAAAACAAAAAGCATTACGGATTAATCTTGACCGGAAAATCTACGGTTCGTTTGCCGAGATTGGCGCGGGTCAGGAAACGGCTGCGATGTTTTTTAAGGCGGGTGGCTCTTCGGGTACCATCGCCAAAACGATGTCAGCCTACGATATGACGTTCAGCGACTCCATCTATGGTGTCGAAGAAAGCGGGCGTTACGTAGTGGAATCGAGACTGGTGAAAATGCTCACCAAAGAATACAGCTTACTGGAGAAACGGCTGGCCGAGAAACGCGGCTCCGACACAACTTTCTTTGCGTTTGCGAACACCGTTGTTGCCCTGAACTACCAGAAAACGAACGATGCGCACGGCTGGATTGGCTGTCGCTTTCAGTTGAATCCGCAGGCCGGTTACAACGATGTGATCATCCACGTTCGGATGCTCGACAACGAGAACATCCTGCAGCAACAGGCGCTCGGCATTATTGGCGTCAACCTGATTTACGGTTGCTACTATTACGCCAAATCACCGGAAACGCTCGTGCTCTCGCTCATGGATGATCTGGCACCCGAGCGCATTCAGATTGACATGATTCGGTTCAACGGTCCCGACTTTTCGGACGTCGACAACCGGCTGATGAGCCTGCACCTGGTCAAAAACGGATTTACGGATGCCGCCCTGTTCGGTCCCGATGGTCAGGTATTACAACCGTCGGAAGCCCTATACAAAAAGCACATTCTGGTCATGCGCGGACGGTTACGTCCGGTCACCAACGTTCAGATGGACATGATCGAGAATGGCATCAAACAATTCAAAGTGGAATCAGACGTTGACGCAAGCCGGGTTATATCGATGGCTGAGTTAACGCTCCACAACCTGAAAGCCAACGATCAGGGAATCGACGAGAAAGATTTTCTGGATCGGGTCGATATTCTGTGTTCGATGGGCCAGACGGTTATGATTTCCAATTACCTGGAGTATTATAAGCTGGTGGCGTATCTGGCGCGGCTAACCCGTCTGAAAATCGGCCTGATTGTCGGCATTCCGAATCTGGAATACATCTTTGAAGAGGGTCACTACGAGTTTCTGCCGGGGGGCATTCTGGAGTCGTTTGCTACGTTGTTCAGCCGAAAAGTGAAGCTGTTCGTATATCCGACGCTGAAAAACGGCAGCATCTACACCTGCAACGAATTCGAGTTGCCGCCGACGCTGGAGCCGCTGTTCCAATACCTCGTGCGGAACGATAAGATCGAGGACATTACGGATTATAACGAACAGAATCTGCACATCTCAACCGATCATGTTCTGGAGATGATTCAACAGGGGGAGGATGGCTGGGAGCAGATGGTACCGGAACGCGTGGCCCGGCAGATCAAAGATAACTGCCTGTTTGGCTATCCCTGCGAGGTCGAGTACGTATCGATTGGGCAGCAGGTTCGGCAACAACAGGAAGAACAGATTGCCAGCGGAACCTAACACGCCAATGGTTTCTGTATGATGTAACAAATACCAAAAAAGCCACAGATCGCTGTGGCTTTTTTATTGACTAAACTGGTCTGATTAGTGCTGATACGACGCCCGATCGGCCTGCGCCCGCATTTGCTGAGTCAACACAATAATCAGCGCCCCCAGAATAATTGGAAAAACGCCGACGTAACCAAGTGTCGAGTCAAAGCCCGCCGGACGTAGTAGCAACGTAAAGGTTAAGCCACCCGCGATCAGTACGTTGGCAAAGTGAACCAGAACGCTGGGCAGATTAACGCCTGTACCGCCACGCGCCGACAGGAACGCATACATAGCCTGTACCGCCTGTAAGAAGGCGTACATCATGGCCCAGAAGCCCAGAACATCGACAAATCCTTTGATAGTGCCTTGCGAATAGATGAACATGGCAATACCAAAGCCTAAATCGGCAACTCCGTGCAGGATGCCCCACATGTTGTTACTCTCCGTGCCCCGATTTGTGAATGAAAAGGCAAGTTGGCAAACCCCGGCCAGAATGGCCAGCACGCCGATAATATGCCCCGATTGCGCGGTATACGAACTCGCAAACACAAACATGAATGCGCCGATCAGAATGTACAGAACGCCCCTAACTAGTAAAAGCCACCAGCGTGGAGCCGAATGAGTATGTGCCATATCGTTGAGTAAGTTGAGTGTACGCTGTTAATATGATTGTTAACCTATAGAAAAAGACGTTTGTTTAATTGTAGCCGAAATGGCGAGATGAACAGTGAGTAAACAACGTGCGTGACAGATTATGTGGTGAATCAAAAGCTGATGCGCGTTTTCTCGACGGCAACTTTTGCTCATAACCCACATTAACACTCTCACGACAGTTATCAATAAAAAGCCCGCTGACTGTAGCCTAAACTACTTGTCAGCGGGCTCCGTTATCGAAACGAACGTATCTACTTTTTCACTTCAGATACGGCCTGATCCTGCTTGGCGAATTCACCGTTGGCTTTGATTTCAACTTCATCGCTCACCACGACAGTCGACGAAGAGCCGACGCCGAAATCAGAGCGTTTTAATGTACCGGCGATTTTGAAACCAGCTTTCTCCTGTTTACCGCGTGGGTTCTCCATCGTTACCGGACCGTTCATGACCGCATCGAGCGTAACGGGCTTGGTTACGCCATGCATGGTCAGATCGCCCATGATTTTGTATTTTTTACCCTCTACTTTCTGGAACGATTTACTCCTGAACGTAATGGTTGGGTATTTAGCGGCATCGAAAAAGTCAGGACTCTTCAGGTGATTGTCGCGCCGTTCGTTATCCGTACTGATGCTGTTTACATCCGCCGTGAGTTCAAATATAGCATCCGACAGATCAGGCTTGGTAGCCGTTACTTTTGCGTCGAACGTTTTGAAATTACCATCTACTTCCGTCAGGGCCAGGTGGGTAACGGTAAACCCAAGTTTAGAGTGGGCTTTATCCATGCCCCAGGTGGTTTGAGCATACGTTGCGAACGAAGCCAACGCAATAGCAACTGTAAAAAATACTCGCTTCATGAACTACTTAGGTTTTGGTTAACTGTATACGACAAGCTTCTGTAAAACTGTCTTGATTATTAATTATATGCAAGCCAAGCGCGCTGAATGCCAATTTTATTTCACTGAACAGACGAATCAGCCTGCTTAATGCCAATACATGGACGAGGGTAAGTACTCACATAAAACGGCAAATCCGCTCAAATACATAGCCTAAGTAGTTACCCCAATCGGCTATTCACTATTAGTACGAAATACCCGCATTGTAGTATACGTACTCGAAGTCACGAATGACCCAACACTCTGTATTGGATTCAGTTATACAACCGTTCACCAGTGTTGCCAGAGCAACAAGACACGTATGAAACATTTAGGGACAGCGGCCGTAGCCGTACTTGTGCTGGCCTCCTGCGAAGGCGGAGTGTTTAAGAAAAAGAACTGCAAAAGCTGCGAAACGCTCACCTACGGACCGACGGGCCAGGTAAACCGGAACGAACAAAAGGTATGCGGAGATGATGAGATAGCGGCTTTCACAACTGCTAACAGCTTTACCAATGCCAGCCTGACGGTAGTGACGACCTGCAAATAGGTCGTCAGCAGGTGTTGCTCCGATACGTAATGCCGGACGCAGACTTTTCTCTACTTGTATTTACTCAGACGTTATGGTGAACGCATCGAATAAGGCGGCCTGTTCACGATTGCCTTTTGCGGTTAAACCGACGCGTACGGCCCGGTCCCAGGGTGGCAGAAAAGAGCCATCAATAGGGCTGGTGTCCACAGAGACAAACGGTTTTCCGTCTACGCTGTAAGCAAACGAAATGGTTTTTCCATTCTTCACGGTTGAACGCAGCGTTATGGTTTCCCCGGTCACTACGTTCGCCGTAGCCAGCTTCTGATCAACGCCTTTCTCGCGCTTCCAGACGGTTGTTTGTCCGTTTGCGAGGGATATGCCCACAGCGTTATCGTCATCACCAATTAAAGCCAGCCCCGCTTCGGCAGTAGAGATTTGCCGGCGTATGGTTGTCTGGGCCGTATAGTTGCCCGCCGTTGTGCGGTGCGCTATGTACTCGCCAATTTTATCAGGCTGGGCCATTAACCGCAACAGTCCATTCTGCACGGAGACCGTCGGCTGATGGAAAACAGACCAGTTCCAGGCGGTTGACAAGGTATTATCGTTAAACTCCTCCTGCACGGTAGGTTGTGCAGTTGAAACCGGCTGAGCAGTTCCCTCGAAAGCCAGCCAGTCATCGTCCGTGAAGCGAAATTCGCGCAGTAAAGTCTGTCTGCCTACGTGAACGTCCTCTTCTTTATTATAGGCGTGGTAAAGAAAATAGTTACGTCCGTTTCGTTCGACAGGCGTACCATGACCAGGGCATTTCCAGATTGCATCGGCCGTCATGATGGGATTTTTGCTGTACTTTTCCCAGGGACCGAGCAAGTTCTTAGCGCGGGCAATGCCGGTCGCGTAGGTACAGCCCGGTCCGCAACAGCCCGCAGCTGCGTAAAACGCGTAATAGTAATTCTGGTGTTTTATGATCGATACGCCTTCGACCAGGTTCGCTTCCCAGGGTGCATCATTCCGGAACAGTTCACGTTTCTCGTCGGTCAAGGCGGTACGTTCTTCGTTCATCGGCTGCGCCCAGATTGGCGTTGGCTTTCCGACGCTATTGCCGTCTTCCTTCCAGATCAGGTACAATTTGCCGGTTTCATCGCGCATAGGAAACGCATCAATTGACCCGTCGGCTTCGCAGACCAACGGTCCATGATCGCGGTAGGGTCCTTCAGGTTTGTCGGCGCTGGCTACCGCCACGCACAGGTTGCCGCCCTTTTTGTGAGCGGTGTAGTAGACATAGACCCGGCCGTTGTCATACGTTAGCTCCGGTGCCCAGAAGTAATAATCGGCCCAGTCTGGTTTTTTGCTGAATACGAAGCCCGTCGTCTGCCAGTTCACCAGATCCGTTGATTTAAGTAATGGATAAGCCGGAAACCAGTTCGACGAGGTAGCTGTAGCCCAGTATATATTTCCGATCTTAGTCACCGATGGATCGGGATAATCGCCCGGCATGACCAGCACGGGTGTGGCAATCTGATTACGGGCGGTGTTCGCGCCCGCTGGAGTTGAACTTCTACAGCCCCAGGCCATCAGGCCCGCTACGGTGTAATACAATATAATTCGAAAGTAGGTCATACGAGTACGTTGGCTATATCGGCAGTACCGGTAAGCGTTATCGGCTCAGGCGGCAGAACGCCCTGCCAATAAACCGGGTTAATAAAATACACCGCTGGTTTTCTGTTCCTGGAGTTCATATATAACGAGATAGCCGGAGCCACTTACTGATCCGTTTATCAAAAGGCTTTCGCGGACGGGGCCCGCGACTGTAAACCTACTGTTTTACGAATAAACATTTTTACGTACTACATCCAATCAGGACGTTACGTAGTTGCTGAAAACGTCGGTATTAGTCCTGTTTACGTGACCGATAGGTCGAATTCGTGGAAAACACCGCTTGTACTTAGTATATTGCAGGCTCTAAACAGGTTAGGTTTATCTATAACGTGAATGTACCAATCGGTTCACGAAAGCGTTATGGGTAAAACAGATAAAACGATGCTACTCACGTTTGGTCAGTATCATACGCTTACTGCTATTGTTAAGCCGGTTACTCGTCAGCAGCTAACCCGAGAGGTCCCCTTCGACGACCTGATGATCAGCTATTGTCTGGCTGTTTTGCTGGGTAATAATTTAATCAGAGCGGTTCATGGGCCGGGCGGTGACCAGCCTTATTATCAGCTCACTGAATCAGGCGAACGTTGTATCCAGGAATATGAACAACAGAATCCAGCGTTAATCATTAAGGGTACCGACAGCCCGGATACCAACCCATACTTCAACGAAAATCTGTTGAACCTCCCCTATCATTGATGAAGCTCGCTGTCGCTCTCCTCTGCCTGTTTACCTTTTCATTCGTAGTATGTTCGCAGCCGATACCAGAGGGGGCCGAGGGCATTGAAGTAACCACTACGGTAGCGGATTCGGCTTTGTTCGAATCGACGTTAACGTTTCTGGAAGATCATGGATTCGATGTAGAAACCGCCGACGAAGATCAGGGCACCATTGCAACCGCCTACAACGTAGTCCAGGGTGTTAATGTACGTATCGTAGCCACGGTCGAAAACAGTGTTGTTGTCTTCAAGGGACAGGGCTCGTCTGGTTCAGGCTCCACCAGTGAACCGCTGGTTTATCAGGCATCGGCCAGCGAACTGGCTAAAACCGGTTTTCAGCGACTGAGCGAAGTTGTTGACCGATACGCCAAAACACTTGATCAGGCCACGGTCGAATACCTCATGCCTTAACCGATAAGCAGGCTGGCCGTTGGCCGGTTGTCGGCAGTGATCGCTTTACTGAATACCCGAAATTTATATATCGTTCACCTCTACTACCTGTCAAGCATGTTAAAACACGCCTTCTGTCTGCTGCTCGTTACCGGTTTCCTTTCCTGCAGTAAATCAACTACGGAGACTCCCTCCGACTCACGCGACCAATACGTAGGTACGTACAAAGGTTCGGCTTCTGTCGCCTTAACAACTCAACCCCTCACCTTACCCGCTGACATTACAGTCTCGAAGTCGACTTCGGTCAATAATGGCATAACACTCGAGTTTCAAGGTCAAACGCTGCCAGCTACGCTGAACAACAATGCGTTTACAATACCGGCAACGTCAGCCACTCTCTACACAACTGCGTACAATGTAAGCGGAAGCGGTACGTTCGCAGACAAAACACTGAACGCCGTATTAACGGGAGCCAGCAGCGGTACATCAAGCGCCCCTTTTTCCCTGACGTTCACCGGTACTAAGTAGCAAGTTGAGCCGGGTAGGTTACCAAACGCTACGTAACGTTATAGCGGTTCGACGGAGGATTCATAGGCGGGCAGATATACGCTGAACGTAGCGCCGTTACCCGGCTGGCTGGTCGCCGTTATGTTTCCATCGTGGTTAGTGACCACTTTTTCGCAAATGGCTAATCCAATGCCCGTACCAACGTATTGACTTTTGCCGTGCAGCCGTTGAAACACCTGAAAGATACGTCCGGCGTGCTTTTGGTCGAAGCCGATGCCGTTGTCAACGACGTCGATGCGATGATAGCGAGTAGTCCCTGGGGTTGGCTTAACGGCCTCCGGCAATGCATCGCTTTGCACAATCTGACTCTGCACCCAGACAGCAGGCGTAGCGCCGGGCGGGTGAAATTTCAGCGCGTTTGTCAATAGATTCTGAAAAAGCTGATTTAATTGCGATCGATACCCGGCGATAACAGGCAGGGTATCGATCGTGACCACGGCCGCCGTCTCCTGAATCGTTAGCTCAAGATCGGACAGCACGGCCTTAACCAGTTCAGAAAGTGAAACCTGCGCAATCGCTTCGTGCTGGGAAGCAAGCCGGGAAAGGGTCAGCAAATCCTTGATCAAAGTCGACATCCGCAGCGAAGCCGTTTGCATACGCTCCAGGTAATCGGCTCCACTCCCCAACTGATCACTATACTGGCTTTTCAGCAGATCACCGAATGCCTGAATTTTGCGGAGCGGCTCCTGCAGATCGTGCGACGCTACGTAGGCAAATTCGGTCAGGCTATCATTCGATTTCTTTAATTGCCGGTTGGCGTCATTCAACGCCTGCGTTCGTTCGGCAACCCGCTGTTCCAGCACCTGAGCGCTCCGGATCTGGGCTTCCTGAGCCAGCTTTAACTCGGTTATATCGAAGACAACACCGTTAAACCGAAGAACCTGTCCGTGTTCATTACGGATGGTTTTGCCTTTGGCCTGCACCCAGCGCAACTGCCCCTGTTCGCTGATTGTACGGAATAAGACGTTGTGTTCCCCATCACTTTCCGGACTTAGAATCCTGAGATTAGCCTGACGCACCCGTTCCCGATCATCGGGATGTACCTGGTTCAGCAAAATGGCAGCATCAACAGGTGCCTGAGGAGGCAAACCGAACAGTTGTTTACAAATTGCGGACCACTGGGCAAAACCAGTCTCCAGATTATAGTCCCAGGTACCCACACCAGCGGCTTGTAAGGCCAGTTGCAGACGCTCGTTCTCCAGGGCCATATCAGGATGGGGCAGCTCTATTCCGTTAGCCATAAGGCCCTCACGTTTATTATCCGATTCACTTACTGGTTAAAAATACACATTGCAACCCGTTAACCAGCATACCCACCCGATTGCACTGAGTTTCGCTATACTAAATTAGCTATAGATTTTGATAATGAAGCGATCAAGCTATTTGTAATTGGCCTGTCCTGATTTAGGTCAGTCGTGCCAATCCTAATGCCTTGCCAGTATTATGTATACTTAGCCCAGTTATTAAGTATCATAATTGATATCTCTCGTATATACTGCTACCGTACAGGTATTTTATAGTCATTTTTTTGACATATTTAGGCAAAGAACGAGGCTGTATTGCGAAAGTCATTACATTTGGTGAGCATAAGAGGGCAAGCCCTCTTTATGGTGTGGATAGAATTGGAAAGCCCAGGTATCGCGAAATAGCTGGGCTTTTTTGTGGCTGCACCCTTCATCTAATGCGTTACGGATCAGGTCAGTCGGTTAATAAATTGACCGATTACGTAGAGCAGGGACGTTTTTTGATAAATTAAACCCGTTACTGGGTAAGTCTGAGAAAGATCAATCAACGCTGTTTTACAAATTTGCCTTAATCGCTCACTTGCGCTAAATCATTGATAGCTTGTCATGCAAGCGTAATGCGATTTTGGAACAGTAGTGAAGTTGCTCTTTTATAGGTTATGAGTTAGCAAGCGGCCACCCATTAGCGGTGGCCGTTTTGTTTGCATCGTTACAATGCATTCAACAGACCAGTCTTCAGTTATCCAGATGGCCTTCTCCATGTGCGGGAACAGATTGGCTGGGAAGTAGATACTGGTTTCAGCATATCTTATTTAGCCAGTTAAGGCTAGCGCCCCAGTAGATACAGGATTTGTATGACTCATTGAGGTGGTCGGATTTAGCGGCACACTGAACTTGCAAGTTTTTGCATAATACTCCTGCTCAAACTGTTCAGGGCTTTTGTAACCCAGCGATGAATGCTTCCGCATCCGATTGTAGTATATCTCAATGCAGTCGAAGCTTTTAAAATTTCCCGCTCCTGTTCAACTTGTCGCAGTTGATGGCGAAATTGCTCATCTTCGGCTGCTAGTCCACTAGTCGATTTTTCTTTTCCCTTTGCCAATCCCTCGGACGATTCTTGCTGGCTACGCCAACGATACAACAGGTTCTCACCGACACCCAGTGTCTGAGTGACTTGCGACACGCTATGCCCATTGGCAATCATGCGCAAGACTTCCGTTTTGAAGTCTTAATCGTACTTTCGGCGTGAAGCCGACTCGTGGTTGTTTTGTTCTTTCACGACTCTGCGAAGTTAACCACTTGCAGTATCCCGATTTATTAGACTATCTCAGTTCATACCGTTTTGCGGCACATGTAAACGTGGAGCGTTTTCTACCTGCTATTCTTCTAATGGTATATGGTACAAAGTAACTGGGCACGGAAGTCGGTTAACACTTTCTAGGATTAATGGTGGAAGTTTAAGAGTATGTTTTGAAGTTTCATTTGGTAAGCCTGTTGACTAGAATTGAAATAAAGGCCATTCGCAATATCGCTTCCGAACTTTCTACGCTTTTCTCCACATCCCGAAATAAACGTCGCCGGAAATTGAGTCCCGGCGGGGAACCGCAACCGAAGCTGCGCTCAACCGGCCACCGATTCTCGTCCGCCACAAAGCCACGACCAATTTCGGGCTTTTGGGCAATTTCCACTTGCCAGCTCTGTGCCTCAACATACTCAACAAAACTAACCTTATAGCCGTGATCGGCCGCAATTACTTCTAAGCGAGGTACCTTGTTACGCAACCGATCGATTACCAATTTCCCCACTTCGTTATCTGAGGTATTAGCTGAAGTCACCGCCAGTGACCAAATCAAGCCTGATCGATCAACTGCAAGGCTACGCTTACGCCCGCACGGGCGGCCCCACATTGATGCACTTATTGCCGTCAATCCCTGTCTGTTCTTCAATAAACTGCACAATCTTAACGCCCTGACTATCAACAGTGAGCAGACTCAGTGTGGCGTTTCTGGCTTGCCGTTTTCGTTCTTTGACTACTAAGTTATCCAGAATTCGCTCCCATGTGGCTTTCTTTTGAATTGCTGAAAGTGGTAATAAACACTCTGCCAAGGCAGTTGGGAGCCTATCTTTTTACTGAGTTCACACCACTGGGAACCCGTGTAATTGAGCCATAAAATAGCGTTAATGATGGCTCGAAGTGAATGCTATCGTTGGCGTTTATCATCCAGAATTTGTTGAATAACTTGCCATTGAGAGTCCGTCAATTCTTGATACGATTCGTTCATAATCTTGCCGGGCCGCCGGGCGGTAGCTTGGTAACTCCAAAATAAGGCGGACTCTCGCTTTTAGACTATTCAAAACATAGTCTAAAGCGTAGCTAACGTTCGCTGTTTGCCAGCTTCGCGAAGACGCTTATTAGTTGCGGTGAAATACCGGTGACTACCCAGAAACGACCGCTGAATGGAAACCCAGTCGGCAGGATCGGCCAGGCAGTCGTAGGCCAGCCACTCCGACAGAAGTGAATGACTAATCGGCGCGTAGTCGTCGCGCCCGAGATAGTCTAAGTCCGCATCGCATAGAATGGACTCGGGAAACGTAGACGGCGCCTGGGGGAGCCGCGTCGACCGGATAAGCTGGCAAACCTGGGCGACCTGAGCAGGCGCGTAGTCAAACGTTGGCAGGTGCAGCGTGGCAAGCCGGCAGCTTTCGGCCTCGTGTTCGGCGTAAACGTTCAGAAATCCCGCATCGTGATAGCAGGCTGCCGTCTGGAGCAGGTGCAGCAGATCAGGGTCGGTAATTCCTTCGGCCCGGGCGATCCGGTCAGCTTGCTTCATTACGTCCTGCGTATGATGAACGCTGTGGTAGGTAAGCAGGGGGGACAGGTGTGCGGTCAGAGTATCCAGCATAAACTGGCAGGCAAGTTGGGTTTGCATGAATGCGGTTACTTATGCCCGTAACCGGGCAAGTTCATCGGGATGAAGACTGTTGAGCACCTCTACAGCATGGTCATAGCCTTTCTGCACAATGTGATCGTACGAGGCCCAGTTCATGATGCCGTAGCGGCTCACATCGGGGTTGAAATACAGGTCAGTATGGCGAATGTTTTCGTTACGCCGGGCGCTGCTGTATAGCAGGGTCGCATTGAGCATGAGCGATAAGAGCGAAGGGAGTCGGTATTTGCGTTGTCGTTTAGCCCGAAACCGATCCCGCAGCAGGCTCGTCGGGCTGGGAATCTGCTCCATGGTCAGCTTGCGGGGTTTGTCGATGTTCAGGTCCACGCCGATGACCTTACCCACCCCGAACCGGCTCATCACATCGGCGGGAAAATTATTGAATGACCCACCGTCCACCAGTAGGTCATCGCCGTCGATTACGGGCGGAAATACCCCCGGAATGGCCGAAGTCGCCAGCAGGTATTTGAGCATGGGGCCCCGCGTGTGAATCTCCTCGCGGGCACGCGTGTAATTACTCGACAAGGCAAAAAAAGTTAGCCAGCTATCTTCAATGTAGGGGGTCGGGTTGCCGGTGAAATCACTAATGCAGGTCTGAATCATCTGCTCGATGCGCCGGCCCCGGATGAGCGAAATAAACGGCAGAACGTTGTAGTCTTTGGTAGGGTTGAAACGAGCGGCTTTGCGGAGGTGCTGGGTAGTGGGCTCTATGGCCTCGTCAAAAGAGAACGTAGCGGCTACCAGCCCACCCACGCTCGTCCCACCGACAACATCAACCGGAATGTCCCACTCCTGCAACGCCCGCAGAACGCCAATGTGGGCGAAGCCTTTGGCCCCGCCCCCAGCCAGTACCAACCCAACGGAGGTGCCGCTCAGGATGCGGGCAAACCGGGCCATATCGCGCTTCAGTCCGGCGCGCAGGTGATAATGCCGCTTCACCGCCGGACGCGGGGCCAGCCAGTGAACCGTATGACGCGGATGGGTCGTTTCGGACGGATGCATCAACAGCAGCGTGTGCGGAGCGCCCGTCCACTGTTCATTCATCAGATAGTGCTTTTCGACGAGCGTCAGGTCGGGTGACTGGGTGGCATCGGCCAGGAGCAGAATTTCGTCGGCCTGCCGCAAACACCGGCGCGTCCACTCCGAGAGAACCGGAAGGCCATTTCCCGACTGGTCGGGCCGGAACGGGTCCGCAAGGTACAGCATAAACTCGTGCTGCGACTCCTGATCGTCGAGCCACTGACTTAGCTGACGGTACGCTACCGGATTGTCTTTGTCAACTTGAGCGAAGTTAGGCTGGTTGAAGACGTCGTTTACCTCATCGCTCGACACCACGAAGGTCGTTCCTTTCCGGCGCAGCAGTGGCGACAACTCGCCCGCTAGCCGCAAAGCCGGGCTGATGGAGTCTGCCGGGCCGTTGTGCAGAGCCAGCACACAGATGTTAACGGGTTTCTTGGCCGGGTGCGACCGGGTTGGGCGTGAGGTTACGTCTGACCCGGCTGCTTTGGGCTGCTCCTGCGAGGTACGAAGCCGGTTGATGATGAGTTTGGTTACGTTTATTGCCACGGCAGGATAGGCGGCAATAACCTGTTCAAAGGCGTTTTGGGATAATTTCACCAAAACGCTGTCACGCAGCGCTACAATGGTCGCACTGCGCGGGTCACCGGTGAATATGGCCATCTCGCCTACGGTTTCGCCCCGGATGATCTCACCCATTACCTGATGGTTCCCCTGTTTATCAATTATATATGCCTGCAACCGACCACTGATAACGAAATACAGGCAGTCGCCGGGTTCGTGTTGCCGGAACAAAACTTCACCTCCGCTGATTTCCACCCACTCCAGCATGGGTTCGAGCATGGCGAGCATAGCTGTATCAAACTGACCAAAAATGCGATGCAGGTTCGTCAGTAGCTGTTCTTTCTGATGGGCGTTAACTAAGGGTTCGATTGCAAGCCTCATGGAATAACGGGATTTGACTGATCACTGAACTTGGAAACTAAACCTACTGGCTATCAACAAAATACATGCGCATATTAGCTTTATTCTTGGTGGCTATTTCACCCCGGTGTCGGCAGTTGAACCGTGTCTGTACCCGTTCGTAGGTAGCACCGGAAATATTAACCTGCCCCGGCTCACTGGCTGATTCGAGCCGGGCCGCCGTGTTGACCGTGTCGCCCCATATGTCGTAGGCAAACTTGGTAGCGCCTACCACCCCCGCAATCACCGGTCCGGTATGAATGCCGATCCGAATCTGAAAGCCGATTTTGCCCTCGCGCGCGCGCTGGGTTTCGAGTTCGCCAATGAAGTCCCGGATTTCCAGAGCGGCTGCTACCATCTCGTGAGCATGATCGGGGTGGGCCGCGGGTAACCCACCCGCGCACAGGTAAGCATCGCCGATGGTCTTGATTTTTTCGAGACTGGGGTACTTTCCGATGATGTGGTCGAAGTGGCGGAAGCAGTAGTCGATTTCCTGCACCAGATCAACCGGCGAGAGTTGTTCGCTGATTTTGGTGAAGTCGCGGAAGTCGGTGAACATAATCGTCACCTCCTCGTGGTGGCGGGTGCGAGTAATGCCCTGAACCTTCAGCTCATCAACCAGTTCACCGGGCAGGATGTTGAGGAGTAACTCATCGGAGCGTTTACGGGCCAGATCGAGCTGGGTGTTTTTTTGACCCAGTTCGCGGTTAGCGCGTTGCTTATTGATAATGAGTCGCCAGAGTAGAACCGCCAGCGCTATCAGCAGGCCAGCCCCCACCAGCAGGGCATTCCGAATGGCGCGTTCATGCTCAACTTCGGCGGCTTTGAGAGCTTTCTCCTGTTCAAGAATTTGGAGTTGATCCTGCTGAGACCGCAAAATCAATTCCCGCATGGTCAGCATTGAATCTTTCTGACTAATTACCCGATCTTTTTGCCCGATGAGCTGGTCTTTCTGCCCCATGAGCTTACCCTGCTGTTGGAGTTGCTGCGTACGCAGCGAGAGTTGCTGACCTTGCTTGCTCAGCAGGGTCTGTTTTTGCTGGGCTTCGGTACTCAACGCACTCACGGCCTGCCGGGAGTTGGCGGCCGTTTCTTCGGCCTGTGCTTTCTGGGTTTCGAGCCGGTTCAACTCGGCCATTAGATCAACCGAGCGCAGCGTTTCCTCAGCCCGTTTACGAAATCGCCGGGCTTTGGCTTTGTTGCCGAGGGTGGTGTGAAGTCTGGCGAGTTGCAGAGCCGCCAGTCCAATTACTTTGGTGGCGTTGAGCTTTTGACCGAGGTCGAGGGCATGCTGAGCGTAGGTAAGTGCGCCGTTTGGATTACTGGGTTCGAGATCTTTCGCCATGAAGAGCAGTACCTCAGCTTTGCGGGTAGAGTCAGTTTGTTGAGCCAGTTCGTTGGCCCAATGCGAAGACGGTAGTGCGCTTTCCTGCGCGTGTCCGACCAGAGCGCCCCCCAGCAGAGTGACCAGCAGAAGGCTAACCTGGAGCGCTTTTACCAAAAAGGAGCGCCGGGAAGAGAAGCAGGAAAAAATGTAGAGGTTACTGCTCATAAACTAAAGCAAGAAAGAAGGTTATTACTAAATCAGCCCCATCGCTATAGCTTGTTGGCGACAAGAAAAAAGATTGTACTAAACCTGACCGGAGCCAGGTCCCCGTCGGCCTAAAGCGCCGACCGTAACCGGTCCCTGCTCCGCTTCAGCCGCATCTTAACGGCGCTTTCTGACAGGCTGAATTGCTGGCAGATTTGTTGGGTCGATAAGCCTTGCTCATACTTCAGGCGAAGCAACTTCTGCTCCTCAGCTGGCAACCGGTTCAGGGCTGCTTCCTGCACCTGAAGAAGTGAGTCCGCATCCGTTTCCTCGCTGGCCAGCTGGGCGCTGCACGCTTGGGTCAGTGGCTCCATTTTTCGGCGGCTGTCCTGCTGGATCTTCGTCAGGCAATGATTGTAGGAGATGGCGTACAGCCAGGTTGAGAAGGAGGAGCGATTTTGAAAGGTGTTACGCTTCTCGAAGGCTTTGAGGAAAATGTCGTGAGTGTAGTCCTGAGCCGCCATTTCATCTTTTGTCATCGACAGACAGGTCCGAAATACTTTACCGACGTACTGCTGGTAGAGTCGAGCAAAGCCATCATCTGACTGGTGATCCGATGACGCGTCAGCGGCAGGCTGGTTAACCGGTAGGTTTGTTTTCATAAGCAATGAGCTGGCTGGGGTACCACCAGGCGCGTAGGTGTACACCAGATGGTGGTGCAAGTAGTCACCTGGCGAAAAAATCTGCTAACACGCTCGTCGCATTGATTAACACCCTCGTCGCATGGCACAAAAAAAGCCTGAATTCTTCGGGCTTTTTAGGGTAAAATCGATGTCCAGGAAGGTGAAGTGGCCGCTCGGCCATATTGGGAGGGAGAGACCCCATACCGTTCCTGAACGGTCCTGGCGCAGTAAAACAGGTTATCGATTCCAACGGCATACGCCACCTGCGTTACGTTTAGTTCGCCCTCAATAAGTAGTTGGGCCAGACTGCCACTCACCGTTTAATTATTGGACATCTCCCTCCATTGTTGGAAGTTGTGGGGTATATTTGTTTTCATCCATGAGCCCGCCAGGCAGGAGGGATTGCTGACGGGTTATAGTGGGCCTAAAGCTCGGATGAGTTGGCCCTTGGTGGTTTTCCATTTTCGGCATTTAGGTCTTTTAGACCGTAGGAACCCAATAAATCACCTAAAGCAGAACCATTTAGGGAGGTTATCGAACCATAAAGCGATAAAGACGTCCGACCTTCCAGCCGGGCGTCTTTTAGTACAGAGAGTCTCCCTCCTCTAGGGCTTGATCACCTTCACGCTCCGGCGCTCACCAGCTCCACCAGCACTCGAGCCGCTGATCACCTCCAGCACATACACCCCACTAGGCTGACCTGCCAACTCCCAGTCCAGCTCCTCCACCGAGCCCGACATTGACCAGATCTGCTGACGGACCAGACGACCCCGCAGGTCCACCAAGCTCACCGACAACGAGCGCCCTTCCCCTCCTCTCACCACCGCCCGTAAGTGCTCTTGCTGAAGAGGGTTGGGAGCCAGCACCACCGCTAAAGGCGATTCATCTATGACCGTTTCGGCCCCTACACGAGCCCGGCAACTGCCATCTACATACAGCCGGTAGGGACCGTAGATGGTAACTGTCCCCAATCCATCCGTCACCTTCAGGTAGAAGTCACCCTGGGTGTTGCTCTGGGCGTTGATCAAGGTTAAGCTGCTGGTGGCCGTGCCCCGAAACAACTGCGGGGTCTCCATGATCTTGGGCGTGGTCAGACTGTTCTTGTACCACTCGTACCTGACCGGACTGCCACTCACCGCGACACTAATCACCACCGTACCACCCCGGCACACCGTCAGACTACTGACGCCCCCTACTACGGTGGTGCTGGCCGTGGCCGAGCAGCCTTCACTGGTGGTGGCCGTCACCGAGTAGACATCCACCGCCCTCACCTGGGCCGTGTTGCTGGCAGTGCCACCGGGCTGGCTGGCCCCAGAACTGAAGACGTAGCGGGCAAAGCCAGGGCTGGCCACCAGGCTGACACTGGCGTTGGTGAAGGACAAGGGTCCCGTGTTGCTCAGGCTCAGTGCCGGTGCCGCGCTCAGGGTGAGGCTGGTTTGAGCCGCAGCCCGTTGTCCGCTCTGCTCCACCGTCAGGGTAAAGCTCTGACTGCCCGTGCCCGCAGCCGTCAGGCTCTGACTGAAAGCGGTGCCCGTAGCGGTGCCGGATAGGGGACTGCTACCGTTAGTGAGGGTGTAGTTGTAGCTGCCCGTTACGTTGCTGATGGTGGCGGTGAACGTCACCGGACTACCTGCACAGACCGCGGCTGGACTGGCCGACAGGCCCACGATGGTAGGTATGGCATTAGTCACCACCAGGCTATAGATTGCCGTTCCCACGCAGCCGTTGGCGTCGGTGGCCCGCACGCTGATCGAGTAGCTCCCCGCCTGAGTCGGTGTGCCACTCAGTTCCCCTGTGGTGGCCAGGCTCAGCCCATCGGGCAGACTGCCCCCCACCACACTGAAGCTGTAGGGACTACTGCCTCCCACGACCGTGAAGGATTGGTTGAATGCTACGCCTTGGGTGGCCGCGGTAATAGTGGGGTTACTCACGGCGATAGTCGCTGTATTGCTGGTAATCGTGGTGCTGGCTACGGCTGAGCACGCACTGCCCGAAAGTACCGTTACGGAGTACGTACCAGCCACACTTACCGTCCGAACAGGGTTGGTTGAAGCATCATCCCAAATGTAGCTGGTACCTCCACTGGCTGTTAGGCTTACGGTAGGACTGGCGCAGGTTAGTATAGCCGATTCTGGACTGATGCTGGCCGTTACCTGAGGGGTTAGGGTCACCGTCACCGATTCGGTTTTGGTACAGGCATTGGCGCCGTAGTTGACCGAAAAATACAGGATTGTGGTGCTGCCCGCGGCCAGATTGCTGGGCGTAAACGTGTTACTGGCCTGGTCATAACTGCCCGCTGGCTGAGTCAGCGCCGGGTCTTTATACCAGGTTGTACCAATGGTAAGCTGGCTGCTGTTTTCGCCCAGTTGAAGCGCCGGACTAATCCCACTGACACAGCCAATGACAGGCACATCAAATGGGTTATTATTCGTCACGTTCGGGATTTGATTTCCCTGCGGATACGCAATATCACCCGTGTTGATGAACGACCCCGTGTTCGTGTGCGGCTGCGTCGTACTGACCGTTAACAGGCCTGCATTGGTAAAGCTGCCGCTGTTAGCAACATTGTCGAAAACGGTTAGTGTGGCGCAGGCACTGTTATTGAGTGTACCGGCGTTGGTGATGCCGTTGCCCGCAATGCTGCTCGAGGTGCCAATGCTGATCGTACCTGAATTAGTAAAGGTATTACCAGCCTCGTTGGTGATGCCGTCCCGGGTATAGGCCGCTTGGCCGATACTGATTACTCCCCCCGCCAGGTTAGTAAATAGCGCGTTGTTGGTTGTGTTTTGAATCCCCCGCTCGCCCAAGGGTGCGTTGTCACCCATTCGTATCTCGCCCCCGTTGGTAAAGGTAGTCCGGTTGACTACTCCCCGAAGCACGCCGTCGAGCTGAATACGGCCCCCGGCCAGGTTAGCGAAGGAGGTTCCGGCGTTAAGGATACCGTTACCGCCCGTAATAGAAAGGGATCTGATACTGATCATTCCGCTATTGGTAAAGGAGGAGTTCGCCACGTTCCAGATACCGTTCCCGTTACTATTGGCTGTCCGGGCGGCATAGATTACCCCCGTACTTGTGTTAATGAATGTACCAACGGTCTGAATATTATCCTGCGCGGAAAAAGCGACGTTACCGATGGTCAGTGTTGCGGCATTCGTGAATGTTCCATTGTTTAGCACGCCATTATTACCTGTCCGGTTGATAGTAATAGCACCACCATCGGCATTGGTAAACGTATCTGTTCCTTTTAATATAAAGATGCCGTAGCTGGTTACAGCCGAATAACTACCGATTTGGATGACGGCTGCATTCGTGAACGTACCACCATCTAATCGAATACCATTGATTCCCGCGTTGTCGACCTGGATATAGCCTCCGGCGATGTTGCTGAACGAGCCCGTGCCGTTAATGAATAGCCCGTTTCCACCAATAGACGCCGACTGACCGATGGTGATAGTAGCGGAGTTGGTAGCGGTGCCTGTATTCTGGATGCCGTGGCTGGTTGTCCGGTCAATACGGATACTGCCGCCCGTGTTGTTTTGGAACGCCCCCTGGTTCAACACCCCTAACTGACCTACGGTAGCTGACGACAAATTACCGACAACCACTTGCCCACTATTAACAACGGTTCCGCTTGTGAACAAGGTCACGGTATTGTTTCCAATTAATCTTGACCCGTTGAGGATTAGTATTCCCGCGTTTGTGATAGCAAGCGATGCCCCACTCTGCACCTCCACCGAGTTGGCCACGGCGTTGGTACCCAGAACAGGCTTGTTAGGCGGGGTTGCCGGAATGACCACATCATCCGTACTGAGTGGCACCCGCGCCGGACACCAGTTACCGGCCGTATTCCAGTCGGTGCTGGTCTGCCCCGTCCAGGTTAGCCTTGTTGTGGCGGCCTGGTCTACGGTAGTCGATACTACTGATGAACAACCGTTCACCCCGTTGATGACCGTCACGGAGTACGTACCCGCGGTGCTCACTGTGGCCTGATTGCTGGTACCTATCGGGGTGGCTCCCGTGCTGAAACTATACGACGTTCCCCCCGATGTCGTCAGTGTTACACTACTCAGCGTGCAGCTCAAGGGACCATTATTGGTTAATTTCGCCGTAGGAGTCGCGTTGACCGTCACACCCGTTGTTGCCTGGGCACTTTGTCCGCTCTGCTCCACCGTCAGGGTAAAGCTCTGACTGCCCGTGCCCGCAGCCGTCAGGCTCTGACTGAAAGCGGTGCCCGTAGCGGTGCCGGATAGGGGACTGCTACCGTTGGTGAGGGTGTAGTTGTAGCTGCCCGTTACGTTGCTGATGGTGGCGGTGAACGTCACTGGACTACCTGCACAGACCGCGGCTGGACTGGCCGACAGGCCCGCGATGGTAGGTGTGGCATCAGTCACCGTCAGGCTATAGACCGCACTTGTTCCCGCGCAGCCGTTGGCGTCGGTGGCCCGCACGGTGATCGAGTAGCTGCCCGCCTGCGTCGGTGTGCCACTCAGTTCCCCTGTGGTGGCCAGGCTCAGCCCGCCGGGCAGACTGCCCTCCACTACACTGAAGCTGTAGGGACTACTGCCTCCCACGACCGTGAAGGACTGGCTGAAGGCCACGCCTTGGCTGGCCGTGATGGTGGCGGGGTTGCTGAGGGTGATGCGGGTAGGCTCACCCTGATACTCGTAAGCGCCCATGTCGATGGTGCCGCCAAACACCCGGGTGTTACCCGCCAGATCGGTAGCCGGGCCGTTGGCGGTGGCGTAGGCCTGGTTGCTTCCCGCGTTGATGGCGGGTGAGCAGGGCCCCAGCTGAGCCGAGCTGGTGGAAGCGAAGGGGCTGGTGGTAGTAGTGAGGTTGTTGCCCCCATCGGTGTAGCCTGTCACCGAAGCCTCCAAGAGCGAGTAGCGGGCGGTCAGGCTTGAATTACTATCATTACCAATCGTATTGCCCCCCCCGTTGCCGAACAGCACACAGTTGGTTAAGTTTGGACGGCTGTCGGAGGAATTATACATCCCCCCGCCTTGGGAAGAAGCGGAATTATTGAGAAAGGAGCAGTTGGCTAAGCTTGGACTGCTGTTAATGTTATACATCCCCCCGCCATAAAAAGCGAAATTGTCCACAAACGAGCAGTTAGTTAGGTTTGGACTGCTTTCGTCATTACTCATCCCCCCGCCATAAGATGAAGAAGAGGTATTGTTGAGGAAGGAGCAGTTGATTAAACTCGGACTACCGCCCCTATTATGCATCCCCGCGCCGTGAATAATTGCGGAATTGTTTTGGAAGGAGCAGTTGGTTAAGCTCGGATTACCGCCAACACTATACATCCCCCCGCCTTGAGAAGCCGAATTGTTTTGGAAGGAGCAGTTGGTTAAGCTCGGACTACTGCTATTGTTATTCATCCCCGCGCCATAAAAAGCATAATTGCCCACAAACAAGCAGTTAACTATGCCTGGACTGCTGTTAATGTTATACACCCCCCCCCCATTGCCGTTAACAATGCTGGGAGCATTGCCATAGCCCCCGCTGATGAGAAAACCGTCCAGCACCGCCGTGCCGTTGAGATTATTGTTTCTGACCACATTATAGCTGTTGTCCCTGCTGTCACCCGCTGCACCAATCTCCCCGCTCAGGGTGCTGCTGGAGGGACTGCCCGTCACCGGGTTCACCGACCTCCGCTGGCTCAGGTCGGTTTCCGTGCCCACAAAGCCACCATAGACTTCCACCCCGTTCTTGAGCGAGAAACTCGCTTCGCGGTCACTGCCGGTGGTGGGCTTGTAGATTCCCGCGGCTACCCAGACCTGTAGGGCACCGGTGAAGTTGATCTGGCTCTGCAGATCGCCCGAGGCATCGGCCCAGCTGCTGCCGCTGCCCGTGCCCCCCTGCTTGACGTAGCGGATGGGCGAATCGAGTTGCACCGTCAACGTATACGCACTCGTGCCCGAACAACCATTGGCATCAGTGGCTCGCACAGTGAGGGAGTAGCTGTCCGCCTGAGTCGGCGTGCCGCTCAGCTCACCTGTGGTGGCCAGGCTTAGCCCGCCCGGCAGACTGCCCTCCACTACACTGAAGCTGTAGGGACCACTGCCCCCCAGGGCGGTGAGAGACTGGCTGAAAGCCACGCCCTGGGTCGCCGTGGTGGTGGCGGGGTTGCTGAGGGTGATGCGGATGGGCTCACCCTGATACTCGTAGGCGCCCATGTCGATGGTGCCGTTGTTGAATAAGCGGGGGTTGCCCGCCAGATCGGTAGCCGGGCCGTTGGCGGTGGCGTAGGCCTGGTTGTCACCCGCGTTGATGGCGGGCGAGCAGTTGCTGAGCTGGGCCGAGCCGGTAGAAGCGAAGGGGCTGGTGGTGGTGGTGAGGTTGTTGCCCCCATCGGTGTAGCCGGTTACCGAAGCCTCCAAGAGACTGTAGCGGGCGGTCAGACTTGAATTGTCATTATAAATCGTATTGCTCCCCCCGTTGCCGAACAGCACACAGTTAATCAAGCTTGCACGGCTGCTGAGATTACGTATTCCCCCGCCCCTGGAAGAAGCGGAGTTATTGAGGAAGGTGCAGTTGGTTAAAATCGGACTGCTGTTAATGTTATACATCCCCCCGCCTTGAGAAGCGGAATTAGTAAGGAAGGAGCAGTTGGTTACGCTCGGGCTGCTGTTGTTATCATTATTCATCCCCCCGCCCTGAGAAGCGGAATTATTGACAAACGAGCAGTTAGTTACGCTCGGACGGCTGTTGTCAACGTTACCCATCCCCCCGCCTTGAGAAGCGGAATTATTGACAAACGAGCAGTTGGTTACGCTCGGACTGCTGTTGGTATTCGACATACCCCCACCGGAGTCACTAAATCTATTGCCCCTGCCCCCACTGATAAGAAAACCGTCCAGCACCGCCGTGCCGTTGAGATTGCGGTTGCTGATCACATGATAGCTGTTGTCGGTGTTGTCGCCTACGACGCCGATGTCCCCGCTGAGGGTGCTGCTGGAGGGACTGCCCGTCACCGGGTTCACCGCCCCCCGCTGGCTCAGGTCGGTTTCCGTGCCCACAAAGCCACCATAGACTTCCACCCCGTTCTTGAGCGAGAAACTCGCTTCGCGGTCACTGCCGGTGGTGGGCTTGTAGATTCCCGAGGCTACCCACACCTGTAGGGCACCAGTGAAGTTGATCTGGCTTTGCAGGTCGCCCGAGGCATCGGCCCAGCTGTTGCCGCTGCCCGTGCCCCCCTGCCTGACGTAACGGATGAACAAAGACGAAAAAACATTGCTCAGGCTAAAGGCCACGCTGGAGATACCCCCCCGGGCACTGGCCGTCACCGAATAAGGACCACCTGCCGTCGCATTGGCCGTCACCGAGACGGTAGCCGTCGTGCCAGCAATGCTGGCCGTGACGGAGGTGGGGTTGATGCTGGCACCCGATCCCGGCCCCGTAAACGTAACCACCCCACCCGCCACGGGCTCGGCGTTGGCACTGCTCACGCTAACCGTCAGGGGGGGGTCGAAGGTTGCTCCGATAAGGGCACTCTGGCTGTCGCCGGCCGTCAGAGCCAGGCTGAAGCCCTGCGACTCGAACGCCCCTACATCGGGAACGCCTACCCGACCAAGCCCCCGCGCATCGGTAGTCGGAGCGCCACTGGCCGTACCCGCATTGATGGCCGGGCTACCCGGCAACAGCGCGTAGGTCGGCAGCCCACCCCCGTAGTTGCCCAGCCCACCCAGCAGGGCAGTGACGCCTACCTGATTGTTGTTGACCCCATTGCGCAGGTTTTGGGTGTTGTTGACCACTGCACCGATCACATTGTAGGATGAAGAAGGGCTGACACTACCTGATTGAAAAACGTCGTTAGGAGCTGTGCCCTCCGCGTTGGTGTTACCCGCAATCAGGCAGTTGATGAAGGTAGGCGTAGCGTTTTGCCAAATGTTGACTCCGCCCCCGGAGTTACTCTTATTCTCGCTGAAGGTAGCGTTGACAAACAGACCCGTGCCGGCATCCATGTACACGCCCCCGCCCTGACCAGCCGAGTTACTGCTGAAGGTGCAGTTGGTCAGGTTGAGGTTTGTCTCGGCGCCCACTCCTCCGCCCGCGTTGCCAGCTGAGTTTCCCACCAACAGACAGTTGGTCAGGGAAGTGGCCGCTCCGCCATACACTCCTCCCCCAACGGAAGCCGTATTATTACGCAGGATACAGTTGGATAGACTCAATGGTCCCCTACTGGCAATGCCCCCACCGGTGTTGGCATTCCCGTCGGCAATCGTAAAGCCGGTAAAACTGACCGTGTTGTTGTTGGGGATATTAAAAATACGGTAGTCCCCGCCCGAGGCCCGGCGCACGGTGAGGTTGCTGGCTCCTGGCCCCATGAAGGCGATGTCTTGGGTGATATCGGGTAGCACGCTGGCCAGGTTGATGGTGCCGCTCACGCTGGCGGTGATGGTGAAGGGTGCGGGGCTGGAACTGGCCATTACGTCCAGCAGGGCCTGGCGCAGGCTGCCCGCGCCCGCATCGGCCGTGTTGGTAACGGTGAACGTGGTTTGCGCTTTGGCTAAGGGTCCACTTAGGCCAAGCACTACCAGGAAAAGAAGGTAGAAATTTGGTTTCATCAACGATAGGAGAAAGTATGCGGCAAGTATCACCTAGCTGCTCTCAGGCGCTAACGCGCTCGTCGCATTGATTAACACCCTCGTCGCATGGCACAAAAAAAGCCCGAATTCTTCGGGCTTTTTAAGGTAAAATCGCTGATCTAGGAGGGTGAAGTGGCCGCTCGGCCGTATTGGGAGGGAGAGACCCCATACCGTTCCTGAAAGGTCTTGGCGAAGTACGACAGGTTATCGAAGCCAACGGCATACGCCACCTGCGTTACGCTCTGGTTGCCTTCGGTAAGGAGTTCAGCCGCTTTGGCCAATCGGATATCCCGAATGAAGCCAGTCGGCGACGTATCGAGTAATGCCTTTACCTTTCGATGCAATTGGGAACGGCTCAGGTTGATGGCGTCAGCGAGCGCTTCGACGCTGAAATCCGGCTCGCTCAGATGTTGATGAACAATCCTTGTCAGCCGGTCGATGAAGGCTTGCTCAGTCGCCAGCAAAGTCAGCGCCGGCACTGATTTCTGCGTTGTATCCGTTACCGTGGTGTTTGTGTCAACGCCATCAGCAACCACGATATCCGTTACGCTGCGCTGCTGACTAAACCAGCCATACAGTCGCTTCCGCTGCTCAATCAGATTCCGTACCCTGGTTTGTAGTTCGGTTCGGTTAAAGGGCTTGGTCAGGTAATCATCCGCCCCCCGCTCAAACCCTTCGATCCGGTCTTCAACGGTGGCTTTGGCCGTTAACATGACGACCGGGATATGACTGGTTGCTTCCTGCGTTTTCAGTGCCTGACAGAAGCCAAACCCATCGAGCCGGGGCATCATCAGATCGCAGACCACAACATCGGGTAACGTTGATGTGGCGACGGCTAACCCTTCCTGACCGTCGGTCGCTTCGATGATCTGGTAGTCGGCCTCAAAGATGCTGCGTACGTAAACACGTATATCGGCATTGTCGTCAATGATGAGTAGCACCGGGTTGTCTTCGCCGGCAGCCGGTAATGGGGGTACGGTGGTTTTATCCGGCTGCGTTTTTAGCTGCCCCCACTGAACCGGCATGGCCTCTTCGGGGGAGGATGACCGGATGGTTTGTCCCGCTTGGACAGTGGTTATAGGAAGCGATACAATGAAGGTGGTTCCTTGTCCCTCTACACTGGTTACAGTGATCGTTCCGTTCATCACCTTTACCAGTTCGTTGACCAGCGCCAGCCCAATACCGGTACCCTCATACAACCGACTGATTTGCCCGTCGACCTGATAAAACCGCTCGAAAATATGCGCCAACTGATCCTGGGCGATACCAATACCCGTGTCCCGCACGGTAAACCGTACGTTTTCTTCGTTGGCATCAAGCGGGTAATCAACTGTCATCCCGACGTCTCCTCCCGACGGGGTAAACTTGATGGCATTCGACAGCAGATTCGTTACGATCTTTTCCAGTTTATCGCGATCAAAGCCGGCCCACCATTCTGTTTCCGGTTGCTGAAAAGAAAACGTAATCTGTCGGCTTTCGGCCAGCGACTGAAACGAGTAGGCCATGGTGCGGAAGAACGTAGCCAGGTCGCCCGACTCGGTTTTGATCCGCAACTGTCCCGCTTCCAGCTTGCCGAGATCGAGAAGCTGATTGATCAGATTAAGTAGCCGTTGCCCATTCCGTTCCATTAATCCCAGGGCGGCTTCCGCTGGAAAGCGCTGTCGAAGGTCGGCAAGCGGTCCCAGAATCAGCGTCAGGGGCGTGCGAAACTCATGGCTGATATTGGTAAAGAACTGCGTTTTCAGCCCGTCCAACTCGGCCAGCCGGGTCGCTTCCTTCTGCTCGTAAACAATCTGCTGCTCGAGCAACAGCCGCTGGGTCTGCACCCGAAAGAACTGCCAGACGGCGACTGCCAGAAAGATCGTGTACAACAAATAAGCCCACCAGGTACGGTAAAACGGTGGATGGACGCGAATCTGAAGCTCGACAGGTTTGCTCCAGTGCTGTCCGTCGGAGGAGCCGATCAGCTGAAATGTGTAGTTGCCATCGGGTAGTTGCGCGTAGTTGGCAAATCGGTTTGTTCCACCCTCTACCCAATCGTCGTCAACTCCCCTCATCTGGTAGCGGTAGCGATTCTTGGCGGGGTTGGTAAAATCCATCACCGCGAACTCCAGCGTTACCCCGTTCTGATCATACGATAAATTGACGGCCGGTGCGCTTTCGAGGCTTTTGGGCAAAATACCATCAGGGGCACCAGCTGTTACGGGCTCGTTATTAATTCGTAGACCTACAATGTGTACCTCAGGGATAACACGTCCCACGATCTCTCGCGGATCGAATTCGGTTAACCCGTTCACGCCCCCAAATAGTAGTTTACCCGAAGCCGCTTTGAAAAATGAACCGGTATTGAACTCGTCGTCCTGTAACCCATCAGCTTTGGTGAACGTACGAAAGGCGAAGGTTCGGGGGTTAAGCTGAGCCAATCCCCGGTTCGTACTCATCCACAAATTCTTAAAGGAATCGACCAGGATACCATAGACTACTTTGTTGGGTAATCCCTGTGCTTCGGTAAAATGCCGAAAATGACCCGTTTGCTTGTCCAGTCGCTCCAGCCCCCCGCCTTTGGTACTGACCCACAGGTAATGTAGCGGTTCATAAGGATCATCAACCATGTTCGACACCACATCATTGCTAAGGCTCTGTCGGTCTGAGGAGCTATTTTTATACCGTGAGAAACTGGGTTTTGTGAGCGGATGATCGGCCCTGAACAGTCCTCGGGGCGTCCCGATCCAAAGCGTGCCCAGCCCGTCGAAGTAAAGGGCATAGGTTTCTATTTCGGCTCCACTCTGGGGTAACAGATGGGCATAACTGTACATCGTAAACGCTTCTGTTGCCGGATTAAAGCGGAGTAATTTGCCTTTGGTAGCACCAATCCAGAGTTGGCCGGTTTGATCTTCAATGATTTGATTTAAATAAATACCCAGCCCCGCCTGAGTCGGTAAGGGATACGTTTTTAACAACTGCCAATCGGCGGAGTATTTGCGTAAATAATGCACGCCAAGGTTATCGTCCGTATTGGACGTCCAAAAAAATCCAGCTCTGCTCTGCGTTAGAAAACGCTGGTGTTCGCGTTGCAACTTCGTTTGTAAGAACGGAACGAGTCGGTTGTTGGCGCGGTCCAGCTGACCATACTGCTCCATGAAGCGCACGTACGAGCGTCCCTGTCGGTCCTCGAAAAGGTAGGTCAGGGAAGTCCGGGGCAGGTACGTTCTGAACCGTTTAACCGTCGGGTTAAAGACGCGCAGGCCGTAACCCGTTGTACCTATCCAGACTAGCCCGGTTTCATCTTTGGTCAGGGTTCGCAGGCCATACAGGCCCGACGGCATAACCGTAAAGGCATTGGCTGAGCTCAGGCTTTCCTGCGTTAGTAACTGAGCGGGTGACATCAGCCAGAGATACTCCAGCGTGGCCACCGCCACTGTGTTGGAATCAACCAGCTTCACCATCACGCTGACGGTCTCGCGGGGCAAACGAATGGTTTTGTGCGTGGTTCCCCGCCAGGCATGGATATGGTCGTTCGTCGCCGAGAACCAGTAATCCCCCGCGCCCGCGTCATCACTCACCACCCAATCCCGGGGCAAAACATCAAGTGGTCGGTTAAAAGCCCGCATATCTGCCATCCGTCGCCAGTTGAAGGCGCACATACCAGCCGTAGTTCCCACGATGGCGGAACCATCTGCCCGAAACTGGATATGGTGAACGGAGGGGTTGCCAGACATCCCGACCAGAGGAATCTGCCCAAACGTTGCCTGACTGGTAAAGTTAACGACTCTGGGATAGCCCGTTTTCAGTTCGTCCGGCAACGTAATCTTGAAGAGCTTGTTTTGATTGGTGTTGACCCAGATGTTTCCCTCGGGGTCCTCGGACAGTAGCCTTATTTCGTAGTTGCCCGCGTTGGCAGAACGCCGGTCATTGATATCAATATGGTAAAATCGCTGCGTTTGGGCATCATACAGATTCAGTCCCTGATTCAGCGTTCCAACCCATAACCGCCCCCGACGATCAATCAGCAGCGCCGAGCAGGCATCATCCGAAATGCTGTACTTATTATAGGGATCGTGGGTGAAGATGGCGAAATTATGCCCATCGTAGCGGTTTAATCCATCTTTGGTAGCTACCCAGATGAAGCCCTTACTGTCTTGCTTGAGGTCATAAATCATCCCCTGTGACAAGCCGTCCGAAATCGTCAGTTCCCGCCATCCTTTGGGTTGTGCCAGCAGGCTAGTTGATAAAAGCAGAAACAGTAACGAGAGGAAATACATTTTCAATCATATGTACGCTCAAAGTACGAAAATATGACTGTTCCCGATTGACAACAAGTAACAAATTATCTGGTAAAGGGTTGACCAGATCATAAACACAATTGAGTTTCGATGACACCGTATGCCTTTAGAATTGCTCATTAGACTAGCAATCGGCCATGCTGGTACTCAGATGGCGTATATCCGGTATACTTTTTAAACGCAATCGAAAAATGCTGTGAATGTTCGTAGTTCAATCGGTCGGCTACTTCATCAACAGATAGACTGTGATGACGCAGTAATTCTCCGGCATGTTCCATACGCAACTTGCGCAGGTAATTGAATACGGTAGTGTCGAACAGCTGCTTAAAGCCCTTTTTTACTTTGAACTCATTCAGTGTACAGAATCGACTGAGATGGGCTAAGCTATGATCAGCCAGAAAGTTAGCATCGAGATAAGCCTTTAATTGAAACAATTTCTCGACTTCGTCAGCCGGTAGCAGATCGGATGCTGCGTTAATGGGCACTCGAAACTGGTCGATCTGAAGCGCTACTAATTCCAGTACGCGCGACTGAATCAAGAGGTTACGCATAGGGCCTATAGCTCGACAATTCCGAATTTCGTCAATCAAAAAAGCCATTTGTGGAGTGATTGAATGTATCTCGCAACTCCCCGTAATGGGTCGTTCATGTGCCAAATCGGTATGTACTGCGTCACTCCAGGCGTCATCATGCCCAATTGATGACTTGAAAAAATCTTTATCCAGATCAATCAGAAGCATCGATAAATTCTGTCCTCCCCCGATCTGATTCACGTGGCCAGCCTCCGGCGTGTGAACCAGATTATGCGTTCGATCGCGCATCGGCAGCTTATGCGACAAGCCCTTGAACCGCGAATCCAGCCGACCTTCTACGACAAAATTCAGGCTAATTGTTTCGACAGGATCGGGATCCAGCAGCGTAAAATCAGTATGCGTCTGCCAGTGAAGATCCAAAAGCTGGAGATGAGAAAAGCTTGTGTGTTTGCCTCGAACTTGCCCAGCTTCAGGGTGTTGAAAACAAACGCCCGTCTCCGGAGAGCCAGGTATCGCTCCTGGTGAATTCGTTTTTACAAGTGAATTGGTTGATAGAGGCTCTAAAAATTGCGGGTCAAAAATCGCATTTGCTTCTAGAACGGGAGCGCCCATAAGTTGAAAAGAAAAGCGGTCGGTTTGTGTATTACCCGATCAGATGTAGTCGTAAATCTAGAGGATTGCCCAGCTCTACTTCAACCCCTTTCGCCTGAACGGTTATATCGTATATTTAGACTGGTTATTTCCGGGTATAAACTGTTATCCGATGAACGCTCTGGTTTAACCAGAGTCAGGATAATCCTTACCGCGTAGGTGCTAATCCGTTGTGCGTAGGCACCGAGGAGTGTCAGAAGCTGAATTTTGTCCCAGTCAAACGACGGACACTTTTACAACTGATCCTCATGAACGCACTTCGGAAAATCGGCAAATGGTTAGGCCTCGGCCTACTAACGCTAATCGTCCTTGGGTCGCTGGCTTATGGCTTTGTGGCCTATAATATTAGCCAACGCAGCCAGAAAACTTATTCATTCGCCAGAGAAACTTTATCCATTTCGCCCGATAGCACAACCCTGAAGAAGGGCGAGCATTTGGCCACAATTAAAGGCTGTATTGAATGCCACGGCGCTAATCTGGCCGGAAAAATGATGATCGACGACCCGGCTCTGGGTCGACTGGTTGCTTCCAATTTAACTAAAGGCAAAGGAGGCTTACCTGCCGACTACAGCACCGCCGATTGGCTCATTGCCCTCCGACACGGCATCGATCGATCGGGGCGGCCGCTCTTGTTCATGCCCTCGCATGAATCTACGTTACTGGCTGAAGCCGATTTACAAGCCTTAATTGCCTATTGTCAGCAAGCGCCAGCCGTTGATCATATCCTTCCGAGTAATGATCTCGGGCCTGTGGTGAATATCATGGCATACCTGGACAAGATGCCTCTCCTATCGGTCGAGAAAATTGATCACACCAAACCCATAGTAGCTCACGTGGATACGACCGAAGGCGTTGCGCAGGGTAAATACCTGGCCGTATCGTGTACAGGCTGCCATCAGCCTTCCCTGAAAGGTGGCGAACCACTCGTGCCCGGTCAGCCGCCCGTACCGGATATTACCCGTACAGGTAACGTGGGACGCTGGACTCAAGCTCAGTTTGTGAATACCCTACGTACCGGCAAAACGCCAAAGGGCCATCAGATCAGCAACGATGATATGCCCTGGAAGATGACGGCTCAGTACAGCGATAAAGAACTAGCCTCTCTCTACCGGTATTTCCGCTCGATCCAATAAAAGGTTCATCTACCATCTCTTATACGATTCCTGATTACATGACATTCAATCATTTTTTGTTGATGGGTTTAGGACCACCCCATCTAAAATCCAACAGCCATCAACCAGCCGGCCATTCCATTCTTACTAAAGGGAATAGCCATATCGAAATTACGTTCGATGGCCATACCCGACGATACGACAACATAAACGACTGCCAGTTTACTGAGCGCGATAAGACTCAATTCTGGTATCTCGATGTAGGGTCAGGAAGTACAACCTACTTATCTATCGCTCTCTATGGCGACTGTTCAGGCAGCTTCCAACTAGGCTATAGTCTGCCAGAACAGTATGGCTTAGGCATAGTGACTTATGCATCGAACCAATTCATCTACTCGTCATACGGCTCTACAGCCTGGTTAACCCCCGAACCACTACTAACCCAGGGTCAGGTTACAGTGGAACGATTCGACCGCGATAGGCTAGCCGAGCTAACATTTACAGGTACGTTGCTACCACTGGGTGGAGTCGATAATCCGGTTCGCACAATTCCTATTAGCGGGCACGTCTACCTCAATCGCAGTCAACATTAAGTACTAAGTTTTCAATCATTTTTCTAATACGTCTTCTAAACAACAATACAATGTTCTCTTCAACAAAAATTACCCGACAAAGCATACGTACGTCGAATAGTACGAAAACGCTGTCTGCTTCTTACTTCGGCCTCCGCCGATTCATGCTGCTCTTAGTCAGTCTGTATCTCATAGGTTGTAAACACGATAAAATTGATCCTATTTCTGGTCTGTCTGCCAATGCCGGCCCCGACCAGCCTGTTCAGGTAGGGCAGCTCGTAACCCTCGACGGAACAGGTTCTCGTGATGATCAGGGAGTTCCCCTAACCTATCAGTGGACGATTATTCGCAAACCCGCCAAAAGCGCAGTCACGCTAACGGCCCCTACAACCGCCACACCTACGTTCAAACCCGATGAAGTTGGCGAATACGAACTGACGCTAACGATCTCGAACGGCAAAGAAACGCGCACCGATAATGTGCTGATCTCAGCATCGGTAGCTCAACCCATCACCATCAATGCCGATATTACCGTACAGACGGTGCTGGAAGATCGCATCCTGAATCCTGCCCTACCGGATTATATTGTCACCAAAAGTATTGCCGTTAAGCACCAACTGACCATCAAACCTGGCGTAGTTATTGCCTTCGAGCGCGACGTTCGGTTCGATATTACTGCAAACGGTGGTCAGTTGATTGCTCAAGGAACCACCGATCAAAAAATCCGCTTCGATGGTGTTAATCAGACGAAAGGTTTTTGGACCGGTATCATGCTTTTCTCAGGAAGCAGCGCCAACGTAATGGAGTACGTCGAAGTACGTAACGCCGGAAGTCAGACACTTCTCGACAATAAAAAAGCGGGATTGGTCCTCTTCAAAGAGAGCCAGTTGGCCGTAAAAAATTCGTTATTCGCTCAAAACAATGGCTACGGTCTATTTTTGGCTGAAGGCGCTCAATTGCGTGAGTTTTCAAAGAACTCGTTTCAGAGTAATGCCGAAGCGGGTATCCTCCTATCGACTGACCATGTAGCCAAACTAGATGCAGCCTCAACATTTACGGACAACAATGGTCGCAACGTGGTCGAAATCAATGGCGATTACATTGGCCAAACGGGTCAGCATGACGAGATCATCTGGGGCGGATTTACAGACAAAACGCCGTATCGAATGCTGAACAATGTGGCCGTACGGTCGGCCTGGAAACTGAACCCGGGCGTAACGGTTGAACTAAGTCGCGATGTCTCGATTCACATTAATGAGTCGGGTTACCTAAACGCCAAAGGGACAGATACCCAGAAAATTCGGTTCACAGGTGCAGAGAACACATTAGCCTATTGGAAAGGAATTCTCTGCCTGTCGCCCAGTATACAGAATGTCATTGAAAACGCCGAGATTTTAAACGCTGGCAGTGCTCCACTGGCAGCCGGAAATCGGGCGAATCTCTTACTCTATGGTGATAACGTTATGATGTCGGTCCGCAAAACCCTGATTGGTGGTAGCGGTGGCTACGGAATTTACGTAGGCTCCGGTTCCGACCTCAATGCTGATGCGGCAACCAGTAATACATTTAGCCGCAACGCTCAAGCCGACGTAGAACGCGAAAATTAATACTGACTATTCATTCAGAAAAGGTCTCTGTAAAACAGACTGGCTTGTTTTTACAGAGACCTTTTCATTCTTCACCAGACAATCAGCTTAATCCGTTCGGCGTAGGTGGCAATCCATTCTACGTAGGCAGGGGCGGTATTCAACAGAGACCTTTGTATCAACAAATACAAACACGAACAATTGTCTCACGACCATGCCTATTAACTCATTTCTTCAATCAGGTTTAGTTCTGCTAATCTGCCTGCTTACGGGTTGCAAACACGATTCAGAACTTGTTATCGAACCCGTTACTACTCCAACTTATACTATTGGAGAGCCTACTGGTTCTCAAACAACCTTCACCGTTACTCAAGCCGGGGGTACATTCAGCTCTCCCGATCAGTCAGTTAAATTAATTATTCCCGCTGGAGCGGTGAGTAAGGACACTCAAATCAGTCTGCAAACCGTTGAAAACACGGCCCCGGCTGGCACTGGACCGAGTATTAGACTTCTTCCTCATACTATCCAGTTTGAACGCCCCATTACGATTCAATTTTCATACGCCAGGCAAGAAAACATGCCCGAAAATACGCTGGGATTAGGACTCGCGTTTCAGGATGAAACCGGCACCTGGCGATTTGCGGCCAGACCCATTGTAGATCAGACCGCCAAAACGGTTTCGGTCGCAACGACCCACTTTAGCGATTGGGTTCTGGCCCATTATTATAAACTTATTCCGGTCAAGACAACTGTTCGGGCTGGTGAAGATGTAGCCCTACAGGTCGTAACGTACTTTGCTGACGACTTCCTCGCTCCATTAGCTATTCCTGAGAAAGAACGGCCCATGGGCGATGCAGTACCATTAGACCCTAAATACATCAAAAATCAGGGCAAAGGATCGGCCTGGACGCTGGGCGGCATAGGTACTTTAACCGCGGCAGGTTCAGCAGCGACTTATGGATCACCTAAATCTGTCGATAAACCTACGCAGGTAAATGTCCTGGTAGAACTGGACAACCAACATTTGAACGATCCAGGAAAACACTGGCTAGTGTCAACAATTACAGTCGTACCTACAGTCGGAATTATTTATCGCATCAACGGTGGTGTTTGGGAATTTGCCGAAAGCGCATCCGTTATTAGAATAAATCAGGACGTTTTCACCATTACATCTCCCCATCCTGAAAAAGAATTTTTCTTAACTCTTTCCTGGAAAGGCGGCCTCGGGACTCATCTTTGGAACGTGCACTCAGAGCCCGCCCCTGAACATGCAAACGTATTTCAATTAGTTGATCATCAAGTAGGGGTAGCGTCCTGGTGGTATGATGATCACGATGGCTTTTTAAACAGTGAAGGCGGAATCGTCATCGATGAATTGGGCGGGAAAGGTGGTTTGGTGAGGGGCGCGTTTCGGGTCACGTCAGCTGGCGTTTTCAACCTCAAGACCGGCAAAATGATAGAGAAGATCACAATCGAAGGCTCATTTATAATCAATCGCTTATTCTAAGAGTTTATCAGATCCGACTTTTGAAGGTAAACAGGAATGTTAAGAAGTACGCACAGGAATGCGCTTGTGTATGAGGTTAGGAGCGTTTTAAGAGAATGTTCACATACGCAAATCGGAGGTCATATAAACGGTCCATGCTTACCTGTTATCGGATAGCTTTTGTAGGATTTCGGATATACATTTAATATTTACCAAGCTATGTTTTTGAAAATTAGTCAGTTATACAATATCAATTTTGTTTACTCAACCACTGCTAAAGAAATATATTTTTTAGCAGTGGGTATGAGTTGAACCTATCTGGGCGGGTTTGAGGAGCTGGTCTCGCTCGCCGTGGCCCTTCTGCAAAACCATTCCGCCAGGGTTTATGGCGTCACGAATACCGACGAACTCAAGCAACGCACCCACCGAACCAAGTCCGTGACGGGGGTACATGTGGTTTTGTATCGCCTGGAGGAGAAGGGACTTGTTGGCTCGGAGTTGCCCGGAGCGGAGGGCGCAAACGCCTATTTACCCTGACGGCAGCGGGTCAGCAAGTGCTGCTTGAGATGCGTCAATTCCGGGCTATACGTAACCATCGCGGCAGAAAACATATTGAGGGTTTCGTGAACGGGTGACCCGTCCTAATTCGTGTTAACCGTTGCCAATCCTGCCAATAAACAATCCCGCACAGGCGGACAGGCCGTTGAGGTTGTCAGCTTGTATTACACTTGGTTACCGTTGTCAGACTATTAAGCTGGTCCAGAAATATAGCAGTACTTAATAAAGTAACCGATTTTTTAAGTCTTTCTACAACCATCTGATTACGAAGGGCTTATGGAATAAAGCGGTTAGCCTATCTGCTGAAAAATCGCTTCAACACCTGCCCGACAGAACGTAGCCAGTTGGGCAACCGTATGGTAACTCTCTGTCCCTTGTCATTTAAGTCTCGAATTTCTTGGCCAAGACCCGGTGTAATGGCTTCGGATTTGCTCATCGTTAACACCTGCGACGTATAGAGGCTGCGGTGCCCGGACATCAGGAAACTTATCACGCAGGAAACCGCTGCGTAGGGCGCGACGGCAGCGCCAAACAGTTCAATGGCCAGGATACTGGTCGCAATGGGCGTATTGGTGGCGCCGGCCAACACGCTCACAAATCCGATGGCTGCGAAGGTAGACCGGTCTCCACCCACCAGATCAGCATAAAAGCTGCCGGCCGTGGCACCAATGAACAGAATTGGCGTAATGACGCTGCCACTTCGGCTGATACTGAGTGTGATAATGGTGAAAATAGCTTTCAGAATAAAGGCGTATCCGATGACTGGCAAGCCTTTTATACAGCCTTCCATCAGGTCCAGCCCTAAGCCTAAGTAATCCCGCGAAAACAGTAATGTAAGCCCGACCAGCAACATACCGCCCAGCAATCCTTTCCACGGCCGCCAGATGGGAATAGCGTTTGTAAAAGACGTACTGCTTTGTATAGCTCGAATCAGCGTATAGGCACAGAACCCAAAGAAAATACCACCCGCCAGCAGCCGGATAAAAAAGCCCTGCTCGAAGGCTGGCACAAAATGCAGGGGATAGTAGAAGAACGTGATTCCCAGTGCCGACGATACCTGATAGGCCGTGATGGAAGCCACAAAGGCGGGAAGTAGGACGTCATATAAAATAACGCCTACCGCCAGCACCTCAATGCCAAACAGCGCCCCCGCCAAGGGAGCTCCAAACACGCAGGAAAAGCCCGCACAAAAGCCGCAGAGGACCATCTTCCGGCGGTCGATGTCATCCACACGGAACAACGTGGCACATACACTGCCAATGCCGGCGCCAATCTGCGCACATGGACTCTCTTTCCCTGCCGAGCCACCCGTTGCCAGAATCAGCGCTACGTTGATGACCTTCGTCGGAATGAAACTTCCCTCAATTCGGCCATAATTTTTGTTGATGGCCGCAATCAGCGCATCGGTTCCCAGATGCTTTTTCAGCACAAACTGACTAAGCAGATTGGCGACAAAAAAACTGAGGGGCAGTACATAAAAAACGTGCTGGTAGTGATTGCTCAGGTCAACAACGTAGTGGATGAAGCGAATAAAGCCCGAAGCGGCAAATCCTGCCAGAACACCAATCAGACTGGAAATCAGCAGCCATTTAAGAACCGTGAAAAATAAAACTACCTCTTCACCAACGCGCATAAATTGTTTATCTGTTGAGCAGATTCCTGAGTGTTGACAAATTTTGGCAAGCCGTGAATCAGGTACTCGTTCGCAAAGGTAATGTAAGGCTGACTGACGTTTCGGCTTTTTCAGCCTGTTAGCCTATTAGAAAGAGTTGGCCCACTTTCTGATATTATGCCTTTGGCAGGAATAGTCCTAGCTTATCCAGCTAAAAACCCGACCGTTGCCCTGATAATGGAGGTAAACGACTGGTGGGTCAGGCAACTTAGCGGGTTGAAAAAAGACTATCTCTACTGTTTTACGTTTCCAGCGGAGAACGCCTACGGCATGGCCCTGTATTCAAAACTGCCGCTGAAGAATCCTGACATCCGGTTTCTCAATCACGATAAGGTTCCTTCGTTTACCATGAACATCACCCTGCCGGATAGCAGTCGGTTTTAATTCTGTGCCCTGCACGGTAGCCCCGGCACCCAGCCAGTACCCACGAATGTCGGCGGTAAGGAAGGGACTCTGCTGAAAGCGGGTCGTCTGATTGCCAGCCAGTCCCTGCCGACCGTGGTAGCCGGTGATTTTAATGATGCTGGCTGGTCGCACAACACCACGCAGTTCGCGGCTATCAGTGGTTGCAGGATGTTTGCTACGGACGGGGAATGTAGAGTACGTTCGACGCCCGGTCGCTGTTTATGCGCTGGTCGCTGGACTACGTTTTTGTTTCTAAACAGTTTAAGATGCTCTCCATAGAGCGGTTACCCGCCTTTGGCTCGGATCATTTCCTGTATTACGTGCAGTTAACCTTTCAACCGTAAGCGATTGTAGACACTGACTTTGACCATCAAAACCAGTGCCTATAATCGCATTCGGGTCAGTATATTTAAAACCGAAACAGAGCCGCCATATCGACTGGTTTCTGATTCTTCTGCAGGTTAACTTCGTCCATGACGTACACCTGACCACCATTCTGGAGAGTAAGCAGGGCTATTTTTTCGACCAGGGATTCGTCACCTTCCTGTTGTTTATCGTGGATAGTCGTTTTCATCATGTCCTCGTCGAAATGCCCCCAGAGGCTAGCCTCTGCTTTCAAAAAGAGCGCTTCGATACGTCCGATTACGGCGGCTTTCAGTAGCTCATGGGCGTCAGTGGATGTCAGGTCGCTGCCGCTGCTGTTCTGATACTGTTCGATAAGACGCTGTTTTGTCTGGTCAATCGAATCGCCGAGTAGTTTCTGTGCCATCTGATGCAGTTCGTCCGGCTGCGTATGGTCAAAGTTACCCGTCAGCCCCTCCGGACGCAGGTGCGGATACGTATTGACGGCGCGATAAATGGGCTGAAAATAAGCGACCGACGCCAGCATAAGCGGTAAATTTTGCGGGCCCATTATGTCGATGACGGCCGCATCGATTCGGCGAAAATAATCGGCCAGCAGGTGGCCTTTTTCCTTAGTGGCCGTATCCTCGTTGCTGGTTACATCGCCATGGTGCCACTCCGGCCTTTGGTGCGGCCCTGCAACTCTGATTCAAAGTCATACTGGCTGGTTATGTCTTCCAGTCCCGAAGGCATCAAATCCGGCAGATCGAGGGGGGTTATGGCATACGTATCGGCCTTAAAAAGATGAACCCCTTTTTTGCTGATTTGTAGCAGACAGTATACCGGCGACCGCTGTGCAAAAGGAAACAGCGGCTGCAAATGGAATCTGGCGTCGAGCCAGCTACTGTTTTCCAGGGGGACAGGACTATGAAAAACGGCGAAGAAATCAGGGTTTCGGAATACGGCCAGTCCCTGTTGCTGATGCCGCCAGAACTCCGCATCATCCAGCAGGGACTCAAGGGGCTGCAGCAGACTGGCGATCTCGTTGCTGCGGAGCGACTGGGCTTCGAGGTCCAGCCGGAGACGCTGGATGTGGTTTTAAAGGCTATTACATCCTGTCCTTCGTTTACTTCTTTTCCACGCGGGTGGGTTGGAATAAACAGGGAGATAGACTGGGCGTGCGTCTGCATGGCCAGGTCCAGTAAAATGTCCTTGTCGACCTGTTGCAGATTGATACCGTTGAGTGGTTGTTCTGTCATCATGTAGGTTTTTTTATCCCTGACTTGACTGCTATGCCTGGGCCTGTTGCGTAAAAAGTAAAAATAAACCGGATGAACCGCTATTTCTATGATGCCCGTCAAGGCCTGTTATGACAGTTCTCAGTTTGTCGGAGGGCAGCGAGCTGCGTAGCCAACCAACAAGATAAAGCAGCTATCAGTCTGCTGATAAAAGCTGCCGTAGTCACGTGGTTGGAAAAGAGCGGGTTTGCTTTGTACTAAAAGTTTACGTTATGCCGTTGAATAAGGCTCGTTGGTTGCGGGTCGCTGGACGTTCTGGAGGCTGGTAACGCTGCCCTGACTTACTCCCTGAATGACCGTAAACGAACCATCGGTTTCCAGTACCACCGCCGTTACGTCTTCCAGCTGGGCCGCGCCCGAACTACGTATGGCCGCCAGCACTTCGCCTTCGGCAACCCGCTCCCGGCGCAATGCCAGCCGGAGGTATTGCCCCTGGTGAAACAGCAGGTTGGGTTCACTTTTTATTACCCGCTGAAACCAGGGCCACCGGATGGACAGCCAGGCAACACTATACTGAAGGGCAATCAGCAGCGCCAGCGCAGTTAATCCGTTGGCTAAGCCCGTCTGGCGGGAGATGATAATGGTGGAAAAGGTGGAACCAAGAGCCACTGTTATCACCAGGTCAAATCGGACCGCCGACGCGGGCATTCATTTTTGAAAGAGTACGTTTTCCCGAAATACGCAGAAAAATCAGTAGGCCAATGTAGGCTAGTGTCCCCACGAACACCACGCGCCCGATGCTTTCCCAGCCTTTAAAAACCCAGTCGTGCAAGGTTGCTGCTACGTCGGTCATGCGTTCTGACCATTTAACGTGGGAGCGGCTTTCGCTTTAGCCGGTGGCCGCGATACAATGGCCGGACCATCGGCGTCGGGTTGCTTTTCCAGCAAGACAACCGTGTGCGGAAACGGCATATCGATACTGGCTTTGTCGAGGGCCAGTTTGATGCCCGTCACCACCTGGTCGCTTACTTTCAGCGCGTTGGCCTGCTGGGATTCGACCCAGAAAAAAACCGTCAGGTTCACCGATGAACCGGCCAGTTCCGTGACGTACACCCAGGGACCGGGGTCTTTCAGGACACCTTTGATGCCGTCCAGTACACCATGTATGACGCGTCGGGCTTCTTCAACGGAATCCGGGTAGCCAATACCAACCACAAATTTAAGCCGACGTTTATTGTATGCCGTTCGGACGAGAATTGAACTGGTATACACGTCGCCATTGGGCAGAATGGCCCGCTCGCCATCGTACGTTTTGAGCCGCGTCGAGCGCATGTTGATTTCCTCGACGGTTCCTTCGTACTCTTTAACTTTTATCTGGTCGCCGACTTTGAACGGCCGACGCCACAGAATCAGGATACCGGCGAAGAAATTCTGGAGAATATCTTTAAAGGCAAAACCAATAGCCACCGACGTAACACCCAGGCCTGCAATGATATCGCCGGGTTTGAACGACGGAAAAATAACGACACAGGTCGCCAGAAAGCCAATGATGGTAATGAGCATACTGACAAGGCGGCTTACCAGACTGGCCAGGGTATCATCAATCGAGTGACTCTGGACGGCCACTTTATTGATGACTTTCTTAACGCCTTTTCCCAGCAGCCAGAACAGTAAAAAAACGACCGCGCCAACGATGAGATAAGGCAGTCGTTCAACGATTCCTTTCATAAAATCGCGAACGGTATGCCAGAATAAAATCAGGGCATCATTGACCGTAAAGGGTGGTTCATTGACCCGGGGCGGCTGGAAAAAACTCCATAGTGAAAGCATGACGTTGAGCAGAAAAACTGGATTAAGCGCTTATCTTATTGGCTGCTGAGCGAGTCCGGCAGGATAGGGGCAGGCTTATAAAACATGACCAGCGTACCGAGCCGCTTATTCGGTGAGGTAAGCGGTGCGGACAATTCATAGGGCCCACTATCCTTAAAATAAACATCGTCTTGCCCGAGCAGATAGGAGGGGAATCGGCTGGCAAAGGGAATGCCCTGATTTTTCTTGTTGGTCGAAATCGTCACTTGTCCGGCTGGGTCAACCAGCAGCATTTCCCGGATGCCCCGGTCTTTGACCAGGGTATTGAAGTACTCGTTGATTTCACCGGCTTTGTTCTGCAGCAACGCATTACGAACCGCCCAGACGAAGGTTTTCATGCCAAACTGGATCTGTTGCCGGTCATTGGCGAGTTGATTTTTCCGTACGGTTTCCCGCATATCGCTGCGTTCCCGCTCGAACTCTTTCGACAGGGTTGCATTCTTATAGAATAAATAGCCTACGCCCAAAACCAGCAGGGCAATGACGCCGTAGAGTATGTACAGTAGATTTGGGCTGGGCTTCGTCGTTACGTGCCGGATTCGCTGGTCGGCAGCCATTAGAAAAAAGGATTAGAATGGAAATGCTGTTAACTATTCATCATTTTGTTGACCTACCGGTTGTTGAGTTAGGGCCCAATCAACCGGAATGTCAACAGGGGAAGTCGCGCATAAACAAACGATTCACCTGATTAGGAAAATCATTGGTTTATGCGCTTGCTACTCGTTAAAACTTATCCGCCCTGTACCCGTATTTTTCAAAAATCAGGTTAACCGCCTGCTTGATTTTATTCTGGTCACGGTCAAAGCCATTGCCATTGGTTATGCCTGACGCAAGGCCACGCCAGACGGACTGCCCGGTTTTCATGTCAATCATATTCACAATAACCGACCCGGCCTTTACGTCATACGTCGTGGCGTCTTCGGGGTCACGGACTTCATTCTGGCCAAAGTACGTAGTGCCGTATCCGGTATATCCTCTAATGGTAGTCGGCTTTTCGAAGACCCGGAAATTAATCAGCAGATCAGGCGACTGGCGGGTGAATTTATAGCCTCGTCCGGCCAGTTCTGAACTGACTGCGCTTCGAATGCGCTCCTTCAGTTCCAGGTCGTTCAGAAAATAAAAGCCCGGATCGAGCTTGTTGTCAACCTGCGAGGCCCAGGTGTAGGTTTTGTATTTACTGAAATCGGTATTCAGCTTTTTGTCGGCCTCAACCGTTACGTCCTGGGCTTGGGTCAGGCTGGCCATCAGCACTAAACCGGCGGCAATGATTACATTTTTCATCGTTGTTGAGTGTTAAATTGAGTTTGTTTGTAGCGTTCCACCGACCTAATCATAGGCTGGTTTATCGATGTTTGGCTTGTCGTTCGGGTTGCGATTGGGATTCATCACCCGCACGTTTTCGCCCGGCTCGTCGGGGCCGTCCGTGTACTTGTTTCTCAAATCGTCATTGGGCAGTTTCTCGTCGGGCAAATCGCTGACGGGTTGTTCGCTACCCACGTCACTGTGCCCTTCGGCCGACTGGTTTTCCAGCCCGTTGGGCGAAATGGCCTGTTTGGCCCGGATGATGTCTTCTCGGTCTTGGCTTTCCATCGTGTTGTTAATTGGTAAAAAGTAAATTAAGACTGGTCTACAGTTTCCATCGGCTGTTCTATACGCTCGTCCATCGAATCGTCGGGCTGTTGGGCCAGTTCCTGCTTTTTCAGGGCCACGGCAATGGGACTGCCGTAGAAGTAAAATAGCTTCTGGCGAAGCCCACGGGCCTTCTTTACGTCGTTCACCATGTCGATGAACTCGTGAAAATTGATGTGAATCGGGTTGGCTTTGTTGCCGATGTTTGTCGTAATGCCGTAGACGGGCGCTTCTTCTTCCGGCTGATACGTTCCCAGAAGGCGGTCCCAGATGATGAACGTAGCGCCGTAGTTCTTATCGATGTACTTTTCCTGCGATCCGTGGTGAACCCGGTGGTTCGACGGCGTCGCGAAAATAAACTCGACCCACCGGGGCAACTGGCGGATGTATTCGGTATGCACCCAGAACTGAAACAGAACCGCGATCTGGCTCACGGTAAAGAAAACCACGGGGTGAAAACCGAACAGCGCCACGGGCAGAAAAAAAATAACCTTTAAATTCTGAATCCAGCTCAGCCGGAAAGAGACCGTCAGGTTGTAGTGCTCACTCGAATGGTGAACCACATGGGTTGTCCACCAGAACCGGCGTTCGTGTGCAATGCGGTGCGCCCAGTAACTAAAAAAGTCAAAAATAACGTAACAGGGAATGAACGTCCACCAGGCAAGTGCCATGCGCCAGGGGAGCAGATTATAAATCCAGACGACCCCGTACAGCAGGGCAAATTTCAGGCTGGTGCCAATCACGACGGAGCCTAAGCCGACCAGGGTTGACCCAATCGTTTCCTGTTTGTTATAATACGGCTTCTCCTGAATATGGGTAATCAGGATTTCTACTCCCGTCAGGAAAAACATAATCGGCGCGGCCCAGATGATCAGGTTCGGAGCAGCTTGTTCGACGGTCCATAAGTGTTCCAACGGAATAACCGGCGCACCAAATAAGGCTTCAGGCATAGAAAGAAAAGTTATCGTTGTTCATTCGTTTCGTCAGGATTTGAATTGGCAGGACGACCTGACGGTAATGGGTTTTAATTGTTATCCAGTTTGTCACCCGCCTTATCGAACGACCGGTCGAGGGTACGTCCTGCCAGGCATCTTCTGTAGCATTTTTCGCCTTGTCAATATCGTTGCCTAAATCCTGGCGTTCTGTTTTTAATTTATTTACCTGCCGGTTCATCGTATTATCTGCTTTATTGCTGTTGCGGTCCATCTTCTGTTGTAGTTCGTCAATTTTCTGATCGAGTTCATCCCGCTCCTGTTCCAGGTTGGCGACGGCTTTAGCCCGCTCCGTCTGGAAATCCGTAGCCATCTGGTCGGTTGTTTCCCTGGTGTCTGCCTCGATGGCATCCCCTGTGTTTTCAAGGGCATCTCCGGTGCGTGACTTCTCAGAACCACTGTTGCAGGCCTGAAAACCAGTCAGCGATAAAGCCATGAATGAGGTCGCCAGCAGGGACCGTAGCGTTTGTGTTTTCGTAATCATTTATGTTAAATTGATACTAATGTGGTTCTTATAACCTTTGATAAAGTTTGAAACTTTGTCAAAGGCAATACTTCGGCTGAATGAGACACAATAATTGGAACGACCATTTCCAGCCGCTCCAATTATTGAAATCCCGGTGATTATTTCGTTGAATAGGTTACCTCATCGCCGTCGCTCCGGGGCTTTTTGGAATCGGTCATGTCGTCAACATCGACCTCTGTTTTCCGGACCGTATCCCGGATCACTTCGTCGCGCTCGGTCACGTCCTTACCCACCGAGATCTCCTCAACGACCGTTGCCGTTTTCGATACCACCGGCACTTCCTTGTGTTCGGCCACCTCAATATGCCCTTCCTGGAAGGCATTCAGGTCGGCATCCGTCGCCGGGCGGTTTACCGGATTGCGCTGTACGCTAACCCGCTCTTCGCGCAGGCGGATACTTTCTTCAACAGGTTTGGCAATAATCCGGCTGCGAAGCCGGACGCCACCCGTTTCAACGGTACGTTTGCCTATCTCCAGATTTTCTTCAATGACATTGATGGTTTGATCCCCGTTTGTCTGGTCCGTGTCCGTGAAGGCCGCGCCCATCGATGCGCTGGGTTGGCTGGTCAGACTGTCGTATACCGGCGTCCGTTCGTTAACGTCGACCGCACCGGCCTCGTCCAGAATATCAGCCGCCTTTTCGGCTTCGTCTTCCGTCTGGACATGAACCGTGACCAGCGACCCTCTTTCGGTAGCCTTCGTGTACCGGTCAGTATCGTCGTCATCATCGCCGAAGAGCGATCTAAAGAAATTGCCGATGCTACTGCCGGTGTCATCGTCGTCAGTACGGGTCGTGCTGGTAGTCGCGTATTGATTAGATGCGCTAGTACCGTACTCTGCCGCCGGATCTGACGCGAGGGAAAGATCAATGTTCTGACGCATGATGCCTCCATCAACCAACTTGTCAACGGCCTGCCGGGCTTCGGAAGCGTTGTCGAAAACGCCAATAACTGTAAGTGCCATAATCAGAATTGTTTATTGGTAAGAAATTAGTTGGAGTAACTTATTCCGAACTTAGTTCGGGGTTCGGAGCGATCCGATCAATGGTTATTTCTTCCTGTCGGAGCGAGACCGTTTGCGTATCGGTTGTCTGAAACTGCCGCCGGGTCACCCGGATTTCTTCCACCAGCCGCAGTCGCTTCAGAATGACAAACTCTTCTTTCAGGACGGGATAAATCATCGTATCCCCTTCCTGCCGGACCACCGGTACGTCGTCTACGAATTGATCCATGACTACCCGTTCAATCACTACGTCCTCCTGAAGCAGGGGAATCTGAACGTCCTGCTCGTGCTGATGAACCGTTTTGGTAAGCCTGATGCGCCCCGTTTCGATAAGCTGCTTGCTCACCTGGAGCTGTTCGTTAATCAGCGGTATGGTTAGAGACGTATCATCGCTGCTTTGGGGCGGAGAGTCCGGTTCGGCGGAGTTCGACGTTTCGTCAACCCATTCACTGGTTGGTTTCTGAGGGATCATAACGGGATCGGTAACGGACTGCTCCGGGGTCGACTGAATTGAATTGAGGGCTTTACCCAATAGTCGATAAACTGAACTGTGACTTGTTTCTGGGCGGGAAACGTATCACGAAAAGGGGTAGTGAGAATAAAAAAAGGGGTTGGGCAAGCGCTCGGCCCTTTTTCGATTTTCAATCACTACGGTTCCCCAGTACGTGTGAGGAAACGAAACAAAACAACCCTTCCAGTTAATCTTCTACTACCGCACCGGCTGCGTCTCCTGAATCGGACGGTCGTGTGGGGTATAGTTATCTTTCGAATCGGTACCGAGTTTGGCACCGAATCCTGAGGCTACGACGCCAATCAACAGCCCGAAAAAGCCGTAGATGGCCGCCTTTGACGCAGCAGAAGCGGCATCATCAGCTATGTGACGAGCCTTCACTTCGGCCTCTTTAGTGGTCTGCCCGAATTGGGCGGCTGCCTGCTGATACGTATTGATCCAGTTGTCGACGATTCGTTCCGATTCGGCCCGGCTCTTGCCCGTTCGCTTCATCACCACATTAACAGCATCCTCCCGATCAACCTGGTTAACCGTAGCCTGTCCCTGTTTGAATAGCCGACTGAAAAAGTTGCCGGCTATGTCGTCGGCCGCCTGCGGATTCTCTGCGGCCTGGTCGGCGGCATTACTGGCCCGATCAGCGGCCTGATTGGCTTTGCGTTCCAGCGTATTGGGATTCAAGGCCGGATCGCCCGTCTGACGCAGCATGGTATTGACTTCATTCTTCAAATCGGTCAGGTTCATGTTGCCCAGGTTGATCCCGTTCGCCTGAAGCTGGTCCTGAACGGCATTCCCGATACCGGGAGCAACAGCGGCAATCCCCGAACCGGCCTTCCTGACGATGCCGCCCACCAATCGCCCGACTCCGCCAATAATGCTGCCCAGCGTGGTGGTCAGAAAATAAATGGTCAGCAGCGTCACCAGACACCAGGTCAGCACGCCATGAATCATGCCATCGAAAGGGCGGGGGGCACTGGTCAATCGACCCGCTACCCAGCCGCCGATAAACAGCGAAAGCAGGCTGCTGACAATATACCAGATGGCACTTCCGATGCCCAACCCATTCATGGGATTATTTTCTTCCACTGGATCAATCGTGCCCAGACCGATGCCTAGACCCAGCAGGGTCAGGAGTATCTGGGTGACAATGGCGACCAGCACCCCGGCAAAGACGGCACTCCAGGAAATTCGTTTCATCAAACCCGGCCGACTCGGGCTATCCTGGTACAGGATTGTTGTTTCCATAACGTATTACGTATTTATCAGTTGAGTAAAGCAGAAAAATCAGACCATTCTGCCATTGGCCTTTACGCAACAATTAATCCTTCATTACGTATTGAGCAAAGCAGAAAGCATGGATATAACCGCACCCGGTGCGGTTATGCGTAAACTCGTTTAAGGTAGAGAACCCGCTAGTGACTGGTGGTCAGGAACGTGTGGGTGGTTCCTGTGAATGGGTGATACAGAATGCCGCTGGGTACAATTCCCTTTTGCTACGGTGCGGTGGCAAAAGTACTCCTCTCGGTAAAGACACCCTATGAGCATTGTCACAGTACGCTATGATGGATGTCAACTCAGCACCTGTTTTTATACCGGTTACGTCATAGTGACTTCGTTACCGGGCGGCATCGGCGAGTTTATCAATGATGATCTTCGCCAGCGAAACAGCCCGTTGCCGCTGAACGTCCGGCGCTTCCCTGGTTTAAAGGATTACGTTGATTCAGATAGAGGACATGGAGCGTATGGTCGCTGAGGTTCCAGAGAGCCTTTGTAGATAGTATTACCGTTCCGGTTCTCCCCAGAACCGGAACGGCGTTTTTTACAACTGGGTCACAACGATCTCGACGCGCCGGTTTCGTTGCCGTCCCTTAGCGGTCTGATTGGTCGCAATCGGTTCGTCTTCGCCTTCTTTGCTGGTGGTAATCCGGTCGGCGCTGATGCCATTCTTGACCAAAGCGGCTTTGACAAAATTGGCTCGGGCGGCCGAAAGAGGCTTATTAATTGATTCAGGACCGACGCTATCGGTATAGCCCACAATGCGGATGTGCAGTTTCGGGTAGGTCTTCATAATCTGCGCCAGATCATTGACTTCAGCCTGGGCATCGGGGGTAAGCCGGGCGGTGTTTGTCTCGAACCGGAGTTCATCGAAGAGAAATGATTTATCAGGTCGACTACCTTCGCTGGCTAAGTAGCGGGCCAGCTGATACGTAAAGGCTCTATCGGTCAGGATAAGTTTACGCCCTCCGGGGGCATCGACCGCCACGCGCACTTTAGGTGCAGCAGCCGTTAGCGAATCCGATCCATTCCCATCCATATCGCTGGCCACGGTGTCGGTTGCTGCGGCCATACCTGACCCGGTTGCCTGTTCAGCCGTGGTGTTATCGGAGTTACAGGAACGTAGCAACAACAAAATCAGCAGAAGCAACCCCAGGGCGATCAGCAGCCACTGCCACCACAGCAGCCCCCCAGCCGGTGCTGCCTCCTCCCGGACCGGAACCACCGGCGTGGCGGCCGGATACGGTGTACCAATGAACCAGGCCAGCGGAACGGCAAACACGGCTGGTATGCCCGACCGGGTGGCCTCGGCCCCGCCATGGAGCATAGCGGCCAACTGGGCCTCGGTCATATCGTTGCTCGTAACCTGTTTATGCAGAAACCCCATCAGGACTGATGCCACCAGCCCGGTTAAGGTAGTAGCCGATCCCAGGCCGATTCCGCTGTACTTGCTGGTTTCCTGAGCGACCTGATGAACGCGCTGATCATACAGTTTTTTGAGCAGTCCGTTTCCTGATTCGGCAGCTTTCTGCCGTTCGCTATTGGTGTCCACCAGTTGACCCAGGTTTGACTCGGTGGCGAAGGGTGTGTTTTTCAGGAGATGGTACAGGTTCCTGGCGCCATCCTTGTCCGACACCCGATTCATGACTCCCGCCGTAACGGTGGGCAGCAATCCATCGATTGCTTTCTGGGTGTTTGCCTTGGTCTCATTCAGGCTTTGGGCCAGCTCATTGACGGCTGATGGGGTAAAAACAGACCGCAGATGGTCCAGTGGGGTTGTCGTTGCCATACGTATTTATAGGGTGTTGAGCTTTTGATCCGGCGTATTACGAACCGATTCAGCAACTGCATAGCGCCATGGTTGACCATGACTGATCGGAGCAGTTGTAGCAAGCAAAAGTAGGCTTGACAACCTCCTGCCAACTATGATGACCATCATAACCAGACCTGATGGTTCACAGTTGAACAACTGATATATAGTTGGGGTACTGACAGTATCCTGACTATTATGGGTCATTGGAATTGATGATCAGGGGTATCAATAAAATCAAGCCGGTCTGGTAGGTTTGTCCGTTCGCCGAAGACAACCCAGAGGCCAGTAGAGAATCCGTGTGAGTGATACCTTTAATGGGACCTTCTGCGCTGGAATTTCCCGAAATGACTCCTGAGTCAGTTACCGTTAAATGCCTTTTGGATCGGCAGTTGGAATGGTTCGATTTTAGGATAGCGGACCAGTAGATTAGCCGGGTCAATCAACCGGTGCCCGACCGGATAGCCGTTGCCATGGCTGGACTTATGGGCAAGCCTTCGATATAGGCTATGCGCAGGATATTCGACAAACAAAGATTGTCGATGGAATCAGGTTCAGTAACCTGATTCCAGGCCTTGAGAAGGGTATTTGCTAAAATGGCTTCTGACTCAGATGGAGGCAGATTAGCGAGCAAAATAAGTCCCCAAAGAGTCGGAGCATACGTATCGTAAAAGTCTGTAAAGTTGCTCAGGGACTGTTTGGAAGGAGAGGGCAGGATATTGAATTTCATAGCAGTTGACCATATATAGCAAAGCTATCAACCGTACATCCCCTGACCTATGACTTCGATTCGACAGCTACCAACCACCATCAGCCAGAAACATGATGGTAGTCATATTGTCCCGTAACTTACTACCGGTCTTAGCAGCACTTTAGCGTAGTGAGTTTACGCGTGTCCAGTAAGGCGTGCAGCACCATTTACTGAATCAATCATTCAGTCGGCAGGTACACGTCGAAGGTCGCTCCCTGATCCGGCTGGCTGCTGGCCGTAATGGCTCCGCCGTGGTTGGTCACCACTTTTTCGCAGATGGCCAGACCGATGCCCGTTCCGATAAATTCGCTCTTAACGTGCAGCCGTTGAAAGACCTGAAAGATTCGATCCAGGTATTTTTCATCAAAGCCAACCCCGTTGTCGGCTACTTGGATGTGGTAATAGTGGGGAACCACTCGACTTAATTGCACCGAAGCGGGTAAGTCCCCTGCGTCCACGCGATGAGCCTGGATAAGAATGCTGGGCACCGTGTTGGCCCGACGAAATTTCAGCGCGTTACTCAGCAGGTTCTGAAATAGCTGACCTAATTGGGAGGCATCCCCGGACAAGGTGGGGAGAGCCCCAACCTGTATGCGGGCGCCGGTTTCCCGAATCGTAAACTCTAACGTAGTAAGCACGTTTTCCACGATCGTCTGAAGCGAAACGGGTGCACTCGTATCGCGCTGGGTCGAAATGCGGGAGTAATCCAGTAGGTCTTTAATAAGCGTTGACATCCGGCTGGCCGCCGACTGCATGCGCTCCAGATAGACCCCTTCGTCGCCTGTGGAGCTAGTATAGCGCGTTTTCAGGAGGTCACCGAACTGTTGAATCTTACGCAGGGGCTCCTGCAAATCGTGGCTGGCTACGTAGGCAAACTGTTGCAGATTGTCGTTGGAGCGACGCAGCAATCCGTTCGCTTCCTGCAATTTAGTTGTCAACTCAGCGTACTCCTGATTCGCTGCCTCCAGCTCGTTGTTGCTGGTGGTCAGTTCTTCCGTGCGCTGCTGCACCTGCTGTTTCAGCGCCAGCTGGAGTTCAAGCTGGAGGGTTACATCCTGAGCCGTACCCGCCAGGAACAAGGGATTCCCCCCGGCATCAAATAAGGTCTGGCCGTTGGCATGAATAACCCGCTCCTGCCCGGTAACCGCATTTGTGATGATGTAGGTCTCGTCATATCGCCCCGTGCCGCCTTTCTCCAATGCCTTTTCAATGGCCAGACTGATGCGCTGACGGTCTTTGGGATGAACCCGGGGCGAAGCCTGTCCACCCAGCACGGCACCGGTAACGCCCAGCCAGGTTTGCAGTTGTTCGGAGTAGATTATTTCACCCGTGGCAACGTTTATTTTCCAGGTTCCCAATTCGGCCAGCTCAATGGCATTAAGGAGGGTCGCTTCGCTTTCTTCAATGCGTTGATGGGCCATAACCTGCTCCGTTACCTCGACGGCGGTGCAAATAACTCCCTCTATGGCTCCGCTCCTGTCCCGCAGGGCCTTGTAAATGTAATCATAGTAGCCGATGTAGGGTTGACCCTCTTTCATAAGAAGTATCTGAGCGCCCAATTCGGTGTGCGTTTCGCCGGTGGCTACTACGTGCCGGTATTGCCCCAGCAGCGGAGTAGCGAGCAGTTCAGGAATGGCTTCCATGATGGGCCGGCCAATAATAGTCTGGTCACGGCCAAAAAGGGCCAGCATTTTTTCATTGGCCTGTGTCAGCAGCATGTCAGGGCCTATGCAAACCAGCATGGCTACCGGAGACTCCTCAACCAGGGAGCGGAAGCGGGTTTCACTTTCCGTCAATTGTTGCTGGACCACCTCCTGTTCGTTGATCATGGCCCGTAATTGCTGCTCGCTCCGGACGGCCTGCTGCCGGGTGGCTACCTCAGCATTAATATCCTGAAATATGGCAATCAGGCCATCAATCTGGTGCTCCTGGTTGACCAGTTGAGAGATATTGACCCGCACCCAGCAGATCGACCCATCTTTACGGATATAGCGCTTTTCTAGGTCAATATACGGAATTTCGCCCCGGCCCAACTGATCAATCAGGCGTTCATTAAGGGGCAGGTCGTCAGGATGGGTGAATTGTTTATAGCTTCGCCGATATAGCTCTTCAACGGGGTATCCCGTCAATTGACTATACGCTTCATTAACCAGCAGTATCTGACCGTCTGGAGTAGTAATGACGATACCCAGAGCCGCTTTTTCGAAAGCGGCCTGAAAGCGTTGCCCCACCAGTTGCCGCGCCGATTCAGCCAGTTTCTGCTGGGTCGCATCCTGAGCAATACCCGAAAAGCGATAGGCAATGCGATCGGCATTAAAATAGGCTTTACCCTGGCAGTGTAGCCAGCGCAGCAGGCCATTATCGACCTGATGAATGCGAAAGTGGATATCATACTGTCCGTCCGATTCTGGATTGAGCGCCCACTGAATTGCTTCGTTTACCCGCACCTGGTCATGAGGGTGCATGTAGTGAAGCACCTGCTGATAAGGAACCACATCCGCCTGATCAAATCCATATAAGCGTTTGCAACAGTCGTCCCACCAGACCTGCTGATTCATGATATCTAAATCCCAGGTACCAACTCCAGCCGCCTGCAGGGCAAAGGCCAGACGTTTGTTTTCGGCAGTCGTGTCGTCTGGATTGAAAGGCGTCGGATCGCCGGTCATAGTGTGAGGATTAGCGCGTAAGTAACAGGTTAACGAATTTATGTCGTACAAGTTTAGCAGAAGACCGACGGAACCCGTAGCGCAATTCCTATACGGATAGGCAATGACCTGGGGAGTGGGAAGAACAAAGTTCCGAAACCGAACGGATGGAACGGCCTGGAAGGATTGACGAGAAAGAATTGTGTAGCCCGGAATATAAAGACCAGGCTAAACCTTTACAAATTCGAAAGCGAGCGTAAAAGTAGACTTGCCGGTCCGCGAAAAACTATGATGCCCGTCAGTACCTAAAATGACGGTTGATAGGTACACAACTGATAGATGGCCAACGTAACAGTAGTTTCCTGATGGCTCAATTTTTTTTGATAAATTGGCTTGCCTGCCGAATAAGCCGAAGTGCGAATTAACTTGGGAGAAGCCCCCTTCACTATTCGCCGAAGCCAATCGTTCCTATACGCTTTCAGTATATTCGTGAGCGAAAAAACGCTTCGGATCGGGTATATGGATTAAGAAGGGATTGGAATCCGCTTTAATCGATTACATTGGCCGGGTTACCAACCTACACGCATCGGATGGAAAAACGAAATATTATTGTGGTAGGTGCATCGGCTGGTGGCATCGAGGCCTTCCAACAGCTCATGGTCGGCCTACCCCCAGATCTGGACGCGTCCATTTTTATCGTCTGGCACATGGCGCCCACCGTTCGTGGCGTATTACCCCAGCTTCTGAGCCGGTTTACCACCATTCCCGTTGCCCATGCCTACGACAACGAGCCCATTCAGATGGGCCGCATTTACGTAGCGCCACCCGATCATCATCTACTGATCGAATACGGCCACGTCCGCGTCACCCACGGGCCCAAGGAAAACCGCTTTCGACCCGCTATTGATCCGCTGTTTCGGTCAGCCGCCTATGCGTATGGCAACCGGGTCATGGGTATGCTCTTATCGGGGGCACTCGACGACGGAACGGCAGGCCTTTGGGCCATCAAACACCGGGGTGGGCTGGCGCTGGTCCAGGACCCCCAGGAAGCCCTCGTTGCCGCCATGCCCGAGAATGCCATCCGCCAGGTAGCCGTCGATTATGTTCTTCCCGTAGCCCAGTTAGCGACGCAATTGGTTCAATTAGTTGGAGAAGACGTTTCAGAACCCCCGCTGGTTTCTATGGAAGAGAATAAAAAAACGAACATGGAAATTCGCATCGCAGCCGACGAGACGGCCCTGGGAATGAACGTATTCGAGTACGGTCAACCCAGTCGCTATGCGTGCCCGGAGTGCCACGGCGTACTCACGCAAATTAAGGAGGGTCCGCTGGCACGCTTCCGCTGCCATACCGGTCATGCCTACTCGGCCGATACGCTGCTGGCCGCCATCACGGAGCAGATCGAGGATAGCCTTTACGGCGCTATTCGGGCAGTAGACGAAAGTGTAATTTTACTTAACCGATTGGGCGATCAACTGGCCGAGGCCAATCAGCCCAAACAGGCTGGTCTTTATTTTCAGAAAGCCCAGGAGGCCCTCCAGCGCGGAGAACTCATTCGGCAGGCCATTCGCGTGCAGGAGCCCTTGAGTCTTGAAAGTCTTCCTCAACCCGAAACCGATACAGCCGACAATGATCGGCTTTAGGAGCTATGTACTCCCAATACACCACCCATAAGCAGCCTAACAGAATCCAGTGAGTAAGAAAAAAACAGCGTCAAAAAAAACCGACAAGACCGTTCCGGCTCAGACCATGATCGTTGGCATTGGCTGCTCAGCGGGTGGGGTCGAAGCGCTGACCCGGTTTTTTGAGCAGGTCACCGCCCATTCAGGCCTGGCCTACGTCGTTATTCTACACCTCTCTCCCGATTATGATAGCCAGCTTACTCAGATTCTGCAGAGTGTGGCCAGCATTCCGGTCATCAAGGTGGAGGAACGGGTACCGGTCGTCGCCAATCACGTGTACGTAGTTCCCCCCGATAAGCACCTGCAAATGGCCGATGGGGACATCCTCGTCTTACCGAATGCGCGGATCGAAGACCGGCGGGCTCCCGTGGACATTTTCTTTCGCACCCTGGCCGAGTCCCACGGCGCCCTGGCCGTCGCGGTGATCCTGTCGGGAACGGGCGCCAATGGCTCCATGGGCCTCAAGCGGATCAAGGAAGAGGGCGGGGCGGCTTTTGTGCAGAGCCCCCGCGAGGCTGCCTTCAACGAAATGCCGCGCCAGGCCATCGCCACCGGGCTGGTGGATGACATTCTGCCCGTTGCCCAGATTCCGGCAAAGCTGCTGGCTTACGCCAAAAATCGGGATACCGTCGTCATCAGCCTGGAGCCCCGGTCGGATGTGGAAAATCAGCAGCAGGCCCTGCGCGAGGTGTTCGCCCAACTCCGCCAACGTACCGGCCACGACTTTTCCAATTACAAGCGTCCTACACTGCTGCGTCGGCTGGAGCGTAGGATCAACGTCCGTAACCTGCCGGGATTGCCCGAGTACGTAGCCTTTCTGCGGGAGCATCCCGAAGAAACCCAGTCGCTGCTCAACGATCTGCTGATCTCGGTTACCAACTTTTTTCGTGATAAACCCGTCTTTACCACCCTGGAGCAGCAGGTGATCCCACTGCTGACCCACGAAAAAAGGGGAGATAACACTTTGCGCATCTGGGTGGCCGGGTGCGCCACGGGCGAAGAAGCTTACTCGCTGGCCATGCTGTGCGCTGAACGCACGATGGATGTTCTGGACGCACCCCGCGTGCAGATCTTCGCCACCGACATCGATCAGGCCGCCATTGCTATCGCCCGCGAAGGGCTGTATACCCTCAACGATGCCGCCGACGTATCGCCCGAGCGGCTGCGTCGCTTTTTCACCCCCGAAGGCGAGCAATACCGCATCCGGCGGGAGATTCGGGAGATGGTCCTGTTCGCTTACCACAATGTGCTTAAAGACCCGCCTTTTTCCCGGCTGAACCTGGTAAGCTGCCGCAACCTGCTCATCTACCTGAATCAGACCGCGCAGCAGCGAGTGCTGGAAATCATCCACTTCGCCCTGAATCCCGGCGGTTACCTATTGCTGGGTTTGTCTGAAACCACTGACGGCACCAGCGACCTGTTTGCTCCGGTGAATCGGGAACAGCACCTGTTCCAGAGTCGCTCCGTACCGACGCGCACCTTTCCCGTACCCGAATCGAGTACGTTGCTGGCCTCCCAGCGAGAATCCGCACCCGAACCGGTCCCTAGGATAGATGAGCGCCCGAACGTACGGCTGAGTTACGGGGAGTTGCACCAGCGGTTGCTGGAACAGTATGCTCCCCCATCCATTATTGTGAATGACGAATACGACATCCTGCACGTATCGGAACGGGCGGGACGCTACCTCCAGATTAGCGGGGGCGAACCGTCCAAAAATCTGTTGAAGCTCATCCGGCCCGAATTGCGGCTGGAACTGCGCACGGCGTTCTACCAGGCCAGCCAGCAGCAAATGAATGTCGCGGTGCGTCAGCTCAAACTGCGCCTGGACGACCAGATCCAGACGCTGACCCTCCACGTGCGTCCGGTCACGGGTGAGGGCGATTCGGCCCGGGGGTTCATGCTGGTCCTTTTTGAACCTACGCCCGAGGAGGATGTCGAACCAGACCGGGTGCTGACCTCAGTTGAACCCGTTGCCCATCACCTGGAAGAAGAATTGATTCGGGCCAAAGCGCAGTTACGGTCGGCCAATGAGCACCACGAACTACAGGCTGAAGAACTCAAAGCGACCAACGAAGAACTACAGGCCATCAACGAGGAACTGCGTTCGTCGGCCGAAGAGCTGGAAACCAGTAAGGAAGAGCTTCAGTCGATTAATGAAGAGTTGACGACGGTTAACCAGGAACTGAAAATAAAAGTGGAAGAAATTTCACTGGTGGGCGACAACCTGCAGAACCTGATTAACTCGACCGACATGGCCACCCTGTTTCTGGACCGCAGTTTACGGGTGAATCTGTTTACGCCAGCCACGCGGGAGATTTTCAATTTGATCCCCACGGATTTCGGGAGACCGCTGACCGACATTACCCACCGGTTAGCCTATACCTACCTGCCAGCGGATATGGAACGGGTACTGGCGACCCTCCAGCCCGTGGAGCGGGAAGTGAGAACCACCAACAGGCGTGTGTATCTGATGCGCGTGCTGCCTTACCGAACGACCGACGACCGCATCAATGGCATTGTCCTGACCTTCGTCGACATCACCCCGCGCAAGGCCGCTGAAGAAGCCAGCTATTTTCTGGCTTCCATCATCGAATCATCGCAGGATTCGGTCATCACGCTCAATTTTGAGGGTGTTATCACCAGTTGGAACAAAGCCTCTGAAGCCCTGTATGGCTATTCGGCCGCCGAAGCCATCGGGCAGTCGCTCGGGATGCTCACGTTGCCCCAGGACTTGATTGAGGTCCTGAATCTGGCTGAAAAAATCAAACAGTCCCAGCGAGTTGAAACGCACGAAACCGTTCGCATCACGAAGGATGGGCAGGAACTAATACTGGAAGTGGTGCTCTCGCCGGTGAAAGATCTTCAGGGGCAGGTCATCGGCGTGTCGAGTGTAGCCCGCGACATCACGCAGCGCAAGGCCGCCGAAGAAATCCTGCGGGAGTCGGATCAGCGGAAAGACGAGTTTTTGGCCATGCTGGCCCACGAACTGCGCAATCCGCTGGCCCCCGTCCGCAACACCCTGCAAACACTGGGCCTGAGCGCCGGCCAGAACAAGACCATGAGCGCGGCCCTCGTCCTGATGAATCGCCAGGTCGATCATCTGGTTCGGCTGGTCGATGACTTACTGGACGTGAGCCGGATTAACCGGGGGAAGATTACCTTACGGCTGGAACCGCTCGATCTGAATACGCTGCTACAGGAAGCCTCAGCGGCCGTGCAGCCTCTTTTTGAGCAGCGCCGAACCGAATTGTCGGTTTCCGCATCGAATGAGCCAATCTACGTACAGGGCGATGCAACCCGGCTGACGCAGGTTATCACTAATCTGCTGACCAACGGTGCCCGCTATACTCCCGATGGTGGCCACGTCTGGATCCGGTTAGACCAGGTGAGTCAGGGGGCGGACGTAATGGCCCGCCTGCGGGTTAGCGACAACGGTATCGGCCTGGCCGATGATCAGTTGGAGCGTATTTTCGACTTGTTTGCCCAGGTCGATAATTCCCCCGCCCGTTCGCAGGGCGGGTTGGGCCTGGGCCTGACGCTGGTCAAACGACTGGTTGAGCTGCACGGGGGGCGGGTGGAAGCCCGGAGCCCTGGGCTGGGACAAGGGAGCGAGTTCGTGGTTTACCTACCTGTTCTAGCAGACATCAACGGGCACACGGATACCAAACCGATTCCTGCCGAATCGGCCACGCCGAAACAACGCATCCTGGTCGTGGATGATAATCAGGACGCGGCCGATTCGTTCGCCATGCTACTGGAATTAAGCGGTTATACCGTTGCTGTAGGCTACAGCGGTGAGCAGGCGATAACGGCTGCCGGGCAGGGTCAGCCGGAGATTATACTGCTCGACATCGGAATGCCCGGTCTGAATGGCTATGAAACGGCCCGGCTGATCCGGCAACAGGACTGGGGCCGCAGCCTGATCCTGATCGCCCTGACAGGCTACGGGCAGGCCGACGACAAACGGCTGAGTCAGGAAGCAGGTTTCGATGGGCACCTGGTCAAACCCGTCGAGCTGGAGTCATTATTCCAGTTGCTGGCGTCGATCATTCCGCCGAAACCCCGTCCTGCCTCCTAACCCTTGTCGCGACTCAATTGACTACCTAATCAAATTCAGCCATGACCAGCTCAACCGAGGATAACAAAAGACAATGCAGGCAATTAGCCGACTACCTGGTTACACATCGGGAGACGGTCCTGAATCGGTGGCCGATAACAGGCAAGCCGGATAAAGCCATTCAAAAGGGCTCCCGTCTGGTCGGCGAGAAGTTGGTCGATCCGCTCCCGGCCCTGCTGACTTTTTTTACGCAGGGTATTGCGGGTGAGCTTCAGGAAAGCGATCTGGTGGCAAGAGCCTGTCACCATCAGATTCACCGGTGGCAACACGGCTATCCGCTAACGGACCTGCTGGCGGAGTTAGACAACTTCTATGATAGTTTAGATACAGAAATTCAGCACTTCCTGGAACGCTATCCCCAAACGCTCCCCGGCGTGATTGCCCAGGCATATACGCAGCTACGTCAACTGGCAAAGACCGTCAACAGAGGTATGGCCCTGCCGGTTGATCAATTACGGCAAACAGGAGCCGACGGGCAGATGAAAACACTTCAGGCCGAGCTTGACCGTCTCCAGCAGGGAAATAGCCAGCGCGTGGATCGTCTGCGTCAGGTCACCCATGATCTGCACAGTTACCTGGGTATTATTGCCACAGCAGCCAGTATATTACGGGAGGTGATCAAGGACGATGATGAGGTAAGATACCGGGATATGATTAGCCGGAATGTGAGCGCAGCCAACCACCTGATTAATCAATTGCTGACTGACGCTCAGGCGGAGTAGATCCGTCCTGAACGTAGCTCAACCCGGCGGCAGGGTAACTGTATGCCACCAGTATTGCCGCAGAGACTCTACATAAAGCAGCCACTGGGCATGACTGGCCGGTTTAACAATGTAGGAATTAGCACCCAACTCGTAGCCCTGCTGAACATCCGGTTGCCGGGTTGACTGGGATAGCAGCGTAATGGGAATCAAGCGGTAAGGCGAATCCTTTCGCTTTACCTGTTCGATAATACGTAAGCCATCGTCAGCGAGCGGCAGGTACAGATCTAACAAAATCAATCGGGGCAATTTCTGTTTAGTATCCAGACAGTAACGAAGCTGGTCAAACGCTGATTCCCCGGTTGAAGCGATCAACAAATCCACCTCCGGCATACAATCGTGCAGCACAGTCTGGATTATATCGCACTGATCTGCATTATCGTCGATGATGAGAATTTTAGTTCTCTGTACGTTACGCCGGGTCGTGGCCGGTGGCCGGTAGGGTTCATTCATGATCGGGCAGGTTTCGAACGAGGGTAACTATAAAGTGTTCATTCGACTGACCCGACGATCAAATGAACACTGATTAACAGGGCGGTAACGTATTGGTATCCCCAAAATCAGATTGCAGTTGCCTTTGATAGACTTCGAAGACTGCCCGCTTGTATCGGCCCAGTAAGCGTTTAAATTGCGGACAGGGTAAGGCCGGTTTGGGCGGGGGGGCCTGGGGATTCGTAAGCGGCTCCGGCGGGGCTTGCTGAAGCTGTTTCCAGAATAGCCAGTCCTGGTCTGACAGATGCTTTTTCAGGTAAGCGTCTTTGGCCTGCTCAGGAGCCGTCTGCACGTCGGGCCATTGTTGGCGAAAGCGCTTAATCGCCTGTACAATGCGCCCGATAGCGGCTAATTCATCGATAGCTGGGTCCATAATTTGGTTTAATGGCTTCATCGTAACGTGTGGGTAAACCCGCCACGTTACGGCGGTAGCTGACGGGTATGCGTATACTCTGAAAGAAGTCGGGGGAAATCAGATTGGTGTTTAACTACACCAGATTAGTAGCTCTGTTTTTCCACCGGTTATGCGACCATAACCAGTACATAGGTGCCTGGGTAATAATCCGTTCAAGGGCCTGATAATACTGTCGGGTGATGGCCATCGGTGCCGTCCGGCTGGCCTGCTCACAGAGTAACCGAAAGGTAAATTGGTACTGAAACCGAGCCGTTTGACGAGCCTCAATATTCACCACGGCTGCATTGGACAACACCGCCATGCGTTCTGCACCGGTCTGCACGGCCGTATCCTGATGGAGAAACGGCAGCTGGTATTTGGCACTTCCGGGACCGGGACGCTGATCGGCAATCAGGAGCAGCAAAGGTAAATCATCGGGTTGTTGCAGTACGGTTAAAGCCTGTCGGTAAAAGCTTTGTTTAGGAATCATTCGCATACCCAGATGCGACCGTAAGCGAATCAGCACCTGATCGAGCCAGCGGTTTTTGAGGGGACTATAGGCCGTATAAACCGGGTAGTCGGTCAGTTGAGGTAGTCTGGCCAGGTATTCCCAATTTCCGTAATGCGACGCCAGCAGAACGACCGGACGGTGAGCCTGGTGCAAAGCCGACAGCAAATGAGGATTCGTAAAACGGGCCAGTTGCGCCCGCTGCCGGGCAGAAGCGAAGAAGAATAAAAACGGTTCGACGCACAAATCACTCATGTGTCGATAATAGGCATTCGTCAGCTTCCTGTACTGCTGGGCTGACTGGCCAGGAAAAGCGTTCGTCAGATTGGTTACAATCGTCCTGTATCGGTACCGGAGTCCATACCGCAGTGTCACAAACACAATAAAAGAAAAACCCTTCGCGATACAGATGAGCCAATTCCAGGTGAAAGCAGGAGTTTTGGAGGCCGTTGCCGTTGAGTTACCCATTTGCCAAAGTTCACCCGTTCATCTGGCTTACCCTATGATTGTAAACCGGATAACCAAGATGGCTATCAGTCACCTTACTGACCAATGTCAACATATCCCCTGATGTTTATCGACATGTCAATGTTTGAGCCGGGTCAGTCGGTCAATGTCCAGTAGCGTAATCTGACTGCCCGAAAGCTCCAGCATCCCTTCGGTCCGTAGATCACTCAGCACCCGAATAACGGTTTCCATCGACGCACCCACCAGTTGAGCCCAGCTCTCCCGCGACAACGTTATAGACGAAGATTGGTTAGCGCGCGGCAGGGCCATATTACGCTTCGACTCGTCTACATGAGCATAAAATTTCCGGTGAACCAGCAGCAGGGCCTCCGTTACCCGTTTGCGGACGGGCTGATACGCCAGTTTGAGCAGGCGTTCGTCGCGCTGGCTTAGTTCGTTGGCCAGCAGACGCATGAAGTAGAGCCCTATATCAGGATGATTCGTTAAGAGCGTCAGGAATTCGGCTTGCGGAATCAGACAGATCTCCGCGTCCAGCAGCACTTCGGCGGATTCGCCATAGGGAGTGTCCTGTAATAAGCCCGGCAAACCGACAAAATCACCTTCGCCCGCTAAGGCCATGATGAATAGGTTGGCGGAAGCGTCCGTTTTGAAACGCTTGACCTGCCCACTCCGGATATAATAAAGATATGCCGGCGTATCGCCTTCCGCGTACAGAACTTGTTTTTTGGGGTAGCGAAGGGTCGAATACGGAAGCCCATCTGCCTGACGGAACGTATCCAGAAAATCGGTCAGTCCGGGTTGGTCGATGGGTCGATGCGACTGTTCGGCTTTTTTAAGCCGAAGTTCGATAGCCGCCAGCAGGTCAATGTCGTCGATGGGCTTGGTCAGGTAATCATCCGCTCCCAAACTCATGCCGCTACGGATATGTTCGGGGTCAATTTTTGCCGTCAGAAAAATAAAAGGGATTCGGGCCGTATTGGGATCTCTGGTCAGAATATGTAAAACGCCATAGCCATCTAATTCGGGCATCATGACGTCGCATAGAATCAAATCGGGACTGGTCGTGCGGGCGAGTGCCACGCCCTGTCTGCCGTTTTCAGCCTGAACAACCTGGTATTGAGCTAGCTTCAATATCTCCGCGATGTTTTCGCGAACTTCCTGTTTGTCTTCGATAACCAGAATCGTTTTCATGCCCGCTCGCTCAGTAACGGCAGTTGGACCGTAAAGGCCGTTCCCTTGCCTACCTCACTCGTAAAGCTAATGGATCCCCCCAGCAGGTCCACGTAGCGTTTGGCCAGATACAGCCCCAGGCCCACGCCCTGAATATGAATGGCATTCCGGGCGCGAAAAAAGTGGGTAAACAACTTGTCTTTGTCCGAATCGGGAATCCCGATTCCCTGATCGGTTACGGTAAAAACAACCTGACCGTTTAGAATCGTGCTGGTTAAGTGGATGTCTGTCCCATCGGCGGAGTACTTACTGGCGTTGGTTAATAAATTAAACAGACTATTTTTCAGGAGCGGCTTATCCAGCCTGAGCCGCACTGTACCCGTTTGCGGCTGGTAGTGGAAGTGCTGCCCGGGTTTGGCTGTGGCCTGCACAGCCGTAATCACCTCCCGGCACAGTGCGGTAAGCTCCAGCATCTGGGGAGTGCTTTGCAAGTCATACTGATCGACCCGGCTGATCGCCAGAAACCCATCGAGCATTGTGGTCAGGTTACCCACGGCGGCTTTAATACGCTGTACATGGCGCTCCCGATTGTCGCCCTCCTCCGAACCACTATAGCGGCCAATGAGCGAAGCCGAAGAGAGAATGGTCATCATCGGCGTACGAAACTCATGAGACGCCAGGTTAATAAAGTTTGATTTTAACTCATTTAACTCCCGTTCCTGCACCAACAGCCTGCCTTGTTCTGCTTCCAGCTGACGACGCTGCGCCACTACGGTCTGCGCTTCCCCCAGGGCGGCCTGAACCCGACCCAGTTCCTTTCGACAGTCGTCTATCTGCTGGAGCAGATCCCGGTTTGTCTGTTCGAGTTGAGTCAGCGAACGACTGGCTTGGTGGTCTTCCTCAGGTTGTTCAGCGGGTAGGTCGTTCATCGTTTTGGTTGATAAAGGAGCCGTTCATAGGGAGCGTATCAAAGTGCGCCGGTACGTTTATTTGCGGTATATTTCCTGTACATATCTCGGATCGACGTGATGCCCATTTAATAAGTAACGTAGGTATCGAAGAAGGCAGTGTGCCTGGGCAAAGGTGATTATTAATAAACGATTAGGATATGACGCCCATCAACTTTGGCTATGACGCCTGCCAGATGGCAATTGATTTTTGTCCTGTACTACGTCTTTCCACTAATCAGCGCGATTAACCTGGCGCGTAGAGACCTGGTGGATTCTTTCCGTTGAATCGCTTCTAACAGGTCGGCCTGCTGTCGGTGCTCACTGGCCGATAAAGGCCGGTACGTAATATCCTGCATTAAGAGGAGCACACCATCTCCTGATTTCAGGGCAAGCTGATCGTACTTTCTAACTTCCCCATCTAATCGATACGCTTTTATCCATAAGCCGGGCTGTCCTGAATAAACCACCTCGATTAACTCCGCCAGCACACCTGTTTCAACCACATCGGGGCTTAGCACCGTCAAAGGCTGACGCATCAGATCCTGTTCGGGATAGCTGGTCAATGCCTGTTGCATCGGGTTGACTAATCGATACTGAAAGTCAGCGATTTGGCCGGTTACGTTGCGGACCGCCTGCAGCAAAGCAACCCCGGTTGGAGCCGCATTGATCAGCATCCGGACCGGCTCGGTACTTAACCAATCGAACGGAAAAAGTTCGTCCTGAGCATCGGCTGGCATGGGCGGCTGAGATTGACGCATTGAATCACTGGGTTGAAGACGCAAACGACACCGGTCTGCTCTGGCCAGTATCCATCAGGTATGCCACTAAGTAAATAAAAAAAGCAGATAATGCCAATGAAACAGGGCAACCGGAGAAGCGGGGGACTTTAATGAATTACTCTACCAGATCAACTGCCGTTCATGACCAGATTTTCATAAGTTTTTTATATAGATCACGCACCTGCCGCTTTTCATAATCGGTGTTTAGTGTCTGTTCGGCATAATCCATGAGCAGTTCGGCCTGCTGCTTCAGAACAGGCTTACGGTCGTCGTCGCAAACAGCCTCGTTTACCAGCGCCAGCGCCCGAAGTAGTCTGCGGAGTACGGCGTGGTTTCCTTTTGCGTTGATACGGGGCAGGTCGAAAGCCAGTTGGATATAAGCATCGAAGTCCGAACTCCGTACCAGTACCCGTAAGTGCTTCCCGTCGGAGCGCAGCCTGGCCGGAAACTCGCGCTGGGCCAATTGTTCGCTAACGGCACCGAGGTAATCGACGGCCATAATGGCGGTAGTTGTATCGTTGATACCCGGTGAGAGTGCTTTCAACGCGATGTCGACCAACTGCTGAATGCCGAATGCGACATCCTGCTCTACGTTGCGGTGCCGGCCGATACTGACATAATCCATCAGATCAGCGGGCCAGTCAGCTTCCTCCGGGTCAGGTCGTTCCATATCACTTCGAACACTGAACAGCACCGTCCCTTCGCCGATAAACGCACCCATTTCTTTCTCGATACGTAGTACTACCCGGTTACGAGTCGCCCATTTGAGTAAGCCGTCGGTATTGATTAGTTGGAGATAACCCGACTGGCTGGCCTTTACCGGATGCCAGCCCGTTTGCCCGTCGGTGTACTGTAAAGCGGCTTTGGCTTTCTGGGGGTCATCAATCGGTTCGCCAAACTGGTCGGGAAATAACTCATTAACCGCTTTGCCCGTTTCGTGAAAAATGTGCTGAACAATGGTACCCGTCTGAAGCGATTCGGCGATGTGATGAATAAAGAAGATCAGGGCCGCTACACCACCCAGCGCCAGGAGCAGCCCTACTAACACGGCCGTTGAGGGCACAAACTTCACCTCGTCGGTACCCCGGATGGTTCCCAGTACAATCAGGCAATAGCCAAACACACCGACGAAATAGCCTATGGTAATCTGGTTGACCCGGTCGCGCATAAAGTTACGTAGTACCCTGGGCGAATACTGACTGCTCACCTGCGAAATCGTGGATAGAGTAAGCGAAAAGGCCAGGGCTGCTACGGTCAGCATGGAGCCCGAAATGGCCGACAACATCCCCCGGGCGCCGTCGGCCCCCGAAGCGAATAGGAGCGGGAATCGTTTGGCACCGTGCCAACTGGTCGTTGCATCAAATTCAACCAGCCCGTAGGCTAGCCCGAAGGAGGCCAGGACCATCAGACCCGGCACAAACCAGAGCGATTCCTGAAGTTGTTGCCAATATTGACGAAATCGAGTAGGCATCTGAAATGTTTAAAGTCTATTGAGCAAACCGGCCCACAGCCGAATAGTTAGAATCGACTGTCGATAGACATAAAAGCGCTTCATCAACCGATTGACCAACAGTGTGATAGTACAAGTAAACGACAGCTTGACCATACTTCTCAACGAACAATCAGTCCTTTGTTCACAATCCGCTATAGTACCCGCTTGACAGAATAGACCATGCCGTTCGTCGCGCGGACGCCGGCCTGTAGGACTTCGGCGATTGTACCAGATTGTATCTTATCGAAACGGTGTTCACCTGTGCGCCAGCCTAAATTTTATGTAGGCAGGCTAACCGTAAAAAGTTAATCAGATAATAAGCCGTACCCCACCGAGTTCTTCGACGCGGTACTGGAAACGCTGGCCGGGGGAGCCGATGAACATGAAATTAGTCGGTATACACCATTTTTCGCATAGCTCCTGAATCAGTTCAGGACCAAAATAGCCATTGATCCGTTCATACGTTATGTCAATCTCAGGGTAGGCACGGTCCAGGGTTTCGATGTCCCGGTGCAGGTGTTCCGGTGCTTTAAAATGCTCATTCTCAATCGTTACAATACGCAGCCGGTTGGTTTCCTCGTTACCCTGAATATAAATCATGACTCGATTCAATGAGGCTATATCGTCTCCCTTCGAAAAAAAGATAAACTCCTGATCGTTGATTTCTTTAATGGTCTGGTTCGTCCAGCTCGTCAATCGCTCGATGCTCCGTTTAAGCGGTCTGAACAAATATAAAATCACCGATAAAAAACCCGTTAAGATCAGCGACCGGTCCATCATCATCAGGGCAATCAAGAAGGTAGGTATAAAGTATTCAAAAAAGACCCAGACGTACTTCGGGTTCAGCATGACGTTACCCAAAAGTGCGATGGTCACCGCAATCAGCGCCAGCAATACTGAACTAACGGTGGCTTTTTCGGGACGGGGCAGTCGTTTTCGGCGGAGTTTGAGCAGCAGATTCCCAATGCCGAACAAGCCCATCACTGACAGGAATGAAATGGTATAGACTCCCGCCAGCGCCTGCAGGTTTCCGCTCGTGCTTAACAAAATAGCCACACAGAGTGCAAAAAACAGGAAAAGAATGTAGTAGGGGGCCTGACGGCTATTTTCTTTCAGGAAAAACTGGGGGAAAATCCGATCCAGCGTCATCCGTTTCATCAGTCCACTGACCCCCACAAACGAAGTGAGAACGGCCCCGCTTAATACCAGCATAGCATCGAAGGAAACCAGCCACGAAAGCCACTGGCCACCAGAACGCTCACCCATAAACGCCAGCAGGGATTCCTGATGGTTACGCACTTCGCCAATCGGCATGATACTTAAAGCCAGGAGGGCAATCAGCGGATTAAACACCGTTACGATAATCCACATATTGCGCAACGTTTTCGGAAAAACACCCCGGTCCTGTTCTTCGACATAGTTGGCCGAGCTTTCGAAGCCCGAAATACCCAGCATGGCTGCCGCAAAGCCCGCAAAAAGCTGAAAGGAAATACTATGCTCGGATTTCGCAGCAAAATTGACTGAAAACTGGCTCACACCATTGGTGAGTACGTACCACCCACAAACCACACATAAGACAACCAGCGTGGCTAAATGGATAAGAAAGATGATGATGGCGGCTTTCGATGACTCTTTAAGCCCCAGTAAGTTGAGCAGAAAAAACAGCAGTAAAAGGCCCACGGTGCCGACCATAATCGGTACTGTCGGGAAGAACGAAACCGCGTAATGAATGGCTTCATTAGCCGAAATGACACTCGTCGCTACGTAGGAGAGGATAGTCAGACAGGCTGCCAGCGAAGCCGCCGACTTGTTGGCTGAGTTGAGCAGGACGTTGTAAGCCCCGCCATTGAGCGGTAACGCGCCGACCACTTCGCCGTAAATTTTTCGAAACAAAAACAACGTACCGCCCACCAGGAGCAGCGAAATCCAGGCGTATTGACCGGCATATAAAATACTCAGTGCTGATACGTAGAGACACGAGGAACTAATGTCGTTACCACAGATGGCGGTGGCAGGCAGTTCACTAAGTTTGGTGTGTGTGCTCATTCGTAACGTTTGTTAGTATTTTGCCGAAGGTAAACAATACTAAGCGTTCTGCTGATTATTTGATTTTATCCGTAACAAATTCGTTACAACTACTGCTTTTTCAAGCCGGTACAACAGTGGGTCAATCAATGTAGTGACCGGATTCTATGAGTGAACGATGGCTCAGGCTGATTCAATTGTTACGTTCCAGGAGTTTGGCAATCAGGCCCGTCCAGCCCGTCTGGTGGCAGGCCCCCAGGCCATGGCCGGTGTCGCCGTTGAAGTACTTTTGAAACCAGATATGGTCCTTGACATGCGGGTCGGTTTGTAATTTCGGTTTATCGCCAAAACGGTCCGTTGGCCTGCCTGATCCCGCAGGAAAATATGGTTTAACCGCTGGGTCAGCGCATCGGCAATGGCCCCCAGGGTAAGATTTAGGGGTGGAGCAGGCCAAATGACTACCGTAGTTATCTTGTAGAATGTTAGTTTAAAAAGCTTTCCTGTTAATCCTGTCGAAAAAAAATCAGTTATAAGTTAATTACGCCAAACACAACGGTATGGAAACTAAAAAAGTAGTAGTAGTGACCGGCGCTTCGGCCGGACTAGGCCGGGCCATTGTCCGGGAATTTGCCAAAGAGGGTGCCGATGTGGCCCTGATTGCCCGTGGCATCGATGGGCTGGAAGGTGCCAAAAAAGAAGTAGAAGCCTGTGGCGGAAAAGCCCTGATCTGTCAGCTCGACGTAGCGGATGCCGCAGCGATTGAGAAAGCCGCCAGTAAAATCGAAGAGAAACTGGGGCCAATCGACGTGTGGGTCAACAACGCCATGAACAGCGTGTTCTCGCCCATCAACCAAATGAAGCCGGAAGAATACAAACGCGTAACGGAAGTCACGTATCTGGGGCAGGTCTATGGGGCGCTGGCCGCTCTGAAACGAATGCAGCCGCGCAACCGGGGCAGTATCGTTTTCGTCGGCTCGGCACTGGCTTACCGGGGTATTCCGCTGCAATCGGCGTATTGCGCGTCTAAACACGCCATCAACGGTTTTTATGATTCACTCCGGGCTGAACTGTTGCACGATAAAAGCGAAATAAAAACCTGCATGGTGCAACTGCCCGCCATGAACACCACCCAGTTTGGCTTCGTGCGGAGCAGATTACCCCGCAAACCCCGCCCTATGGGTACGATTTATCAGCCGGAAGTGGCGGCTCGGGGCGTTGTGTATGCCAGTAAGAACAATCACCGGGAATATTACATTGGCTGGCCCACGGTCGAAGCGATAGTTGGCAACAAGATTGCGCCTTCTTTCGCCGACTGGCAACTGGCCCGAACCGGCTTCGATGGCCAGATGACCGACCAACCCGCCGACCCCGACCGGCAGGATAACCTGTGGGAGCCTATTCCCGGCGACCATGGCGCACATGGTCCGTTTACGGAACAGTCCTGGTCGTTTAGTCCGGAGTTCTGGGCGGCTAAAAATAAACTGCCCTTAGCGGCTTTTGGGCTGGCCCTGATAGCAGGGGTGTTGTTGGGCCGAAAATTATAAGAAGATGCAGCAGGCAAAAAGGGAGGCTTACGCAGCTTCTTAACCCGTCTTTACTAGCTATACAGCTCTGTTTATATGGTGTTGCCAGGAGGAACCGGATATGACAGTTGCTCTAGGTTGGGTTTAAGACTTGCTGGCTTATATGTCAACTGACGCGGTCGCCTGTAAGACCGTTTCAGCCCTGATCAACGGTACTCTGTCATTCGCTTCATTGCGTTTCAAATTTTGAATCCAGTTTATTATGAAATTAGTTGTCTGTTGGTATCTTTTCAGCTGTGTCGCATCGGTTTTCTCTCCATCGGGTGTTGTAGTGGACAGTCAGGCCGACCAGATCATAGGCCGATGGCTATTTCCTTCCCGGGGATCCAGTGTCGATATTTTCCGAAAAGGAGACCTCTATTTTGTTCGCGTTGCCGAGGTAGACCAAGCTGGTGAGGAAAATTTTGGCCTGGTAAAAGGGGCTATTCTCATTCGTGATCTCCACTATGATGGAGAGGTCTGGACGGGCGGACAATTAATTCATCCGAAAACAGGCATGCATTTGAGCGCTGAGGTACACATGAAAGAATCGGGTACTATAAACGTAACCATTTACAAAGGTATCAAACTGTTTCACCGAAAATTCACCATGACCAAACAGGTAAAACACTAGGTATCGGTGGGCGCTTTTCCGCAGGAAGTAAAAGAACCCCTTTTTTCTATCGCCTAAACGTAATTCAAAGTGCTGCCAGGATGGGTAAACAAGGGTCCGATCATTTACCCATCCTACTTATTGTTTAGCGCTTCCGGCAGGTCAGGGCCGTTTTCTTTGTGCCAGACGACCGGATGGGCCTGTACGTTTTCAATGATCGTGGGCAGGACTATCATTAGCGTATATCGCGGCTGCCAGTTTAGTTGCTGCCTGGCTTTGTCGATGTTGAGTTCGTAATGGTCGTCGGCCCGGTCGATCATCCAGGGTTTGATGAACGGATCGCCCACCAGATCCTGCGCGTAGGCCCCGCTTCAGCCAGCAGTTTGGGCAGTTCAGTGGTCGTCCAGTCGGTGCCGTAGAGAATCTGTCCGGTTTTCTCCTGAATCTGAGCGTAACTAACGGAATTTCTTCACCGATGTTGAAAATGGTTTCCGGCGCCAGTCAATGGCGCTTCTCAATTGCCAGCCGGATGGCATCCACTACGTCATCAATATGGCCGTAGGCATTACCGGAATGGGTATTGCTGAAATTGTTTTTGTTCGTCTTTGCCTTTAGACGGGCTTACTTTGATTCAGACTGATCTTGCAATCTGGCTTATACTTATTTCTTCTGCTCTAAAGCAATCACCCCGCTGCCCAGGTCAGTTAGGGTCAACGTCGCTTTTATCGTTTCGGGTATAGCATCCCACAATTGATCATCTTTACCCGCGTAGGCCACTTCAATAGTAGAACCGCTGGCGCTGAATTTTTTTGTAGTTGATTTCACCCCTTCGATCGGTTTGATAGCGTCTTCTATCACTTTAAGCTTTGTATAGTCAATCCCCGCAATTGTCAATAAAACAGTATTGGCCGTTACTTCTTTGACTGGTTCGGCAACTTTCTCCTTCTTTTTAAAAAATGAGCCTATTTCCTTCATCGTACTGACTGTGCCTTTAACCGCTTGCCCTGTATTGTTGACTGCTGAATTTACATTAGCCGCGCTATAAGCCGCTGAATTTATAGTGGCAGCAGTAGAATTGATTTGTCCAATTGTCGGTTGGGCAATAGTGGCTACGCTTACTAACAGAAGACTAGCTGAGAGAAGGATAGATGTTTTCATGACCGGAAAGGAATTTAACTTGTGTGATTAGATAAAATAAGATCAAAGTATTTCCTGAAACTCGTTTATTATTTGGTACACAGTGACTTTAACCGGATTGTCAAGGCTTCTTAAACGTATTCAATTTCTCAAAGCTTTATGTAGGTAACTTAATCAAATCAGCTATTTTCTTTACGAAACTGCGCTTTTCCAGAGCGAGTATCTGGGCGGCAAGAGCCACCGGCTTTTCGAGCCATCATTTTTTTGACAGGATTAGTTCACATACTTATCCCAGCTACCGTAGTGTTCGGTTATTTGGCCACGCGGAACGGCTAACCCGGCCAGTAAAAGTCCGACAACCAGACAATTAATTGCTAGGGCCGTGGGTGCGTTGCCCGTAAACCAGATGCCCCCCGCTGCGGCCAGCCCCAGCAGTACGTTCAGATACCGACCAATACGCAGCACTTCACCCATGCAAAGCACGGAAATGACGACGACCAGCGACCCGCAGAGATGACTCAGACTGGCGGCTGGCGTCTGAATTGGAACGCCAAAGACGTAGGGTGAAAAAACCAGCCAGATGCCCAGCAGCATTGATACGGTCAGTGTCCAGGGAAAACTCATGCCCCAGATCGACGCCTGGAAAACAGCACCACTCTGCTGAGGGTAGCTAATCAGCTCGGGGGAGCGTTTGTCCATCTCGCCTTCGTCGATGCCGCCCCCCTTCCAGAATACCTTCCAGAACCCTTCGCCTTTTCTGGTTTGCCGGATCATGTACTGAATCATGGCAATCACCTCGTCTATTTCCAGGGGTAGCATCGGCAGCATGATGGAAGCCGCTAGGATACAGAACGTGCACCAGTGCCCGACCAGAATAGGCTGGGAAATCACCAGGAAAATATGCACGAAGCCCAACGGAATAACCAGGATACCAAAGAAGGTCACCATCCAGGGCATGGTACGCCAGCGGGCCGAACTACCCATGAAGCCCATCAGAAACTCAAAGGTATAAGCCAGTGAGCCCAGCCCGGCATCGGATACGGGCAGCGAGTGCGACATGGCGGAGTTTAACACCTGGAGCGTACTGTCGCTAAAAAATGGATCCCAGGAGTGGTCGATATAGCCTAGTTGAAAAGCCGCCAGGTAACGTGATACCATCCAGCCCAGAAAACCCGTCACGATCATGATCCAGCGCTGGGGCCAGCTCGAAGGGTTGTAGCTCCAGCCGGGGGGCGTATCGGGGCCCATTTCCATGTAGAGAATCATGTTGGGCATTCCCGGAATCAATACCGTCAGGCCCATGACCAGCGTACCCACCAACGTATCATTGAGGTAATTGGCCGCCGATGGCGACCACAGAAACAGCGGAGCCATGCTCAACCAGATGCCCACAAAACAGCAAATCCAGACGCTGATGGGTCGGTTAGGCGTCAGGGAACGGTAGCCAAAAATGACCAGCAACGTACCACAGACAATATCACTCCATTTGAGCACCAGCAGGCGGTCGGCCAGGGAAATCCAGACCGAACGCCCCCCGCTGGGCAGGACGGTTTGTTTAGCGTAGTCGAAGGTGAGGGGCGACAGAATGGTCCAGAAACCCAGAATCACTACCAGCCAATAGACCCATAAAGTTTGTTTCTGGTGCATCCGGAGCATGGCCATCCGCTGTTCAAGACTCATCATCATATCTTCGTCCTGATCGCTCATCTTCATGTCCTTCATTTGACCATTGGCCGGGTGTTTGTGCTCATGCATCATTGGCCGGGCCACACCCCGGCTTCCCATGTCCTGATCCATAGTATAGTCTGCTTTTAAGGTGATTCTGTACGCCTTTAACTCAATACTAAGTCCCAATGATAGGCGGATTCTGTACAGGCACTGTAAAAATTCGTTAGCGGAGCTTTTTTCGGGTAGACGCTTAGGCTATTCCAGCCCGCAACCAAGACCCTTATGCAGGCTTTTGGCCTGGAAAGAATAACTAAGCAGAAGTATACCCATCAGGGTGGAGCAACCATGGCAAAGATGCATGAGCCACCACGGCTGAGTAGATTTGGGGGGGTATTTCCAACGCACTGATGGAGCCGCTGTTCAGAAAGAACAAAGGTCGTCAGTGGGGTGGGGTTGCCTGCCTATGATACCATACCTGAAAATTTCCGGTCCTTATCAGACAGCGCCATGACATCCATTGTACCAGTAGCTACGGTGCGTCAGCCGTTTTAGCGTCTTAGGTGGGTAAGTTTGTCGGTTCAGCGCCACTTTAGGTGAATCCCCTGCTGCATGATAGCAATCATTCAGACGATACGGCTCGTCATCGGGCAAGCTACCCATCTTGTTTAGTTGTAGCTGATGCCCGGGTCGCTACCATTGATGGACCGGCAGAGTGAACAACCCGTGCCTGACTCAGGTTAATGACGTACCCCTAAATTTCTGTCCCACTGGTATCTATCCTTGGGCAGTTCACTATCAAAACGGGCAAAGGATAAACCAAAACGTCTATTGGATTAGCTAGTGTCAGATGCTTCCTTTGGCCTGAACTTATATTGCTTTGTTTCCTGCCAATACTAAACAGGCCGCACGCTACGCCATGACTACGTTACAGACTGCCCCCCACTTACTACCCATGAACGGCACGCAAACCGTTCGACCCGCCCTGAAGGTGGGGCTGTTTGGCATTGGCCTAGATGCCTACTGGCCGCAGTTCGACGGGCTGGAAAATCGCTTACTGGATTATCTGCAGCAGGTGGCCCAGAAATTACAGCGCCCTTACGCGCAGGTCGTCAACATCGGGCTGGTCGATACGCCCGACAAAGCCATGCAGGCGGGCCATTATTTCCGGCAGGCCGACGTGGATATCTTGTTTATCTACGTGACAACCTACGCGCTGTCGGCCACGGTCTTGCCCGTGGTGCAGCGCGCCAACGTACCGGTCATTCTGCTTAACCTGGCACCCGATGCCGCCATTGATTACACCTCGTTCAATCAGCTCAGCGACCGCACCCGGATGACGGGCGAATGGCTGGCGTACTGCTCGGCCTGCCCGGTGCCTGAAATTGCGAATGTATTCCGCCGGGCGGGCATCTCCTTCCACCAGGTCACTGGTATGCTACAGGATGATCCCGTCTGCTGGCGCGAGATCGACGAGTGGATCGAAGCCGCGCACGTGGCGCAGGTGATGTCGCACAACCGCCTGGGGCTGATGGGCAACTACTACAGCGGGATGCTGGACATCTACTCGGACCCCACGCTCCAAACCATTACGTTTGGGGGGCAGATGATCGTGCTGGAGGTGGATGAACTTTCCGCCCTGAAAGAAGGGGTTAGCCAGCAGGCAATCCGGGAGCGGGTCGAGTTGTTTTTTGATCAGTTCGCGGTGCAGGCCGACTGCGCTCCGGCGGAGCTTGACCGGGCCGCCCGCACCTCGGTAGCCTTAGATCAACTGGTCGCCAACTACCAGTTGGGGTCACTGGCCTACTACCACAAAGGAACGGGAAACCCCACGAATGCCGACACCATGAGTTCAATCATCCTCGGCACGTCGCTGCTGACGGGGCGGGGCGTACCGGTCGCGGGGGAATACGAGATCAAGAACGCGCAGGCCATGAAAATCATGGATACGTTCGGGGCGGGGGGCTCCTTCACCGAATACTACGCCTTGGATTTCACCGATGATGTGGTTCTGATGGGACACGATGGACCGGGACACGTCAGGATTGCCGAGGGCAGGACCAAAGTGCGCCCGCTACACGTCTACCACGGCAAGGTCGGGGCCGGGCTGTCGGTCGAAATGTCGGTCAAGAACGGTCCCGTTACCTTACTGTCGGTGGTCGAGGACGGGCGGGGAAAGCTGTTTTTGTTAATCGCCGAAGGCGAGTCGGTGGCGGGGCCAATCCTGGAAATCGGCAACACCAACAGCCGTTACCGCTTTCCGATGGGTGCCCGCCAGTTTGTCAACGACTGGAACAGCCACGGCCCGGCGCATCACTGCGCGGTCGGCGTGGGGCATATCGCGTCGAAGCTAAAGAAACTGGGTCAGCTCCTTCGTATCGACGTCATCCAGGTTGGATAAGGGAATGAGTGAACCGGTCCGTCGTTGCCGACAACCGGCTACCGCATCAACTGACGGCAGTTCTCTCAAGGCCTGTCCCTAACCGCTTCGCCCGAAACTCCGAGGGAGACAGGGCCACCTTTTTGCGGAAGATCTTCGAAAAATAGAAGAGCGAGTCAAAACCCGTCTGGTAGGCAATCTCAGAAATCGACAGGTTCGTTTCGCCAAGCAGCTGAACCGCCTTGTCGATTTTCAGATTCAGATGATACTGCCCGGGGGGCACGCCCAGCACTTCCTTAAACGCTTTTCGGAGCCACACGTAGCTGACGTTATTTTCTTCGGCCAGCTTTTTGAAATCAATAGGTTGCGCCCAGGCCCCCTGAATTTTGTACCGAATCTGATGCACGATCTGCTCCCGGCGATTGCGGCTGGTATCACTTGTTAGAGCCGACGTATAAACCAGGCCCAGTAGCTGAATGACCTGACAGGTGGCGATCTGCTGGTAGGCTGTTCCTTCGTACTTAAGCGTGTCGATCAGCCGGGTGAACACGTTGAGCAGCTCTGACCGCAGACTAATGGACATCAGGGATTGCTCCGGGCTGAAACACTCCTGACGCATCAGATACTCCGCGTAATGCCCCCGGAAACCCACCCAAAGTTCTTCCCAGCCGACTTCGTAGGACGGTTTGAACCGGTGCCATACGCCGGGGTAGAGCAAAAAAGCGGTGCCGCCCTCCACTAAGGTGGGCGGTATGGTCTGCGACTCGAAAACGCCCTGCCCGTTGGCGATATACACCAGCTGAAATTCATCGAGCGTCCGGCCCTCACGCCAGTCGAAACAGTACTGGTTGGGGTGGTTGTGATCCGGGTAGGCTTTGCGAGCCGGGTGCACGTTATGTCCAATCGTCAGAATATCGACACCCCAACTCGGCGTCTGGACAGACAGCATAGCTAACTGCTGCTGGTTGAAATACTTGCGGTACAAATCCATATCAAAAAAGCCAAACAATAAGACAAAATGTCCATTGAGTCGGATATAATCAAAGTCTTATTTTTGTGGTAAATTATGCAATATATCAACAAAAAGTCTTCTTCTCGGCGAAAAATTATATAACTGACTTGGTCTGAATCCCCAAATTAGACGGGTCAGTTTGTCTTTTTTCATCCAGGTTAATTACGTTTCCGGTTACCAGATTAGCTGCCTTCCGGGAGCGTATATATCATGTGTTTTTAGGCCACTTTTCTAATTAACCCTTTATAATCATGAAGAAAACTTACCTGCTCACGCTGCTCAGCTTGACGGCTTTCAGCGTCAACACACTGGCGCAGCCGTCGCCCGTCGGCACCCGCAACGGGGCGGCTTTACCCACCGGGCAACCGCTGTTCAGTGCTTCGGCTCGGACACCGGAAGTTGCGCATTCGATGGCCGTCGACATCCCGGTGTCGGGACGCGTTGTCGATGAGAAAGGGACTGAATTGCCCGGCGTCACCGTAGCCCTGAAGGGTGCTTCGCAGGGCACGACGACCGACGGGACAGGTAGTTTTCGCATCACCGTACCCGACGCTTCGGCCGTGCTCGTGTTTAGTTTTGTGGGTTACGTTAAACAGGAGATCGTGGTGGGCAATCAGACTTCCCTCAACGTGGCCCTGTTGCCCGACAATCAAACCCTGAACGAAGTCGTCGTGGTGGGGTACGGATCGCAGCGTCGGCAGGATATAACCTCGGCGATATCGGTCATCAGCATGCGCGATTTGGGTGAACAGCCCGCCAACAACCCCAATCAGATTCTCCAGGGCCGGGCACCGGGGGTTACAGTAAAACAAACCAGCGGTACGCCCGGTGGCGAGTTTCAGGTGCGAGTGCGGGGCATTGGTTCGCTGGGGGCCGGCAGTGACCCCCTCTACGTAATTGATGGGTTTGTGGTGGGTACGTCGGTGGGGCAAAACCTGAATCCGAACGACATTGAGAACGTCTCCGTCCTGAAAGATGCCGCTTCGACCGCCATCTACGGGGCCAGAGGCTCCAACGGCGTAGTTCTGATTACCACGAAACAGGCTAAAGACGGCAAAGTCAATATCAATTTGGCCCTCGACTACGGCATTCAGACCGTACCCAGGTCGCGACGGACGTCGATGATGAACGGGTTTGAATTCGCCCAGTTCAAAAAAGAAATTTTCCAGGATCAGATCCGGATTCTTCAAAACCGGGAGCCCAGAGAGGATGAGATTCCCATTGGCATCCGGTTTCCGGAGCAGAATAAGTATTCAACCAACTGGTTTGATCTGATCACGCGCGATAACGCGCCATATTCCGACGCGAACCTGACGATTTCGTCGGGCACGGGACCCATCAAAGCCTTAGTATCGGCGGGCTATTACAAAGAAAACGGGGTTGTCAAGAATACGAACTATGACCGCTTCTCGCTGCGGACCAACCTGGGCGGTCAGGTGAATAAGTTTATCAACTTCGGCCTGAACATCAACGGCTCGTACACCCGGCAGAATCTGGCCAACACCGTTGGACGGGGGGGCGTTGTGGGCAGTGCGCTGGTGATGGACCCCCGGGCAGCGGCCTACGATGCCGACGGGGCACTGGTGCCTTACATCAATGGGGTCGATGGCGTGTTCGGGTTTCCCAACCCGCTTTACGTACTGGAGAATGTGTACCGCCGACGAAACATCGCTGATCTACTAACGAATGGATTTATCGAGCTTTCGTTTTTAAAGTATTTCAAGTTCAAAACGTCTGCCAACATCAGGCTGAACAACAATACGTATAAAGAATACGTCCCCTCAACCATCGGTTTGGGCGTGGCCTCAGGTTCGTCGGGCGCACCACCCCGGAATGCCACTGAAACTGACCAAACGGAGGAGTTGACGAATTATTCACTCGATCAGCTATTGACGTTTAAACCGCAGCTACCCGCTAACCATAACCTTGATATATTGGCGGGGTACACCGCGCAGCAGGAACGCGTGCGTGGTATTACAGGTACCGGGAATACATTCCCCGATGATTTAGTGCCGTTTCTAGGCTCGGCGTCCATCCGGTCGGCTAACTCCTACGAGTTTGGATGGTCACTACTGGCTTTCCTGAGCCGGGTGAACTACTCGTACAAAGACAAGTACTTATTCTCGGCGTCGTACCGGCGGGAAGGCAGTTCGCGCTTCGGGGCCAACAGCAAGTACGGCGACTTCCCGGCAGCCTCTATCGGCTGGCGGTTGACCGAAGAATCTTTTATGCCAAAAACGGCGTGGCTATCCGATCTGAAACTCCGGGCGAGTTGGGGGGTAACGGGCAATAATGCCATCGGCAACTACCCCAGTCTGGCATTCGTGGGGGCCAACAACTATATTCTGGGCAATACGTTCGTTCCCGGCAAAAACGTCAACTCGTTTGCCAATCAGGATTTGAAATGGGAAAAATCGAATCAGGTCGATATCGGGATGGATCTGGCCCTTTTTAACAGCAAACTGATTTTCAACGTCGAGTATTATAAGAAAATAACCAACGACATGCTGTTGCCGGTGTCAATACCGGCGGTTTCTGGCTTCACCACCAGTTTAGCGAACATTGGTAAAGTAGAAAATCATGGGTTTGAGGTGGGGGCTGAGTACCGCACCAACTTTGGCCAGTTCAACTTCCGCACCAACGCTAATATCAGTTTCAACCGTAACAAGATTCTGGCCATCAAGGGATCTAACGATGCGCTGTACTACGGCGAATTCTACAGTGGGTACAGCGTTCAGAAGGTGGGTCGTCCGGTGGGCATGATCTATGGCTACCAGAAAACAGGCATATTTAACACCCAGACCGAAATTGATGCCGCGCCTAAGCAGGATGGGGCCATTCCCGGCGCAATGAAGTTTGCCGATACGAACGGCGACGGCGTCATCTCCTACGATACCAAGGACATGGTTGAAATTGGCAATCCCAATCCGGCTTTTACCTGGGCCTGGACCCTGGCGGGGGATTACAAACGGTTTGATGTCAACGTGCTGTTTCTCGGTGCCCAGAACTTTGATATTTACCGCAACATCGAGTCATCGACGATGAATATGGACGGCGTGTTCAACGTGCAGACGAAGGCAAAGGATCGGTGGCGCTCCGCCGAAAATCCGGGACCAAATCCGGGCGATGTACACTCACAGGGAGGGACGAGCTACTTTAAATGGTCGCGCGAGAGCAGCAACCGCTACGTATACGATGCCAGCTACGTGTGGCTGAAAACCATAACTATTGGTTATAATCTGCCGAAGTTCAAATCGGTGCTGAGCGGTGCCCGGATTTTTGTCACCGGCAACAACCTGTTCCTCTTCACCAACTATCCGGGCAGTAATCCCGACGTGAGCACCCGTAGTACGACCGAGCCCAACATTGATGATGAGGCTTACCCCGTTCCCCGAACCATTGCCACCGGCATCAAGCTTAACTTCTAATCGCCATGAACAAAAAACTCTCTTTCGTAGCCCTGTTTCTTTGCCTGGGGCAGTTCTCGTGCAAGGAAGACTTTCTGGTGACGACGGACCCGACCCGGATTAGCACCGGGGTCTTTTACAAGAACGAAACGCAGTTCCGACAGGCACTCAACGGGGTGTACGGCCAATTACAGTCGATCACGAATTCCGCCTACATCTTTAAGGAACTGCCTTCTGATAATACCACGGTCGATCTTAACCCGGCCGATCGGGGGGATGCCGTGCGTTGGGAAGCCTTTGAATTCTCAACCGTTAACGCGGGTAATACCGAAATCGGTGGTCTCTGGAATCAATACTATTCCGCCCTGTACAATTCGAATTATACCTTGGAGAAGTTGGCTACCAGTGATCTTGAGCCGACCAAAAGGACGCCCATCGAAGGGCAGTTGAAGTTTCTGCGCGCCTATTTCTATTTCGATCTGGTGCAGTATTTCGGCGACGTGGTCCTGCTCACCTCGACGGTGGCCAATCCTAACCAAGCCTTTGATCTGGTCCGCTCCCCGCAGGCTGAGGTGTGGGCGCAGATTGAAAAGGATCTGAAAGAAGCGGCCGCTGGCTTACCAGCCACCTACCCGGCGGCTCTAACGGGCAGTGCCACCAAGGGCGCGGCCCTGGCTCTGCTGGGTAAAGTCTATCTGACACAGAAAAAATACGCCGAGGCCGTATCGACCCTGAAACAGGTGACCGGCTACTCACTGAACCCGGTGTACGCGGATAATTTCAATCCGGCCAGAAAGAACGGTCCCGAATCCATATTCGAGGTTCAGTACCAGGGGGGTAATGATCTGGGCGAATGGAGCAGTTTTGCATACACGTTCGCGCCCCGCGCATCGGCGGCCGCCGTAACCGGCTTTGCCAATACCCCGCCCGGTGGGCGAAACATCCCGACCAACGATCTGATTGCCGCCTACGAACCCGGTGACGTGCGTAAGGATGCTTCGCTGAAAACGAGCTATACCCTGAACGGTAAGGTCGTGGACATTCCCTACATCATCAATTATGTGGAATATAAAAGAGCAAAATAATAGTCGTTTAGGTAGCGGTTTGAATAGCGGGAAAGGGAATCAAGTCTGTCAATAAAGTAGGAGCCTGATCGCTAGGGGTGGGAACGTGAGCCAGCCGT
>NZ_BAAGZD010000045.1:0-263214 GCF_054778895.1 Spirosoma fluminis
GTTGGAAGCCCTGACAGAAGCTGTTTTAGAGCAAATCGACACTTTGGGAAAAGATCGGAGATTAGTACAAGCCTTCTTCTACAAAAAGGAGATTGGCTTCTTTACAGGTTAATTCACGCATCAATATTAAGTCCGCGCATAGTATAGGTTACGATGGGGTGTTGGGGAACAAAACAAGTGAGATTTCATAGAAAACAAAAACACGTAATCTGATCGACATAACTAAATCGGTTTTAGCCGGAATGTCCGATATTTGCCCCGCCAAAACTATAGTGGCAGCGGGCCAGTCATGCATAACCGTATGGCTGCGAACGGTGCCTTATGTCTGATGTCTCAAAAAGTAGTTCTTGCCTTCAGCGGAGGATTAGATACCTCCTTCTGCGTTAAATATTTGTCGGAAGACCGGGGAATGGAAGTTCACTCGGTGCTGGTCGACACAGGTGGCTTCTCGGATGCCGAATTGAAGGCAATCGAAGAACGGGCCTATTCGTTGGGCGTGAAGTCGCACGTAACGATCTCCAAAACGGACGATTATTATCAGCAATGCCTGAAATTTCTGGTGTTTGGTAACGTATTGAAGAACAATACGTACCCACTTTGCGTGAGCGCCGAACGGATTTTCCAGGCGATTGCTGCGGCTGAGTATGCTCGTGAAATTGGCGCGTCGGCGATTGCACACGGTAGCACCGGTGCTGGTAATGACCAGGTTCGTTTTGATATGGCGTTCCGGATCATTGCGCCAGAGGCCGAAATCATTACGCCCATCCGTGATCTTCGCCTGTCACGGGAAGCCGAGATTGAATACCTGAAGTCGAAAGGTGTTGAGCAGGAGTGGCACAAAGCGGCTTACTCGATCAACAAGGGTTTGTGGGGAACGTCGGTTGGCGGCAAAGAAACGCTGACGTCTGACCAGTTCTTACCCGAATCAGCCTGGCCAACACAGGTCACAAAGTCGGAGCCCGAAACCATTACGCTGACGTTCCAGCACGGCGAAATCAAAGGCATCGGGGATGAGACGTTCGCGAATCCGGTTGATGCTATCCGTAAACTGACGGAAATTGCCGGACCATTCGGCGTTGGTCGCGACATTCACGTGGGCGATACAATCATCGGTATCAAAGGTCGCGTAGGCTTCGAAGCTCCCGCGCCGTTGATTCTGATCAAAGCGCATCACACGCTCGAAAAGCACGTCCTGACCAAGTGGCAGCTGTACTGGAAAGAGCAACTGGCGAACTGGTACGGCACCATGCTGCACGAAGGCCAGTTCATGGACCCGGTCATGCGCAATATCGAAATCTTCCTGGCCGATACGCAAAGCCACGTTACCGGAAAAGTGCATGTATTGCTAGCTCCGTATCGCTTCCAGGTGTTAGGTATTGAGTCAGACCACGACCTCATGGCGTCGGTGTTCGGTTCATACGGCGAAATGAACAACGCCTGGACCGGCGACGATGTACGCGGCTTCTCGAAAGTAGCGTCGAATCAGGTGATGATTTACGAGAAGATTCGTGAAAGTAATTCTTGATGTTAATCCGTTAGGCATTGGGTTCTACCACCGGCAGGCGCAAACGGGCGTTAGCCGTGTGGTAGACCAATTGCTGACGGGCCTGCAGCAGCGTACCGATGTCAATCTGTCCGTCGCGGCTCCTACGCACCTGGCCGAGAATATGCGTTACGTGCAGAATCGCTTAGGAGGTGCTGCCCCAACGTTCATCAATCGCCCGACGGAGCGGCAATGGGGACGTATCGAAAATGCGTTGCTCACTCCGTTTGCCATAGGCAGCTTACCCTCAAAAATCATTCGGGAGGCTTTCTATCGGACTAGGAAACTGCTGCATACCGACGAAGCCCGATTTGATCCGACCCAGTGGGCGGCTAGCAGCATTTACCACTCGCCGTTTTATCCGATTCCCGAAGCCGTACGGACGAACAAGTCGGTGCGTAAGGTTCAGATGATTCATGACCTGATTCCGATCTTTCACCCGGAATGGTTTCCAACGGGCGACAGTACGGTTCGGGACGTATTGAATACGTTACCACCCGACGCCTATGTGATTACGGCATCAGAAGCCACCAAACAGGATTTCTGTAGCTACACAAAAACTGACCCTGGTCGGGTAACGCCTATTCATCTGGCGGCATCACCCACGCTATTTCATCCGGTTACCGATGAAGCCCAAAAGCAGGCGATCCGGGCGAAATACGGTTTGGTCGATGCGCCCTATCTGCTGAGTCTGGCTACGTTCGAGCCGCGCAAGAATACCGATCACCTCATTCGCTGCTTTGTTCAGTTAGTACAAAGCGGAGAAATACCGGTCGATGTGAAGCTGGTGCTGGTGGGTACGAAAGGCTGGAAGTTCGACAAGATCATGGATGAGCTGTCCCGAAATCAGGCGTTACGGTCTCGTCTGGTCGTGACGGGTTTCGTGCCGAACGAAGAACTGGCTCCGTTGTATTCGGGGGCGCTGGGCTTCGTTTACCCATCCTTATACGAGGGCTTCGGTCTGCCGCCCTTAGAGGCTTTGCAATGCGGGATGCCGGTTATTACATCGACTATTCCAGCGATTGAAGAGGTCGTTGGCGATGCGGCCATCAAGGTGTCACCGACGGATGTAGACGCGCTTTGCCAGGCTATGCTGACTGTTATTACGTCCTCGTCGATAAGAAACAGCCTGTCGGCAAAGGCAGTGGAGCGAGCTTCTTTATTCGCATGGGACAAATTCATTGCCGAACACGTTGCGTTATATAAACGAATACTTTCCTGAATGAAACTGAACATTGGCATCATCGGCGGAGCGGGCTACACAGGTGGCGAACTGCTGCGCATCCTGATTAATCACCCTTTTGTCGACATCGCGTTTGTGCACAGCAATAGCCAGGCAGGTAAACCCGTCTGGGCTACGCATACCGATCTGTTGGGCGATACCGACCTGGTTTTCTCGGTCGAAAATCCTGCTGCGTTGCTGGCTAAAGAAGGACTCGACGCGGTGTTCCTCTGCTCCGGTCACGGTGCTTCCGCAACGTTTATGGCTGAGAATGAGGTGTCGGACGATGTAACGATCATTGATCTGAGCGCCGACTACCGCGACGAGCAGAACGATTTTGTGTATGGTTTACCGGAATTGCAGCGGGAGCGCATTCAGGAGGCTACGCGCATTGCCAATCCGGGCTGTTTTGCCACTACAATTCAACTGGCCTTGCTGCCGTTGGCCAAGGCGGGTAAGCTAACCGATGCCATTCAGGTAAGTGCCATTACGGGAAGTACCGGAGCGGGACAGGCGCTTGTGCCCACAACAGGCTTCACATGGCGGAACAACAACGTATCGATCTACAAAGCGTTTACCCACCAGCACCTTGCTGAAATCCGCCAGAGCTTAACCCGGCTCGATCCTGACTTTACGCACGCCATCAACTTTGTACCATACCGGGGTGATTTCACGCGTGGGATCATGGCGAACGTGTATACACCTTTCGACGGTACGCGAGAAGACGCCAAAGAGTTATACCGGACCTATTACGAAGGGCATCCATTTACGCACCTGAGCGAAACGCCGATAGATGTCAAGCAGGTTGTCAACACAAATAAGTGCTTCCTGCATCTGGAGCTGCACGATGGTCAGCTATTGATTACGAGCGTAATTGATAACCTGACAAAAGGGGCATCGGGGCAGGCTGTGCAAAATATGAATTTGGTGTTCGGCTTACCCGAGGATACGGGATTACGTCTAAAGCCAGTTGCGTTCTAAAAATAATAGAGAAGTGTTGGTGACGCCGTTGAGACGTAACCCTTTACGTTTCATCGGCGTCACCAACACGGGCTATTTGTTAGCCCAGAACTTGCCTTATTCAAGGAACATTCACACTTTTTGCCGTGGGTGTATAAGCTGCAACGGGCTTTTTGAGGGCGATTAGGGTCAAACCTGCCGAAAGCAGCAACGACCCCGCCATAAACAGATAAGAAGCCCCAAAATTACCCATCGTGCCGTTTAAATAGCCTACCAGATACGATCCCAGAAAGGCCCCTAAAGCGCCAAAGCTATTAATCAACGCCATGGCTCCACCCGCTACGTTGCTGGGAAGTACTTCGGGAATGATGGCAAAGAACGGTCCGTAAGGCGCATACATCGCTCCTCCCGCGATAATCAACAGGCCGAACGACAGCCAGAAATGATCGGTTCCTAAAGCGTACGACCCGTAGAAAGCCACAGCGCCGATCACCAGGAACGGCCAGACGAACGCTTTGCGGTGCTGAGTCTTGTCGGAATAATAAGAGGCACTCAACATGCCAATGATTGCCAGGACGTACGGCACTGCCGATAACCAGCCCGTTTTGACGATCGTCATATTCGGGGCTGCGTTCAGGATGGAGGGAAGCCACATCACAAAGCCATACACGCCGATGCTCCAGAACGCATATTGCAGACAAAGCAGGATGACAACGCGGGACCGGAATGCTTCGCTGTAATTTTTGACTGGTTTAATCCCTTGCTGCTCCCGCTCCAATTCGTCGGCTAAGGCTTGCTTTTCGGCTCCAGTTAACCAATCTGCATCCTGCGGTTTATCCTCCACCAGCTTCCACCAGAAATAAGCCCAGATGATGGCCGGGATGCCTTCCAGAATAAACATCCAGCGCCAGCCTACGGCCTGAATCAGATACCCCGACAGGACTGACATCCACAGGATCGTGGCCGGGTTACCCAGAATTAGGAACGTATTGGCCTGCGACCGTTCGGTTTTGGTAAACCACCGGCTCAAAAACAAAAGCATAGCGGGCATAACCGCACTTTCAACCACGCCCAGCATGAAGCGAATGGCGATTAGAATCGTTACGTTACTGATAAGGCCCGTTGCCGTAGCAAGTCCACCCCAGAGAATCAATGACCAGAAGATCAATCGTTTTGCGCTTTGTTTTTGGGCGTAAATAGCCCCCGGTACCTGAAAAAAGAAATACCCCAGAAAGAACAAAGAACTCAGCAGGGAAGACATGGCGGGGGTGATGTGCAGATCATTGGCCATGCCGCTGGCGGCCCCAAAGCCAAAATTAGCCCGATCCAGATAGGCTAAACTGTACGTAATGAAAACGACAGGCAGTAGCCGGTACCAGCGCTTTTTCGCCAACGAACGATTCATAAGAGTAAATTCCGCAATGTGTTCAGGTGATGTTAATCTGTATAAGTCGATTTATGCCCGTAGGCTACTGTTGACCGGTACGAAGCCCCAATGCTACGTTATATAGCGTGAATTATAGATAATAAATAGGCTGAGCGTCAGCAAAATGCTGTTTATCTGTTGATTACTTTAAGATAGATCGGCAGGCGGCCGTTAACGGCCGATGGCAAAGCCAACAGAAAAACTAACGTAACATTTACGCATGAAGCGGATTAGTCCCGCCATCCTTCCGGTTTGAACGGGGTTTGATTATCGCTCAGCAGACAGGGAACCAGCGGGGGACGGTCGTTAAACGGCCACAACCTGACTTTAGGTCTTTCTCGCTCGCCCAGATACGGTGGCGGAGGTTCAGGAGTAGGCCGACGCCTATTCAGGACGTAGAAGAGATCGTCGCCTTCGCTTAGATGAGGACCCGATGGGTCAGTCGCGCCGAACGCTAAGCCCTCGGTATCGGTTCGGTTGAGCCAGTAATGGACCAGCGAACTGGCTGAAGCGGAGAAATAGCCTACTACGCCGACATCTGGATTATCAACCTGCCGTATGTTGCCGATTAGTACGCTGGCTGGCGTGTCGGCCAAGCCGCCCGTTTTCTGCGTTTGATCCTGGAAGAGTTTGTAATACCGATACGCGTCGGGGGATAGCGAGAGCTGACGGATATCAACCAGCGCCGGTTGGGCGTCGTAGAACGGAACCTGCGCTACCCGCTGCTGGATAATCGGGCTGCCATTGAGGAACTTATCATCCAGCACCGTAATGTCGTAGCCATAAAATATGTGCCAGCATGGGGTCTGACATTGGTAATCATAAAGGAAAAACTCTCTGGGAACTTCCGGCGCTTCTTCACCGGCTTTACCCGCCGGAGGGCTGAAGCAGTCATCCAGGCGTTCGGTGCCCGTCACAAAGTAATCCCGGCCTCTGTACATATTAGGCAGCACTTTATAGTAGGAATAGACGCCCTGCAAACAGGTTTTACACCAAAACTGCCGTTCCCAAAGTTTCCACTCCCAGCGGTAATAGTTGTGCTGGCCGGCGGGGTCCTGCGTATCAACGAAGATGTCGTGAGCGGCTGTATAGCCATCGAGTTGCTGTGCTGACAAACTCGTTGGGTTGAACTTAACTGTCACCTTCGCTATTGGCGATACGGGCTGCATCACCTGCTGGGCTGATACGTAGCGGGTGCCGTCGGGGAGGGTGAAGCGCAGCTGATAAGCATGTCCAACCTGCCCTCTGAAATCGCTGGGAAGCTGATACGTACCGTCGATGGTTTCATGGCAACTGACAACCGTAGCCGAATCAACCACAACCGCTACGGTTGCCTTACTGAGCGGGATGGTGCTGAACTGACCCGTGAGCCGATCGGCCTGGGAACGATTCAGCTTAATAAGCTGAGGCTCTACCTGATCGGTAATCAGACCGTCAACGACCAGAATATCATTTGTGCCCTGCGTCGTAAGGTCAATCGGATCGATGCAGGCGAGGGGAAAGATAAGGGCCAGCAGGTAGATCAGCAGGTTTAATGAAGGGCGCATACCGAACGTTTAATATCGACAAGAGAGTGATGACCAGTGTGCATTGTATTCTGCTAATAACGCGTCAGGGCGTGCAGTCTACTTACCAGTTCATAAAAAACCCACCTTCGTTATTAAAGACGGTTACTCATGCCGGTAAAGTTAGTATCCGTACCAATCGCCCCACCACTTTTGCAGGTTACGTCGAATTTCGGCTTCGCGCGCGTTATGACCCGGTTCATACAGCTTTTGCCCTTTCAACTCATCCGGCAGAAAGTTCTGTTGGGCGAAATTACCTTCGTGACTGTGAGCATACTGGTAATTTTTGCCGTACCCGATCTGTTTCATCAGTTTCGTCGGGGCGTTACGTAGGTGCAGCGGTACGGGTAAATGCGCTGTTTTCTCCGCTAAGGCAATAGCCTCGTCAACAGCAGCATAACTCGCGTTACTCTTCGGCGAGGTCGCCAGGTAAACGGCTACCTGCGACAGAATAATCCGGCCTTCCGGCATACCAATGGCTTTAATGGCCTGTACCGCTTCGGAGGCCATAATCATGGCGGTTGGATTGGCGTTGCCAATATCCTCCGACGCCAGGATCAGCATCCGGCGAGCGATAAACACCGGGTCTTCGCCCGCAATGATCATGCGCGCCATCCAGTACAACGCTGCGTTCGGGTCGGAGCCACGTAACGATTTAATGAACGCCGAAATAATGTCGTAATGCTGCTCGCCTGATTTATCGTAACGGGCAATGTTTTGCTGGGCTATTGTTGTTACCAGTTCATCGGTAATCGTCAGCGGATCGGCCGATACATGCGCTGAGGCCACTAACTCCAGCAGATTTAATAATTTGCGGCCGTCGCCACCCGACAGACGCAGCAGTGCATCGTAAGAGTCAACTGTTATCGTTTTCGACCGAAGAAAAGCGTCCTGGGCAATGGCCCGGTCAATGAGTTGAATCAATTCGTCACGGTCGAGGCTCTCCAGAATATATACCTGACAGCGCGACAGCAGGGCACTGTTTACTTCGAACGATGGGTTTTCGGTGGTAGCGCCGATCAGCGTAATCTGTCCCTTCTCAACGGCACCGAGCAGGGCGTCCTGCTGACTTTTGTTGAACCGATGAATCTCGTCGATAAAAACGACGGGCGGAAACATACCGCTGGGCCGATTCAGAACATCCCGAATATCTTTAACGCCCGAATTGATGGCGCTGAGTGCAATGAAAGGGCGCTTAACGGCTTCGGCCAGCAATAAGGCCAGGGTTGTTTTTCCAACACCCGGTGGACCCCATAGAATCATGGATGGCAGCCGACCGGCGTCGACGGCCCGGCGCAGGGCACCGCCCGAACCGATTAATTTCCGTTGTCCAATAACCTCATCGAGCGTGCGCGGGCGAACCCGCTCGGGTAGTGGCGTTGAATCTGTATTCATCAGGCGAAGTTACCGGAACGACGAGTTGTTCGCAACCCGCTTGGTTAACGTAGCTAATTCAAAAAATAAAAAACCGGTAGCTTTGAGAGCTACCGGGCAAAGTCAGGTTTAGGAATAAGCAGTATTAGGTATTAAAGAGAAACGTTTTCTGGGGTAACGTAGCGCTTGAGGTTGCTCATCGCGCCGAAGATCAGGTTATAAACCGATTGAATGTTAATCTGCATGAGGGCCGAAATTTCTTCGTTGCTCATGTTCTGAAAGTAACGCAGATGGACGGCCTCACGCTGGCGACGAGGCAATTTTTCAAGGGCCTGATGCAGGCAGTCGTTCATGTATGAATCTTCCTCGTGCGCAATAAGCAGGTTTTCGTGCGATTGATCCGCTCCTGGCAGTGTATCGCCTACCCGGCGACCGTTGGTGATTTCATCCTGACTAACCAGCTTCTGTTCGGCGGTCAGGTGACGGACCAGCTTCCGCTTGATGGAGGCCATCAGGTAGAACCGTACCGAAGTAGTTGGTCCAATGGTAGTCCGGTGTTTCCACAGCTCAACAAACAAGTCGTGAATGCAATCTTTAATCAGTGCCCGATCCGTTGCGAAATGAGCGCAGTAGTGGTAGAGAGTTTGCACGTAATTCTGATACAACCGAGCGAACGCGTTTTCATCGCCACCACGAAACTGATTCCATAATGTTTCGTCGTCGGGGCCGGTTTGTGTACGAGAGCGAGCCATGAGAGGGTAGGTAAGGGTTGGGAATAGCCTTGAGGTCTGTAAACATATTCATAAAAAATTGAATTAAAAACGGTAGGCAAATAAAATTTTTTATTGGCCTTATTTGATTATTTGAAGGGGGGCGAACGAAAACCGCTTTCCGTCAAATAAACCTTTGTTACTCAATTTTAAATCGGGTATAACTAAGAGGGCCATGAACGATAACGTCATGAACGGAGCGGCCAACGTACTGCCCAGTTCCTGCTTCGTGTATAGGTCGAGGGCCGTATACTGCTCCGCAATCTCGTAGCCGTCGCGGTCAGTCATTAAACCGGCAACCGGTAAGGGAAGCAACTGCGTATCGGGTGTGGTAGTCAGATGCAGGAACTTCCGGCGGCTCATCACTTCCTGATTATTCTGCGGCTGCTGGCCACTTACCGCAGATAATCCGCCGTTTGCTTCGATCACCAAATTAACTGCCCGGCAGATGCTCTCGTCGTCGCAGCCCACCGCGGTGATATTATGCGAGTCGTGCCCAACCGATGAGGCAATTGCGCCCTGGGTTAAGCCGAAGTTTTTGATGAAGCCAATGGCGGGTGGTTCGTCGTGATACCGGTTCACGACGACCAGTTTCAGGATGTCGCGTTCGGGGTCCGGTACGATATAGCCATCCTCTAGTTTAGGTTCCAGATGCAGCTCATTGGTAACAAGTTGCCCGTCGAGGGCTTCGATAACCCGAATCTGCCCTCCGGACTGTCCATCGTAAGTGACCGCAAAGTCGCCTGCTATTTTCGGCGAACAGTTAAATTGATTGACGTGCGCACTCCGCAAATCAGGAATGGCTGACTGACCATGTTCGGCCACCACCTCTCCGTTGATCACTGTTTGCTGTAGGTGAAAATCGAGCAGGTTGTTAATCACAATATAATCAGCGGGGTCGCCTTCGCGCAATAAGCCGATCGGCAGTCGATAGTGTAGAACTGGATTCAGGCAGGCGGCTCGCAGAACGTTCCAGAGCGAGTGCCCTGCGGCAAGGGTACGTAACACTAGCTGGTTGATGTGGCCTTCGGCGAGCGTATCGGGGTGCTTATCGTCGGAGCAGAACATGATCTGTTCCGGAAACTCGGCCAGCAGGGGAATCAGGGCCTCAAAATTGCGGGCGGCACTTCCCTCGCGAATCAGGATACCCATGCCCCGCCGGGCTTTGTCGAGCCCTTCGGCGTACGTAAAACATTCGTGATCGGTACTGATTCCGGCGTCGACGTAGCGCTGGGCATCGTCACCAGTCAGACCGGGCGCATGTCCGTCAATAGGTTTGTTGAACGCCTTAGCCAGCGCAATTTTCAGCATCAGTTCCGGATCCTGATTCAACACGCCCGGAAAGTTCATGACCTCCGCCAGATACCCAATTTCCTTCATCGCTAACAGCTTACGTACGTCGTGGGCGTCGATGGTTGCGCCGGCCGTTTCGAACGGAGTAGCGGGCACGCAGGAAGGCGCACCGAACATGAACTTGAACGGAACCCGTTTGCCTTCTTCGATCATGTACTCGACACCCCGTACGCCTAATACGTTGCCGATTTCGTGCGGGTCGGAAACAGTTCCTACGGTCCCGTGAACAACCGCCAGCCGGGCGAACTGGGGCGGAGTGAGCAGGGAGCTTTCGATATGAACATGGGCGTCGACAAAGCCGGGAAGGATGTACGGTTCGCCGGGCCGTTCCTGCCCTAAACGGTCCAACTGTACAATACGTCCGTTTTCGATGATCAGCGTGCCGTAGAAAATCGTTTGATCGAAGAGATTAAGAATATTTGCCGTTGTCATAGGTCAGATGCGGATAAAAAGATTCCGGCGGTACATCCACCGAAGAATAAGGTAAAAAATAAGTAGCGTGGCAGCGCCGATAAGCAGTGGTTCGTAAGCTAGGCCAAACACCTGAAATGGCCCATGGCCGAGGTGAGTATATAATGAAGTAACGATGAAGCGGTCGATGAGGTGTACCAGACAGTAGATCGCAATGGAGTTCATGCCCACTACGATCAGCGGAAAGGCCCACTTCCGGTAGTTCAGTACGTCGATGAGGTAGTAAAATAGGGCCAGTAAGCCGAAGCACCAGCCTCCGCTGAACAAAACCCAGGCGGGCGTCCAGATGCGTTTAACGACCGGACAGATACCGGCGATGTGCAGCAGGAAACCCGCAACCAGCCCAATGACACCGGCCATTAGCAAGTGTCTCAGTAACCCACGGGGCGTTACGTCTGACCGTAGCCACCAGCCAGCCTGCAGGCCCAGCAGCATCGTGCCGAGCGTTGGGATGAAGCTAAGCGTTGCATATCCACCCCCGTTGTATAAAAACGGGTGTTCTCTGGGAAATAGGTTCAGAAACCACGTATCGAAGGCCCAGGCGAGGTTACTGTTTTTGTTGAAATGCGCCATCAGTCCGGTATAGTGCTCTGGCCAATCGGGCGGAACGCCCACCGACGCGTAGTCAAACGTAGCATCAGGAGCGGGGTACAGAACAAACGCCAGCCAGTATCCGACCAGCACTACGCCTAAAGCGATCCAGGCCGTTCGGGGTCTGGTGTTGCCCAGTAGAAATAGAAAGGGGTAACCCAGGCCGATTTGTGTTAACGTATCTTCAAACGTAAAATAGGTTTGATCGGTGTGCGTTGAGCGGAGAAATATACCCAGCAGAATCAGGATCAGGGACCGCCGAAGCGCACGACCGAACTGCGTGCCGACCGACTGTCCCTGCGTTGCCCGGCTGGCAAGCGAATAGGGCAGCGCAACCCCCACCAGAAACGAAAACGAAGGCTGAATTAAATCGTGCAGCGAACAGCCTGCCCACTCAACGTGGCTTTGATGATACGTTAGAAATGCCCAGAACGGACTGTCCGGAAACGCTTCCTGTAGCTTATGAAACCGCAAAATCTCGGCCGCCATCAGTGTCATCACAAAGCCTCGGTAGGCATCCATCGACATCAGACGGCCAGCCAGGAAGCTGGTGCGCTTTTCGGGTAAAGGAGTAGGCATGTTCGGGTAGGAAAATAGAGGCCAAAACTTGGGATTGACGGTCACTTTCGCAATAGCGTTCGACAAAGTTTTTGCGGCAGGTGGTATATTTCGGCTGAATACGTCTCTTTACAAGAAAAAACATATTTTCTGATGCTTGCCCGTGTGCTGAAAGTTCATCCTGCCGACAATGTTATCGTGGCCTTGCGCGACTTGTCGGCCGGGGAAAAGATTGCGTTTGAGAACGATCTGTATGAGTTGCCGTACGCCGTCGGGGCGAAACATAAATTTGTTACCGAAGATCGCCAGCCGGGCGACCCGATTATCATGTACGGTGTATTGGTTGGGAAGGCTACAAAGCCAATTCGTCGTGGTGAATCCATTACGACGTTTAACCTCAAACATGATGCCGACCGGTACAGCCTCGACAAAAAACAACCATACTCCTGGCAGCCGCCGGATGTGTTGCCCTGGCAGAACCGCCGGTTTATGGGCTATCACCGGGCCGATGGCAGCGTTGGAACGCGTAACTACTGGCTGGTGGTGCCGCTGGTTTTCTGCGAGAATCGGAACGTACTGATCCTGAAAGATGCGTTCGAGCGGGAGCTTGGCTACGCCCAACCCGAAACGTACCGCGAACAGGTGCACGAGCTGTTACATCTGTATCAGGCGGGTGATATTGGCGCGATTAAGAAGATGCAGCCGTTTGTCGATGAATCGCAGAACAAGACATTGACGAACTTAAACCAGCGCCACCAGCACCGGCCGTTCAAAAATATTGACGGAATCAAGTTTCTGACGCACGAAATGGGATGTGGCGGTACCCGGCAGGATTCTGCGTATCTGGGCTCGTTGCTGGCGGGGTTCATTAACAACCCAAACGTAGCGGGGGTAACGGTGTTGAGTCTGGGTTGCCAGCATCTGCAGGCCGATACCATCGAGAAAGAAATCAAGCGTCAGAACCCTAAATTCAACAAACCGCTGCTGATTTATGAACAGCAGAGCGGTACCGAATACGCCCTGATGGCGCAGGCGGTGAAAGAAACGTTTCTGGGGCTAATCGAAATCAACAAGATCGAACGTCAGCCTGCTCCGCTGAGTGCCCTGACTGTTGGTTTGAAATGCGGTGGGTCCGATGGCTTTTCCGGGATTTCGGCGAATCCGGTGCTTGGCCATTTGTCGGACGTATTAGTTGGACTGGGTGGGAAAACGGTGCTGGCGGAATTTCCGGAACTGAACGGGGTGGAGCAGGAGCTGATTAACCGCACGACCGACGTAGCAAAAGCTCAGAAGTTCATTGATCTCATGGGCGGTTACTCGGCCCAGGCCGAAGCAGTGGGCTCCGGGTTTGACATGAACCCATCGCCTGGTAACATAAAAGACGGTTTGATTACTGATGCCATTAAATCGGCAGGGGCCGCCAAAAAAGGCGGTACGGCTCCCGTTGCCGATGTACTCGACTACGCAGAACCTGCCAGAACACCGGGTTTAAGTTTGCTTTGCACGCCCGGCAACGATGTTGAAGCCACAACCGGAATGGCAGGTTCCGGTACGAACGTCATTTTGTTTACTACGGGCCTAGGAACACCCACGGGCAATCCCGTTTGCCCCGTTGTGAAAGTGTCGACAAACACGACGCTCAAAAACCGGATGCCCGATGTGATTGATTTCGACAGCGGCCCCATTATTGACGGCGAGCAAACGATCGAGCAAAACGCCGACGCATTATTGGAGTACATCGTTCGGCTAGCTTCCGGCGAAGAAACGACCCAGGCCGAACGGCTCGGGCAAGATGACTTTATTCCCTGGAAACGCGGGGTATCTTTATAAAGAGTGAACGAGGAAGTCTACAACCGCCTTCTTTCACTCGTTCACTCATTCACTCTTTAGTTATGTTTTCACTTAAAGACAAAACAGCGCTGGTTACGGGGGGAGCCAGCGGAATTGGTCTGGCTATTTCCCGGACGTTTGCCCAGGCTGGCGCAACGGTTCACATTTTAGAAGTCAACGCGGATCTGGCGCAGCAGGTTGCTCAAGAAATTAACGGAAGTGGAGGACAAGCCCAGGTCCATGCCGTGGATGTGTCGGACCAGGCGCAGGTTATTGACACCGTAAACCGCATTGCTGAACAAGGCCGTATTCATATTCTGGTTAACAATGCCGGGGTGTCGCACATCGGTCGGGTAGACACAACGACCGAGGCTGACTTTGACCGGATTTTCCGCATCAATGTAAAAGGTGTATATAACTGTCTGTATGCCGTTATTCCGCACTTTAAAGCAAGCGGGGGAGGGGTAATCTTAAATATGGCGTCGGTAGCCGCTACGCTGGGCTTATCGGATCGATTTGCTTATTCCATGAGCAAAGGCGCGGTGTTGACCATGACGCTTTCGGTGGCCAAAGATTACTTAAACGATAACATCCGCTGCAACTGCATATCACCCGCTCGGGTGCACACACCGTTTGTGGATGGATTTATCGCCAAGAACTATCCGGGTAAAGAAGCTGAAATGTTCGAGAAGCTATCTAAAACCCAGCCGATTGGCCGTATGGCTAAGCCCGAAGAGGTTGGAGCTCTAGCATTGTATCTGTGCTCCGACGAAGCCGGATTTGTAACCGGTTGCGATTATCCGTTGGATGGCGGATTTACGCGGTTGAATTCATAGCAGTAATCGGAGATGTCGGCTATGAGTACCCAACATCTCCGATTGCCGAATCATTTCTTACTCAAGAGCAGGGCATCCGCGTCGCGGAAAACGCCGAAGTAAATATCGGGTAAGCCATCTTTGTTAAGGTCGGCAACTTCTACCGCGATTGCTTCTTTACCAGCACCTTCCGGGAGAAGTTGCTTTGTCTGCTCGGTAAACACGCCTTTCCCGTCGTTCAGCAGTGCCTGCGGACCCGCGCCAAATACGTTGGCCAGGATGAGGTCGAGGTCTTTGTCGTTGTCCAGATCAACAAACTGCGCGTCGGCGGTATTGAGGTTGTTGACAGCCTGATAACGCCGTGCGGTTTCGTCGATGAACACGCCTTTGCCGTTGTTAATCAGCAAGCGATTAGCCGGGTTTTTGGTCTTTCGGAAGTTGACGTTCGAGAAATGAATATCCAGATCCCCGTCGTTGTCAACATCCGCCAAATCGACTTTCCGAGTCTCTTCAGCACCAGCCTGAATCGGTAAGCGCCCTGCTGTGGCATTGGTAAATATACCTTTCCCGTTGTTCAGATACAGCTTGTTGTCGTCTTCATTACCGAAAATCAGATCCAGGTCGCCGTCTTTGTCAATGTCGGCTGCTTCAACGTCCTGCGTTACGTCCTTGTCTTCCGGTAAACGGGCAGCGGTTTCATTCGTAAACTTTCCCTTGCCATCATTCGCCAGAAAATAGTCCTGCCCATCATTACCCATGATCAGGTCGAGGTCGCCGTCCTTATCGAAATCACCCGCTACGACCGCATTGCTGATGCACTGAACCGGAAACTGATCACTAACGTCTTTAAAGACGCCCTTACCGTCGTTGAGGTGGTACTCGTGTACTTTATCGTCTTCACTCACGAAAATGATGTCGGTATCGCCATCGCGGTCAAAATCACCGAGTGCAATGTCTTCGTGATCATGGTTTTTGGCCGTCAGCCGTCCCGCGGTGCCATTCGTGAATACGCCTTTTCCGTCGTTGATGAGGATTACGTTCGGGCGGAATTCGGAAGCAATAATTAAGTCGAGGTCGCCGTCGTTGTCGATATCTAATGGCTCAACATCCATGGAGTTGCTGATGAGGTCGAGCAGGGGCAGGTTGGTTTGCGTAACGTCGGCGAACTGAACCGGTTTTGGGGCCGAACTGGTCAACGCTACACTGAAGGCGGCTACCGTTAGCCAATGAACCGAATGTTTCATGCGATCAAATTTTGCAAAGTTTATTGAAATCTGAATTCGACCTTTTGTCAAAAACTGCTTTTGTTCGGTCAGCCCGTCGGATAGTTTCGTTGCGTATTACGTATATGCCATGGTTCACTTCAAGCCCGCCCACGACGCACTCTTTATCAGCAGTTCCCGACCCGACGGAAGCAAAGCCGTTTTCTCGCGCCTGCACGCCTTTCAGCGAGTAGACACCGATTCGCCCACGGTGTCGATTAAGTACGTCATGCAGGGCCTGGAGAACTACCGCGTAAATCGGCATACCCATCGGGTGAAGGATGGTGAATTTTTGGTCGTGAACCAGACGCAATCGCTGGAAATAGACTTTGCGTCGCAGCAGGCCGTGCTGGGGCTGTGTCTGTACGTAAATGAGCAAATCGTGAACGATGTATACCGAAATATGACGGGCGACGATGGCCGTTTGCTGGATAACCCGGTCTCGCCGTCGTGCCGGGGATTTGATTTTTACGAATCCGTCTGCTCCGTGCATGACGATACGTTAGGGCAATTCCTGGAACACCTCGCTTGTCGTACGAATCTGCAAACCGGCCAAATCACGATGGATAGCGACGAACTGTATTACCAGACCGCCGAAGGGCTGCTGCGGTCGCAATTACGTATTGCCGGTGCCATCAATCGAATGTCGGCCCAGCAGGTTAGCACACGTACCGAGTTGTTTCGACGCGTAAACCTGGCCAAGCGGATGATAGATGCTGACGTACAGGCTAACTGGACCGTGGCCGAACTGGCTTCACAGGCTGCTTTGTCGGAGTTTCATTTTTTTCGCTCGTTTAAGCAGGCGTTTGGCGTGTCGCCCCGTCAGTATCTCATTCAGAAGCGACTCCAACAATCGGCAAGTCTGTTGAAAACCAGGCAATACGCCATTGCCGACGTAGCGTTTTTGACGGGCTTCTCCGACGTATTTGCGTTTAGCAAGGCGTTCAAAAAAGCGTACCTAACGACGCCAGCGGCTTATCGAACAGAATAGCAGGTTTTGACAAAGGTCACTGGTAGCTATGCACCTAGTTTTGCCTGAACGACTTTCGGAGGGGGGAGTCCGGAAGCGAGCAAAGTAGATTTGACAAGTAAACATTATGAAACGTATTAATGTAATTGTTCAGGTTTTGCTCCTAACAGGCACGATTCACCTGGCGACGGGGCAGCACCTTAAAAAGCGCGGAGTCATTGGGGTTGTCCCCGCTCCGGTCAGCGAAACCATCGCTAAATACGTCGGTTTGCCGAAAGCGGAAGGCGTGCTGGTACAGCAAATTGTTCCAAACACAACAGCGTCCCAGATCGGTATTCAGGAGAAGGACATCATCACCAGCGTAAACGGCGTATCCATCAAAGGCCCGCAGGAACTCGTCGCGTTCTCGCAGAAGCTGACCGAAGGTGATCCGGTCAAGGTTGTGCTTATTCGTAACAGGCTGGAGAAGATTGCGTCGGGTAACGTAAAGGCGCGGGCCAATGAAGTAGCACCCGATTTAGAAATGGTGTACGATGAGTTTCCGTTTCAGAGTGGCTACATCCGTGCTATGGTGAAGCGCCCGAAAGGCTCGGAGGGCAAGAAAATGCCGGTGGTCTATTTTATTCAGGGAGCGTCCTGCATGACCATGGGGTACCTGCCGCCGGTTGATCCCTACCGCATGGCTACCGATCAGTTGGCGCGGAAAGGGTATGCCGTGTATATGGTCGAAAAACCCGGTATGGGCGATTGCGACGGCACGCAACCCTGCGCCGAAATTGGTTTCAATACGGAACTGTCGGCGTTTCAGAAGGGATACGATAAGTTAATGACGTATGATTGGGTCGACAAAAACAACGTATTTCTGTTCGGGCATTCGCTGGGTGGCATTGTCGCTCCGTTGCTGGCTGAGCAGTACAAACCAACGGGCGTGGTTGTTTATGGTACCGTTGTCCGTACCTGGCACGATTACCTGCTCGACGTATTACGTGACCAGAAAACGCTGGAAGGCGCCGATTTCGCCACCGTAGAAGACGACTTGCGAGCCTTTCGCGAACCGATGTACCAGTACTTCTACGGGAAAAAGTCACCGCAGGAATTGGTGAAAGTTAATCCGGCCGTGGCGCAGCAGTTCGACAATATGTTTGGTTACGACGGGAAGAACTCCCTGATCGGGCGGCACTATACGTTCTGGCAGGAGTTGAACGATAAGAATCTGTATGCGGCCTGGAAAAATACGTCGGCTCCGGTCTTGGCGATATATGGTGAGGCTGACGTAGCGGCTCTGAAACCCGATGACCATATCCAGATTGCCAACATCGTGAATCGATACCATCCCGGAAACGGCGAGTATTACTTTCTGCCTAAAACCGATCATATATTCGTTGAATCGGGCACGATGCAGGCGTATCTGAAGGTGAAAGATGCGCCCGAGTACGGTCAGTTACTCCGCGACAAATTCAATACGAAGCTGATTGAGAAGCTCGACGCGTGGATGAAACAAAAAAGTAGTAAGAGTTAACGGATATAGCTAGAGAGGGTACTGTTCGGCCGTCTGGTCATCAACGTAACGTCTACGCTGATGACCAGACGGCTTTAGTTTAGAGCAGGAGATTCGCTAACAAAACCAGTCAATTGTTGGGCTTATGGTTAAAAACCTACGTACTTGCTCTTTTCTTGAAAACCTGATATTGATTACATGAAACTTTTCCGCTTCGGCCAGCCCGGCCATGAACACCCCGGAGTCGTTCTGTCCACTGGTCAATCTGTCGACGTAACGCATTTCGGTGAGGATTACGACGAATCATTTTTTGCTTCAAATGGCCCCGAACGGCTCCGGCATTGGCTGGAAAGTCATGCGCAGAATTGCCCTGAAGTATCGCCCGAGGAGCGTTTTGGACCGTGCATAAAACGCCCATCCAAGATTGTGTGTGTAGGGCTGAACTACGCCAAACACGCAGCCGAAACGGGTGCTCAACCACCAGCCGAACCTATTTTATTCTTTAAATCGACAACGGCCCTGTGCGGCCCGAACGACGACGTAATCATTCCGAAGCGCTCAGAGAAAACCGACTGGGAGGTTGAGCTAGCCATCGTCATTGGGAAAAAAGCTACGTATGTAGAACTCGACGAGGCCATGGAGTATATCGTCGGCTATGCCGTGCATAACGATTACAGCGAGCGGGCGTTTCAGTTGGAGCGCGGTGGGCAATGGGTGAAAGGGAAGAGCGCCGATACGTTCGCTCCGCTAGGCCCCTATCTGGTGACGAAAGACGAAATCCCAAATCCGAACGCGCTGCGGCTGTGGCTGGATCTTAACGGCGAACATCTGCAGGATTCGAACACGGACGATATGATCTTCAACGTACCGACGCTCGTTAGCTACATCAGTCAGTTTATGACCCTGCTGCCTGGCGATGTGATTTCAACCGGTACGCCAGCGGGCGTAGGTATGGGGCTAAATCCGCAGCGTTTCCTGCAACCCGCTGATGTAGTTGAGCTTGGTATCGAGGGCTTAGGCCAACAGCGGCAAACAGCAAAGTCCTATAGCCGGGATTAATATGATTATAAATGATTAACAGGATTTTGTCTTTTAGTCGCTACTAACAAAATCTTATGAATCTATCTAATCCAGCAAATCCCGGTTATGACAATTGACGCGCACCAGCATTTCTGGCATTTTGACCCCGTCCGTGATACCTGGATTACGGACGATATGGCCGTGATCCAGCGTGATTTCCTGCCTGCGGATCTGGAGCCGGTACTAAAAGAGAATGGTGTAGACGGCTGCGTGGCGGTTCAGGCTGCGCAGTCAGAGGCTGAAACGCTGTTTTTGGTAAGCATGGCCCAGAACTACGATATTGTGAAAGGTGTCGTCGGCTGGGTCGATTTACAATCAGAACAGATCTATGAACGGCTGGAGGTATTGTCGCAGTTTGAAGAAATCAAAGGATTCCGGCACGTAGCACAGGCTGAACCCGACGATTTTCTGATGCGTCCAGCAGTTATCAAAGGAATCCGTCAGTTAGCCGCCTTTGATCTGACGTATGATATTCTGATCTACCCAAATCAGCTCAAAGCCGCTATGCACCTGGTACGTGCCGTGCCCGAGGTCAACTTTGTGATCGACCATCTGGCTAAGCCTTACGTCAAAAAGAAGGAGATTAGCCGCTGGTCGAACTTCATGACGGAGATTGCAAAGAACAAAAATGTGTCTTGCAAGCTATCCGGCATGGTTACCGAAGCCGATTGGCAGGACTGGGGTAAAAAAGATTTCTTTCCGTATCTGGACGTAGTGTTCGAGCATTTCGGTCCCGACCGGTTGATGTTTGGCTCAGACTGGCCCGTGTGCCTGGTTGCTGCCAACTATACGCAGGTCAAAACCATTGTTGAGGAGTACGTAAGTACCTGGGGCGACGAAGCGCGGGAAAAAGTCTTTGGCGCTACTGCAATGGCGTTTTATAACTTAACGTAAGTTATGGACAGTTTTCGGGTTAACTGATTGGTATTCGCAATACTAAAATAATATTTTTTGTCGTCCCGAGGTACCTTCTGTCACCAGAGGGAATATCGGCTTCAGCCGAAGATTCCTCGTGCCTCGGGATAACAAAATTTGATGTCAAAAACGCCAGCCCATTCTACTTCAACTTGTTCTCAAGCAGCATAATGCCCGTACCGGGTTTGCGCCATTGTACCATCAGGTCCATATACTTCGGGCTGAGAGCCCGGAAGAACGAACCTAACAGAATATCCTCATCGCCATCCTGATCAACATCGCCAGCCTCCAGTCGTAGCCAGCGCCCATGGTCGGCCATCGGGAACGTGCGGGCGCTGAAGGTTAGCTTTCCTTTGTTCTCAAAGTAAATAAAGCTCTCGTTCGGGTGGTGCGTAAAATCCGGGAATTGAGCAATAGCGGCAATGTCAAAATCCCCATCCTGATCGAAGTCGCGAACCACTGTCTGGGTGGCACCGTACATCGGGTAGAACCAGGCTTGTTTAAATCGAAAACGTCCGTCGTTCAAAAAGATACGAATGCCGTGGTAGGGCTTGAGCACAATAGAATAGTCGGCGTTGTCGCCATTGGCGTACACAACATCCTGATCACCATCGTTGTCTATATCCGTCAACTCAAGGTAACTCGACCCGTAGACCGGTGGGAAACGGAGTACGGTTTCTTTCCGGAAAGAGCCGTTCCGCTGGTTATAATAGACCGCAACCTGTTCGTTTCCCTGCGTTAAAAGGGCTACCACATCGGGCCACTGATCGTTATTAAGATCCCGCACCAGCGCAACACGTGCGCCGGGAGCCGCATCGAGCACATGCTCAGTATAACCCTGGGCCGTTTTTTCGAACCAGCTTAGCTTACCCAGATAATTGCCAAACTGACAAATTACTACGTCTTCCTGGCCATCGCGATTCAGGTCTGCTGGTATTGCGCTAACGGGGCGCTGCAACTGCCTGATCTGTGGCGTTGGCGTTTTACTGGTTGAGGTCAGCCGGTCCCAGCTTCCGGCCTGCTTGTCATTTGGATTCAGAACGCCCACCGACAATACGTCCATCCGCCCGTCCGGATGCTTGTAAAGGTCCGTAGCGGGACTGTCGAGGCTGACCGAGTCAATACGTTCGAGCTTCTGGTTCAGGGCGTATAAATGCGCGTTGGCGTCACCCGCCCAGATACGCCCCGCCAGCGAATCATACCGAAGCAGCGTAACCATACCATTAATGGCCTGAGTCGACTGCCGGGCCTGAAACAAGGGCAACCCAGTCCGAACGGCCTTATGAGCTACCTGAGCGGGCAGTTTATCGGGGGCTTTTTCGATGTAATAACTGACGATTTTCTGCCAATCCAACTCGTGCAGCGTTGGCCGTTCCGGAAAAATGTTGGCTTCGATAATCCGGGTCATTTCACCCGTATCGGTAAAATTGCCGAGTACACTCACCTGCTGAGCCGACTGCCCCATCCGGAGCGCCATCTGCGGCAAAACCCCGTGTTTCCAGGTGGCTTTGTCCAGCAGGGACGGGTCGGGGGCGAGGTGACAATTCCCGCAGTACGTTTGACTAAGTTGCTGACCCGTTAATTGAGTGGGTTCAGGCAGGGCAGGAGCCGACGTAGTTTCCGTTGAAGAGGACGACTGACAGGCCGCAAACAGCAATGAACTATACGTAATAAAAAACGCTGACCGAACGAAACGCATACTGGACTCTTTTCACAAATATACCACAAAGCTGACGATGCATTTAGCGAAAACCTACCGAATGTGGGGTTGGCTAGTCAGGCCTCTTCAGGCAGTTTTTACAACGTAGTACAGGAGCTAAGCTAAAAAATGCGTTGCTTTGGCGGATAAACTCTTTGCTACACGCTATGGATTGCTTCGTTGGCGTCGATGTCGGCACCACCAACGTGAAGGCACTTGCTATGCCTTCCGATTTGAGTCAGATTATGGCTCATGCCTCCGCCCCGGTAACTACGCTGAATCCCGAACCGGGTTATGCCGAACAGGACCCCGATGAGATCTGGTCGGCGTTTGTGCAGGTAATGGCCGAAGTAAGTCGGGAAGTGGCCGAAAGCGGTAACGTGATCACCCACATTGCCTTCAGCACAGCTATGCACAGTCTGCTGGCTATAGATGCTGACGGGAAGGCACTGGGTAACGCCATTCTTTGGTCTGACAATCGCGCTGAAGCCCAGGCTACCGCCTTACGTACCCAGCAGGCCGAGCTTGGGAACCAGATTTACGGGCAAACCGGGACGCCTATTCACCCCATGATTCCGCTTTGCAAGCTGGCGTGGATGCGTGAGAACGACCCCCGGCTGTTACGTCGAACGGCGCGCTTCGGGTCCATTAAAGAGTTTCTCTGGTATAAATTAACGGGCGTTTTTGAAGTCGACTACTCGATTGCAACGGCAACGGGTCTTTTCGACGCGAACGCCCGGCAATGGAGTCCGCTGGCTATGGACTACGCGGGTGTACGGCCCGATCAACTGTCGACACTTGTGCCAACGACCCACCAACGGGTTTATCAGGCCCGGACCGACGCTGCGGGTGCAGGCATTAAAGCAGGCGTGACCTTGCTCATTGGCGCGTCGGATGGCTGTCTGGCCAATCTGGGTGCCGGAGCGATTAAGCCCGGCGTTGCTACGCTGACCATCGGTACCAGCGGTGCGATTCGGCAAACCGTGCGAAAGCCGCTGCGTGATGAACAGGGCCGGTTGTTTTGTTACATCCTGGACGATAATCATTACGTAGTGGGTGGCCCGACCAACAACGGCGGAAATGTGCTGGAGTGGGTATCCGAAAAATTAACGAAGCAGGACACGGAGACCGTGCTTGCCGAGGCCGAAACGATTGCGCCCGGCTCGGAGGGGTTACTGTTTCTGCCGTATCTGCAGGGCGAAAGGGCCCCACTCTGGGATGCTTCGGCCAGGGGCGCTTACCTGAATGTCGATTGGCTGCATACGCAGGCTCACTTTGCCCGAGCCGCGCTCGAAGGCGTTCTGTTTAATCTGCTAAGTATCAATGAACTGTTAACCAAACATACAGGTCCGGCCCGGGTGATTCACGCAAACGGCGGCTTTGCACAGTCAACGTTCTGGGTGCAGATGCTGGCCGATATAGCCGGTATACCGGTGCGGCTCAATGCCAGCAATGAAAGCGGATCGATGGGCGCGATTCTGTTGACGATGAAAGCGACCGGACTAGTTAAGTCGCTCGATGAAGCCGCTGAGCGCGTAACGTTTGGCGAAACGTTTGAACCCGATGCCGCCCGCACCAAAATGTATCAATCCGCCTTTAGGCGTTGGCAGCAGGCCGTTCAAAACGTAGTACGTTCGTAATAGCTAACGCATTGGCGAACAAATAAATCAGCGCAAATACGTTAAATATGTTTGTCATGCTGACAAAGGAAACATCTTATGTAACCCAATAAAAGGCTTTCAATCCAGGGTACGTCCTTTGTTCGTGTAATGACAAACGCGGCTATCGGATACGCTAAACCAATTGTATTTCAGTACTTGATTCCACCCGGACAGACAAACCCGATAGCCGCGTCATCTCCAACGAACGTTACGTTGCTACCATCGAACCTGACCATCGCCGACAACGATCCATTTCTCGGTGACTAGTTTTTCGAGCGCAAACGGACCGCGTGCGTGTAATTTTTGGGTTGAGATGCCGATTTCAGCCCCGAGGCCAAACACACCGCCATCCGTAAAGCGTGTTGATGCGTTAGCGTACACTGCGGCTGCGTCGACTTCACGGAGGAATTTGTCAATGACCGGTTGGTACTGAGACACAATGGCCTCTGAGTGCCGTGATGAATACGCCTGAATATGCGAAAGAGCCTCGTCCAGGTTGGCGACAACTTTAACCGCACATTTGTAGTCCAAAAACTCCCGGCCAAAATCTTCGGCCCGAGCCGCCTGGAGCTTGTCGTAGCCCGCGCTCCGGAAGATCTCATAGGCCAATTCGTCGGCGAATACCTCCACGTTCCACTTCGTGAAACCCTCGATCAATTTCGGTAAAAATTGGTCGGCCACACCTTCATCGACAAGCACGCAATCGAGCGAGTTACAAACCGATGGCCGTGACACTTTGGCGTTTACGACGATAGCCGCAGCTTTGTCCAGATCAGCCGATGCTTCTACGTAGGTATGACAAACCCCGGCACCCGTTTCGATGGTGGGAACCAGTGAGTTTTTGCGGACAAACTGAATCAGCGACTCGGAACCGCGTGGAATGATGATATCGACGTAGCGCGTAGCCGTTAACAATTCGTTCACGACGGCACGATCGGGAGGCAGCAACGTAACAGCCGCTTTCGGTACGTCGAATTCAGCTAAAACATCCTGAATCAGGCCGACTAAATAACGATTCGAAAAATCCGCTTCTTTGCCGCCTTTCAGTACACAGGCATTGCCCGACCGCAGGCAAAGCGAAGCTACATCTACCGTTACGTTCGGGCGTGCTTCGTAAATGACCCCAACCACACCGAGGGGAACAGTAATTTTCCGGAGTTGTAATCCCTGTTCGATAGTACGTTCAACCACAACTTCTCCGGCCGGATCGGGGAGCACGGCCACATCACGCAAACTCTTCGCCAGGTCCGCTACCCGGGCTTCGGTCAACTTCAGCCGATCGTATTTCGGGTCATCGACGGGCATACGGTCGAGGTCTTTTCGGTTCTCGGCCACAATCTGGGCGCTTTGAGCCGTCAATACGTCGGCAAGGCGGTTGAGCAGCTCAGTTTTTGTGGCTGGACTAAGACGCCGGACAGCGGCTGCTGCCTGTTGAGTGGCCTGAAGGAGAGGAGTAATGGGTGTCATACCTACAAAAGTACAATATCATTGGCATTGGCTACCTCAATATTCTGCTGATTAAGTTGTTGCGTGAGCACTTCTGACGAAATGCGGGCGCGGCCTACGGCCACGGCTTCATCGCGCTCATCCCAGATTTCAACCATCTCACCGGCGGCAAATTCACCCAGAATGGCGCGGATGCCCACCGCCAGCAAACTTCTTCGTTGTTGTAAAGCCCGAACGGCTCCGGCATCGACCTGCACACGTCCAACGACTAAGCTGCCACTCGCCAGCCAGCGGTTCCGAGCCGAAAGCGACGTTTCGGACGGAGTAAAGTTCGTGCCCGTTTCGCCACGTAATGCCTGCCTGAGGCTATCGGGTTCGTTCAGCCCAAAAATGACGACTCGAATGCCCATTCGGGTGGCCAGCTTGGCGAACGTAAGCTTAGACGCCATGCCGCCCAATCCCAGCGACGATTTATCCGTGCGGACTACGCCAAACACCTCTTCGTTGAACTGCGTTACCTGCCGGATAATCTGTCCATTGGCATCTAACAAGCCACCCACCGACGTACACAGCATGAGTGCCTCGGCCCCGAAGCCGACCGCAATGAGCGTTGCCAGCTCGTCGTTGTCCGAAAATTTGAGTTCGCGGCTACTGACTACGTCGTTTTCGTTCGCAATTGGAATGATGTTATTGTCCCAGAGTTCCTCGTAGGTCTGCTTGAGCTGAAGAAACTGGTCGCGGTGGGCAAAGTGATGGCGTTCGCATAAGCTCTGCGCAATGGAAATACCATAGATCGAGAAGAAACGGGAATACTGATTCAGCAGGATAAGGTTGCCAATCGCGGCTGCGGCCTTACGCTGGGTAATGTCGCCCCGGTACTCGTGAATCAGGGACTTGCCCGCACCAACTGCCCCGGATGAAACCAGGACGATGCGGTATTGAGTATGCAAAGCGGCTACCTGACGGGCAATGTCCACCATGACGGGTTCGTTTGGCTCGCCAGTGGGTTTAGTGATGGACGCTGTGCCGAATTTAATGACAAGAACGGGTTTCAAGGCTGTTTGAGTGTTTGACCGTTGATTGGGTTAGTGAATCTGCAACCGCGTCGCAAACATACAAACCAGCCAACAACCAAACCCAATTAATCCCCGGCATGGTTCTTAAACAGGTGCTCCAGTACGTTCTCGGTGAAGCGCGCTTTCTGACGGAGGCTTGTTTTCAATTGCCGCAGGTAGTCCGCTTTCGGGATTTCGATGGCTCCGTAGCGCCGGACATTATCATTAATAAACTGCGTATCAAGTAGGGTAAACTGTTGCTCTCTCAGAATCAGAATCAGGTAGTGAAAAGCAACTTTCGACGCATTACTGACCTGATGGAACATGGATTCGCCGAAGAAAACGGCTCCGAGCGCCACGCCGTACAGACCACCCACTAAACGGTTATCCATATACGTTTCAACGCTGTGCGCAAGACCCAACCGGTGCAATTCGGTATAGGCTTCAATAATTTCATCTGAAATCCAGACACTGTCGTCTTCCGACCGGGGCAAGGCGCACTGTCTCATCACCTGCTCAAAATCGGTGTTTATCCGGATCTCAAACGCATTGCGGTTCAGGACAGGACGAAGTGACTTGGCCGGTTTGTACGTATCAATCGGGATAACCGCCCGGGGGTCGGGGGCGTACCAATACAGCGTACCGTCGGCATCGGCCATCGGGAAGATACCGTTGATGTACCCGTAAATCAGGTCGTCGGCGGTCAGCTTGTTCATGAAACGTTGGATGTGTCTACAGGCAAAGATAAAAAAATAGTTGACCGTTGGTAAGTCCCGGTTTTGGAGTTTACCAACTGCGTAGTGAACAACTTCTCAATCAAGTTTAATTCAGGACCGCAGGCTGTCTGCCTATTTCTTAGACGTTAATAGACGTACGATAAATTGCATTGTAAGCAGCCGCACTAGCCCTTACTTCCAACGTTTGTGAAAATCTAAGCGGTTTAGGGTTTCAGTTTGAGAAGAATTTTGTCATCCCGAGTCTGCAAGGGATGACAAAAACTATTTCTCCCTTATCCAGCTTTCTAAATTCTGAACACGCCCGTTTGTTAAGAACGATTAAACCAAACACTTTGACCCCTGTCGAACGTTTATCATCTAAACGAGTTGAATCAACCATGAAGAAAGGACTTATTTTTATGCTGGTGGCTATGCCCTTTTTGTTTAGCCGCTGTAGCGTGAACCAGCAATTATCGCAGGCGAAAGCCCTGGGCGATTGTCGCTATACGATTGCCTCCGCCGACAGTGTGTTTCTGGCTGGTACCGATATTCGGGAGTTTCGCAAACTGGAGGATCTCAATCCGGCGCGGTACCCGCGAATAGCCGCGGGTTTGCTGACCCGTAACGTACCGCTGGACGCCCGGATCAACCTCGATATTACGAATCCAACCAACAAGCTGGCGGGTATCAATCAGTTGGAATACCGGGTGCTGCTGGCTGGTCAGGAGCTGTTTAACGGATTTCTGAATCAACGGATCGAAGTGCAGCCCGGTGGTGGCCGGACCCGCGTGCCCGTTCGACTGAGCACAAATGCGTTTCAATTACTGACCGATCCGAAAACGCGCGATGCCTTTTCGCAGCTCGTCCAGAATTTATCCGGGGCGGCAAACACCAAACCCTCGAAGCTCACTATTCGAATTAAGCCAACGCTGGCGCTGGGTAACAAGGCCGTTAATTACCCCGGCTACATCACCATCGACCAGGAAGTAACCAACAAAATCCTGTTAGGCAATTAATCGGCTGCATCTTTTGACGTTGCTAACAGTAGCAAACAGATAGCCCTGACTTTTTTAAGCCGGGGCTTTTTGTATTCCGAAACCGAATCGATTGTCATTCAGCTTTTCCGCTAACTCTATATCTCGATGCGTCAACTCGTTTTTTCTCTTCTACTTGCTACGTCGGCTTTATCGGCGCAGGCCCAGTCCAATCAAATTCAAGTTACTCATAACCAGGCTCAAAAGCGCGTCGACGTAACGGTAGATGGTAAACCGTTTACCGCTTACATTTATCCGGGTCCATCCGTATTGAAGAAGCCGGTGCTGTACCCAATTGTATCGGCGGGGGGGAACTTCATTACGCGGGGCTGGCCAATGGACCCTCGGCCCGGAGAGCGCGTTGACCATCCGCACCACGTTGGCATGTGGTTTAACTATGGTGACGTAAACGGCCACGATTTCTGGAACAACTCAACCGACATTGGCCCTGAGCACAAAGGACCATTTGGAACGATAGTGCATACGGGCGTGAAGTCCATGAAGAGTGGCAAGGACCAGGGCGAACTGACTGTTACCGCCGATTGGCTTGACAAGGATGGCAAGGTGATGGTGCAGGAAACAACCACGTTTCAGTTCAAAGCGACCGCTACCGACCGCACAATCGACCGGGTGACGGTATTGAAAGCAGCCGACAAAGACGTAGTATTCAAAGACAACAAAGAAGGCATGATCGCGCTGCGGCTGGCCCGTCAGCTCGAACAACCTTCTACCAAACCCGAGGTATTTACTGATGCACAGGGCGTAGCTACCAAAGTGCCGGTACTGGACAATGCCGGGGTAACGGGCATGTACCAAAGCAGTGAAGGGGTAAAAGGGGATGCGGTTTGGGGAACGCGCGGTCAGTGGGTGAAGTTAACCGGTACAGTTGGGGGCGAAGCACTGTCGGTTGTCCTGATGGATCATCCGCAGAATGTAGGGTATCCTACGTACTGGCACGCCAGAGGATACGGTTTGTTTGCCGCTAACCCGCTTGGCCCGTCCGTCTTCACCAACGGCAAAGCACCGGCCATGAACTACACACTTCCGGCTGGTAAATCCGTTACGTTCCGGTACCGATTGCTCGTTCGCTCGGGCGATTTGCCAGATTCTAAAGTTAATGAACTGGCAAGGCAGTAACACGAGTTATCGTAATAGGAGATTTCGGTTCATTTGGCATATTATTTGTAACTCGCCCTGACTGGTACCCAAAATGTACTGGTCTTGTATGCCCTACTTACCAATCCCCGGTTCACTGCATCGATACGTTGCCTGTGTTGTGGCCTGCCTTCTGCTTGCTCACTCCGCATTTGCTCAGCCAAGAGGAGCTGCTCCTCGCCAGCTTTATACGCCTTCAACTACCGGGCAAAAGGTGGCGTTAACTGGTTTACAGACCATTGAAAACGACAAAATTCGCGTAGGAGTCGATACCCGGTATGGGGGGGCGCTGACGTATCTGGCCTTTAAGGATAGTCATAATGGCCAGGTACGTACCGAGAACATGGTAAATAACCCGGACCTTGGCCGTCAGGTACAGATTGCCCTGTATAGCGGACCGACCGATTACTCGAAAAACGGAGCACCCGCCTGGACCGGTCTTGGCTGGAACCCGATTCAGGCGGGCGATACATATAACAACCCTTCGGAAGTAGTAGCGATACAAAAAGAAAGTAACCTGCTATATGTTAAAACGATCCCCAAGCAGTTCGGGATCAATAACGAACCGGGTGAAGCAACCATTGAACACTGGTTACGGCTGGAAGGTAACGTAGTGAAAGTGCACGCGAAAGTCGTGATGTCTCGTTCCGACAGAAATCAGTACGAAGCCCGCCAGCAGGAAATGCCATGCGCGTACCTGAATGGTGACTACCACAATATGTGGTACTACAGAGGTGGCCGACCCTTCACGAACGATAACCTGGATCTGGTACGTCCCCCAACCAGTTTCAGCGACGTTCTGCCCACTGAACCCTGGATGGCGTCTACCAATGACTACGGGTATGGCGTTGGGATGTACGTGCCGAACAATTACGACTGGAAGAAAGGATATTTTGGTTCCGATCTGGCTGGTAACGAGTTTAGTTTTGATGCATCGTACATAGGTGCAACCAATTATCTAGTACTCGATCATAACCTGGTCCATGAATGGGATTATGAACTCATTGTGGGTAACCTGACCGAGATCAGAAATTACATATACTCGCGGCCCCGTCCGCTGCCAGGACCTAACTACCGGTTTGATACGTCAAGAAAGGGGTGGTATTATTACAAAACACAGGATACAGGCTGGCCAATCAACGGAAAGCTGCATATCATTCTAAACGACAGCAGAAACAACCAGATCAAATCGCCTTTCGCCTTCTGGAAAGGACGCGAAAATCCAAAAATATACCTTAGAGCCGCTTTCCAGACGCAGCACAATACGTTTCGACTGAACTGGCGAAGAGCCGAGGATGTGACCTTGTATGGTACCGGTGACCGATACGCTGACTTCCCAATCATAAACGACGGGCAGTTCCATACGTACGAGATCGATTTAAGCAAAAACGAAAACTGGCTGAACCACAACATCGGACAGCTTATATTCAGACCTGTTTTTGAGGGCCCGTCGATTAATGGCTGGGCTGAGTTCGAGTGGATTGCTACAAGCGCGGCAGGTCCTATTGATCAGGTAGTTGAGCCGGGACCCGGCGATCCGGTGGTTGAGGTTCCTTGCGAACCGGGTTGTGCTCCGGTGCGTTCGCAAAGGCTACGCTACGTAGTCGGCAATCGAAAGGGGTAGCGATACTGTAGTACAAAAAGGCTTCAGAAGAGACTTCTGAAGCCTTTTTTATGAAGGATGAGTTGATTAATTCAGGTGAACCAGCGCGGATCGGTACACGCGTCCTTCGAGCGATTCGATCCAGGCCCGAAGCGTACTGTTCTCGTCCGAAGCCTGGTTTAGCTCGGTGTCGATCTGGCGCAGTAGAAAGAACAGTTGGTGTACGTGCAGCCACTGCTGATGAACGCGATCAGGATCCTGACTGGTTTGCGCAAGCCGTCGGGCCTCCTGAGTGAGTTGACGCAGGCTCATTTTAAGGTGATACCGAAGCATCATCAACCGGCTGGCCATTGGTAACTCCGTAGGGTTACGTTCCATATGAGAAATACTTTTGGCCAGCATGTTATTACGTTGCTGTAATTGGTCGGATACAATCATCCAGGCATGTTCAGCCCGAAGTGACTCATAAGTGATGGTTTTCATGGCGATCAGTACTGTACGGTTAATAAACAAATATAAAAAAACAGTCAGTAAATTGATTGCTATTTCCTAAAATCAGAAAATTTTTATCTGCCTTATTGCTCTTAAACCAATTATTAGATAAGAATAATACAAACAAGGTTTAACGGACACCACGAAAAATCTCGCTGGGCAAAAGGAGTGATTTTGCGCTTTGCTACGTTCCAATTCAGTACTATCTCAGTATGTAGATTACATTCGGTACTTTATCAAACTACAGGTCGTCTACCGCTTATGTATTACGTCAAGGCAGCGGTATAGTCTGAACCCCGTGGTTTGAAGTTTATCGGTAAACTGCAAGCTTCAAACCGCTAATCGCCAAACTGAACTATGGATCCTACCTACCGCGCCCTTATCGTTTGTACGAACCACACCGATTACCCGACCAAATCGCATAAAACCGGATTGTGGCTGAGTGAGGCTACTCACTTCTACGATGAACTGGCTGATCGTAACTTACCCTACGATATTGCCAGTCCGAAAGGCGGACCGGTGCCTATCGATGAAAAAAGCTTCGACCGGCGCGACACGATCAACGAAAAATGGTATAACGACCCGACGTTCCGTTCGAAACTAGACCATTCGCTCCGCCTGGACGAAGTCAATCCCGCCAATTATCAGATTATTTATTTCACGGGAGGGCACGGCACCATGTGGGACTTTCCGAACAATCCCGTACTGCAAACCATTACGCGGCATATCTACGAGAACGGCGGCATGGTTGCGGCCGTTTGTCACGGGGTCAGTGGGCTGCTCAACGTAAAGCTTTCGGATGGCTCACCGTTGATTGACAACCGGCAGGTAACGGGTTTCTCAAACATGGAAGAGAAACTCGTTCGGCTTGATGAAGAAGTGCCTTTTCTGCTCGAAGATGCGTTGAAGCAGAAAAATGCCCTGTACAGCAAGAGCCTGATTCCATTCCTGCCTTACATTGAAGTCGACGAGCGGCTCGTTACAGGGCAAAATCCGCTTTCGGCGCGAAAGGTTGGCCGCAAGGTTATGGAAGAAATGTATGAAAAATAAAAAACGGGCCTGAGCCCGTTTTTAGTTTGTATCAGACAATAACGTGGGGAAATACCTCCCGTAAGTATTTGAGTTCCTGATCTTTGTCCGAGACCAGTGGGTTGCTTACACCCCAGTTGATGTTCAAGTCCGGGTCATCCCACCGAATACCGGATTCAGCCGCTTTGTTATACACGTTCGTGCATTTGTAGCTGAAGATGCTGTCTTCCAAAGCGACAAATCCGTGGGCAAACCCTTCCGGGATATAAGCCATATTGGCAAGTTTAGCGTCCAACAGGAACGTTTCGTACTGACCGAACGTAGGCGAGTCGATCCGAAGATCAACGGCGATGTCCAGCACCTGACCGCTGACAACGCGCACTAATTTGCCCTGCGCGAACGGTTCGTTCTGCATGTGCAGACCACGTAGCACGTCTTTCACCGAAAACGACTGATTATCCTGGACAAACTCCATAGGCAGGCCGAGTGATGCGAAAAGAGGCTTGTTGTACGACTCGAAGAAATAGCCCCGTTCATCTTCAAACACGCGTGGAATCAATTCAATGAGGCCTTCGATGGGCGTTTGCCGAACTTGCATAAGAAGTTTTTTAGGTAAAAATAGTTGGTCTCGTCGGCAAATTTATGAAACTGAAACCGGAGTTCGTACTTTTGACCGGGGCCAATTTAGCTTAAGGCTCTGTGCGTTGGCATGAATTATTCGCAGTTAAGAGATTTAATTTTCCGGAAACAATCTTATCTCTGTGTCGGTCTGGATACCGATCTCCGCAAGTTACCCCTTCATTTACGAGCTGAACCGGACCCGGTTTTTGCCTTCAACAAAGCCATTATTGACGCTACCGCCGAGTTTGCTGTAGCTTATAAACCGAACATCGCGTTTTATGAAGCGCAGGGGCCGCGTGGGTGGGAGAGTCTCCAGAAAACAGTGGAGTACATACCTTCCGACTGCTTTACGATTGCCGACGCCAAGCGGGGCGATATTGGCAATACGTCGGGTCTGTACGCCCGTACGTTTTTTGACCCCTCTGCGGCAGGGCTGAACTTCGATTCGATCACCGTTGCGCCTTACATGGGTCACGATTCGGTAACGCCCTTTCTGGAATACGAGGGGAAGTGGGTAATTCTTCTGGCATTAACTTCTAACCCAGGCAGCGCAGATTTCCAGCGACAACCCGTAGGCGAGCAGGAGTTATTCGAGATCGTCATTCAAACGGCTCAAACCTGGGCAGATGCTGATCGACTGATGTTTGTCGTCGGGGCGACGCGGGCCGACGAATTGAGCCGAATTCGGGAAATTGCTCCCGATAATTTTTTGTTGGTTCCGGGAGTAGGAGCGCAGGGCGGTAACCTGGCTGAAGTTTCGCAGCGGGGCCTGACGGCAAACGGTGGCCTGCTGGTTAATGCGTCAAGAAGTATTTTGTATGCTTCCAATGGCGAGGATTTCGCTCAGCGGGCGCGGGAAGAAGCGCAGGCGCTTCAGCAGGAAATGGCCGGTTATCTGAAGGCGTTTACAGCTTAAATTAAGATTCTTTGTATATTAGACCGCATCTTTAGTATACTCACGCTTGGAGAACTGGATTGATAGACACCACGTACAAATTGTTCTCCCCCGTGCCAGAAGCCTTTCTTTATTTTCTGTGGCAGTACCAGTATTTTGATAAAACCAGCCTGACCACTACCGACGGCGATTCCATACAGGTACTGCATCCTGGTTTTCGCAATCGAGATGCCGGACCCGACTTTACAAATGCCCGCCTGCTGATTGGCGAGGTTGACTGGGTCGGCACGGTTGAAATGCACACCAGAACGTCGGACTGGCTGGCGCATCGCCACCAGCACGATCGAGCCTACGACAACGTCATTCTGCACGTCGTCTGGGAGGATGATCGCCCGGTAAATGGGCGTCGTGTAGATCGGGCGAATGGTACGCCACTGCCAACGCTTGAGCTTCGTCTACGAACGCAGCCTTCTTACATAGATCGCTATCTGGCATTGCAGGAGTCGCCCGATACTATTCCATGCGCGGGTCAGTTTCGATCAGTACAGCCGTTACGTCTTACGTCGATGCTTGATAAGGCCATGCTTCAGCGGATGGAGCGCAAGGCCTCGGCCGTTCAAACCCTATTTGAGCAGACCGGTAGTGATTGGGAAGAAACTGCCTACCGACTGCTGGCCGTAAATATGGGTTTCAAAATTAACGCTGAGCCAATGGCCCAGCTAAGTCGGGCGGTACCCCTAAAAGCCATTCTGAAACATCGGGACGTACTGCTCCAGGCTGAAGCCATGCTGTTTGGGACGGCGGGTTTGTTAAACGTTGAAGAACCCGATACGTACGTAGCGACCCTGCAACGCGAATACCGGTTTCTGGCGGTTAAATACAACCTGAGCGATAAAGAGGTAACCGGCCACAGCTGGAAGTGGGGAAGGCTTCGGCCCGCTAATTTTCCTACGTTGCGCTTAGCACAGTTTGCGCGACTGGTAACGAAGCACGCCAGCTTATTTTCTTTGTTCGTTGGCTCAGGTGATGCCGAGATACTGCTTAAATCCTTGCAGGTGACACCATCGACGTATTGGGAGTCGCATTATCGCTTTGGGAAAAGCACAGAGAAAGGAGCGCCGGTTCTGGGATTAACTTCGGCCGAAAATATAGTGATCAATACCGTAGTGCCCTTACTGGCCGCTTACGCCCATCATCGGGGTCAGCCTGCCTACGTAGACCGGGCCATCGCGTTATTAGAGCAGCTACCCGCTGAGAAAAACCACTTGACTGAGGGTTGGGATAAGCTTGGTTTAGGCATCCATACGGCTTTCGACTCGCAGGCGTCGATCGAATTGTACAACGAGTTCTGCTCGCTTAAGAAGTGCCTAAGCTGCCAGATAGGGGCTGGCTTGCTAAAGGGATAAACAAAACGGGTGAGCCAATGCATTGGCTCACCCGTTCACTCAAACTGACTAACTCTGTTAGCTCATGATGACGTCTTGTTTGGTAGCGTCCCACGTAACGCGTTTTCCCGTATGCAGAGCCATGGTTGCCATGATGTTGGCTACGGAATGGTTGAATCCGACGCGGGCCGGAGCGTTTGGCTCTTTACGGCTACGTACACACTCCATCCAGTTCAGCATGTGCAGCGAAGTCATGGGGTCGCCACCGGTGTTGGCCGATGTTTCTACTTTGGCAGCCTGACCGAGCGCCATCGTTGGCAGCAGATTAGCCTCCATGTTCATTTCTTTGGCATACCGGGCTTCAAGACCACCATCGGGTGAAATTTTGTTGGTATCCAGATTGATCATGCCGCCATTGGAATAATAATACTCTTTTACGCCACCGGCTTCGTTGTTCATCCGCGACGAATAAAGCACCTGGAATCCCTTCGTTTTGTCGTTATCCGGACCGTAGTCGAACACCGCCGTAAACGTATCGGCATTGGTACGTCCGTCTTTCCAGCTGTAGATGCCACCGTTGGCAACAACGCTACGTGGGTGATCCAGACCGCTGAACCAGTGGACCGTATCAATCTGGTGCGACATCCACTGACCCGGAATACCCGATGAATAGGGGTAGAACAACCGGAACTCCAGGTATTTCCGCGGATCCCACGCTACCTTAGGCCGGTTAAGTTGGTACCGATCCCAGTCGGTGTCTTCCTTCCGAATCTCGGATACGAGTTTAGCACGGCGCCAGCGACCCGGCTGGTTCACGTTCCAGGTCATTTCGACCATCGTGATGTCGCCGAACTTGCCGGACCGAATAAATTCGTTGGCTGCGTGGTAGTTTGGAGCAGACCTGCGCTGCGAGCCGATCTGAACGATTTTTTTACTGGCCTCTACCGCCTTTAAGGCTTTACGGGCATCGTCGAGCGATTCGGCAAAAGGTTTTTCGCAGTAAACATCCCGGCCCGACTCAACCGCTGCTGCACAATGCAGGGCGTGCTGGAAGTCGGCCGTTGAAATGATGACTGCATCAACATCTTTGCGGTCGAAGAGTTCGTCGTTGTTGCGGGCCTTGAAAAACGAACTGTCGATCAGCCCTTTCCCTTTTAGATACTGCTCTGCTTCCTCGCGACGGCGGTTCCAGATGTCGGATACACCAACGAAGGTAAAGTTCTGGCCTTTGGCATGTTCGGCAAAGGCCGGTACCAGCGATTGCCGGAAGCGGTCTGAGAAACCAACAATACCAACCCGAACGCGTTCGTTCGAGCCGATGATCCGGGCGTAGCTACTGGCCGAGAAACTCATGCCGAGCCCCGCCAAAGCTGATTTCTTTATAAACTCACGACGATTTTCCATGTGATTCAGGACGTTAAAAGTTGAATGCTAGCTTTTTGATAAAGACAGCGGTCGAGAAAGTTTACCGCTCTTTATCAAAGAGTTCTGATTTTAATATTCCGGAACGATACTTTATTGCCGTGATCCTGCAACAGAATATGGCCTTTGGACGCTTCGCCAAACCGGCCGTTTGCGTTGTATTCCGGTGCTTTGTATTTGCTCATGGCTACCAACTCCCGGAACTGCTCACTGCCCCGCTCATACTCGACTACTTTGCTACCATTGAGCCAGTGTTCGACATGCTTACCTTTTGAGACAACGCGCCCCGTGTTCCATTCCCCGATTGGATTGGCTTTTTTGTCTTTGGCCGGAATCAGGTCGTAAAGCGAACCGACTGTACGGTTGCCGTTTCGGCCCATTTTAGCGTCCGGATGCTTAGCGTCGTCCAGAACCTGAAATTCCAGGCCGAACGCCGAGCCTTTGGGTTTGGGCGATTGTTCCACGACAAAATACTTAAGGCCGCTGTTGGCACCTTCGGTCAGTTTAAAATCGAACACCAGATCGAAATCGCTGTATTCCCCATCGGTAACAATATCGCCGAAACTCTGCGATTCCGAACCGTCGGACTGCTGAATCGTCAGGGCACCCCCGTCGACAGTCCAGCCTTTGTCGGGAAACTTATCTTTGTAAGCCCCACGCCAGCCATTGGTTGTTTTACCATCGAAGAGCAACTTCCAGCCTTCTTTCTTTTCTTTATCCGTGAGGGTGTTCGGCGTCTGCGGCTTTTCAGCGGCCAGCAGCGTGGTGAGAAGCAGGCCGGTTACAATCAGGTGTTTCATACGTAATGAGCAAAAGAATGAACGAGTTCGTTTTAAACGGCTCATTCACTGGTTATAGCGGAAATTTAAGCGTTTGGGTGATGTATTCTTTGTTGATCTGCGCGCACTGAAGGGGCGTTTTATCTTTCTCCGGCACCCCGTCCAGTTCGACGATGCCCCAGCCCGAAAACTTAATGTCCTCCAGTGCCCTAAAGACGGCAGGCACATCTACGTTACCGCGACCAAGCTCTACGAATTTATAGGCTTTCGGATCTTCGGGCTTGTCTGGCCGTGGCGACATCGTATCTTTTAAATGCAGGGCGTGAATGACATCCTTGTACTGCTTGACCGCCTTTTCGGGTTGACCGCCACCTTGCCGATAATGGGCAATGTCGAGCAGCAGTTTGCAGTACTTGGGATTCATGGCCTGCACAATCACATCTACTTCTTCGGGCGTTTCGCCAAACTGATGCATGTGATTGTGATACGTAGCCTGAACGCCCATATCGGCCGTTTGCTTCCCAATTTCATTCATCACGGCGGCTAACCGCTTCAACTCCGCCGTGGTTGGGAGCCTGTCCTTCTGACGGAGATTGTTGGTCATCTGAAACGCCGAGCCGCCTAGTGCTTTTACAAAGCTGGCATGCGCTACGTGCATATCGATGGTGCTCTGTTCTTTAGCCGGATCAATGTCAACATTGCCACTCGAAAACATGGCCAGCGATAGCTTGTGCTGATCGAGCAACGCTTTTAGCTCCGAGGGTTTGGTTTTAAACGGAGCAAACGTATTGGCGCGAAGCTGGATGCCCCGGTAACCAAGCGAAGCTAAATCCGTGATGGCCTGCGCATCGTTACCTCCCCACGTAATAGCCGAATAAGCAATCTTCAAGCCTTTAGGAATGGCTGCACCGGCAAACAGCCGTTGTGTGCCCGCCAATAGAGACAGAGCCGACAGGCTTGCTGTGGTGAGAAACTGTCGTCTGTTTACAGTCTCCTGCATAGGAAAGTCGAATAAGTGGCAAACGCGACTGCTGCGCTTACCGATGATAAAACAAAGTAATAGAGATACTAACTACGTAAAACAAGCCTCGTTGGCGGGAGTTCTACTTGTACAAAGCAGCAAAAGAGCCAATATTGCTATCAGCTCTTTTGCTGTTCGTATTTAGAATCCGGGATTCTGGGTGAACCCTGATTTCTCGGTTCGGTCAATCTGCGTCTGCGGAATGGGTCGAAGGTTATGCGTCTCTTTTACGTTAACAGCGCCATCCGGGTTGTATTTTTTTACCCGTTCCACCAATATTCCCCAGCGTTTGAGATCCATCCAGCGGGTTTGCTCACCGGCCAGTTCGCGCGCGCGTTCTTCGTAGATCGTTTCCATCGTTACGTCGGCTGCTGCGAGTTCCATGGCCGCTTCCTTGCCCGGCCAGGCCGCCCGCCGACGTACCGCGTTGAGAGCGGTAGTTGCTTCGGTCGTTTTACCCTGTTTGAGTTGCGCTTCGGCGAGAATCAGATACGTTTCGGCTAACCGGAAGGTGATAAAATCGCGGCTGCCCTGTTCATAGGTCAGGTCAGGACGAGTCGGATCCAGAAATTTTTGCAGCGTCGGGAATAAAGCGGCCGTATAAGCACTGGGCACCAAAACCTGGTAAGGCTTAGCGGCCCGCTGTGCCACGGTCCATTCTACCCCTGGAATGTAAATGGCAGTATCCCCCGCTTTCAAGGTCATCTTCGCCTTACTGTTGTCGAACGAGGTATTCAGGTTCGCACCGGGGTTGTTGCTCAGCCATGTATCCTTGAACGTTTTTTTATACCGGGAGTCATTCACGCGATCTTTGAAAACGGTTTCGAGCAAGTACATGGTTGGACGCAGCCGTTTAAAGGGCCGGTCATTGGCGATGTCGCGCTTCATACCCGGCTGCACGTCGTACTGCATCCCGAAGTACAAGTGCAGCTTATTGCCGTCGCCGTTATTCGTGTTTGCCGTATTAATATTGGTGAGCGGGTCCGTTGTGTACTGCACCGAGAAGACAACTTCGTCGTTGATTTCACCTCCACCCTGAGCAAATACGCTGGCAAAATCGGGCAGCAGCTTCAGTGTATAGTTGTTGATTACGTTCTGCGCGTAGGTTGCGGCTTTGGCATAATCATCGGTGGCCTTGGCTGAGGAGGTAGCTTTGGTCAGGTACACTTTAGCCAGCAGGTGTTCAGCGGCCGCTTTAGTAGCCCGTCCGTAATCGCTGGCACCCTGTGCGGCTGCTTTGACAGCGGGCAGATCAGGGATCGCTGCTTCCAGGTCAGCCGTGATCTGCTTGTAAATATCGGCTTCGGAGGCCCGGCTGGTTACTTTCGTGGGCCCCAGCGTTTCTTTCAAGCGCAGGTCAACCGGCCCGAACTGCTGCACCAGAATGAAGTAATAGTGCGCCCGCAGAAACTTCATCTCCGCAACCCGCTGTTTTCTGATGGCATCTGAAACGGTAGCGGCCGGAGCACGCTCAATCACCGCATTGGTCGTATTTATTCCTTTATACAACTCTTCCCACATCTGCTGAATGATGTCGACGAAGCTGTTCATCTGGGTATCATAGAAGTGAAACCCTTTATAACTTCCGTCGGCACCAGCCTGGTAGATATCCGTGCCGTATTCAGTCATGGTCAGTCCACGCTCCGAACCGTAAAAATTACGTAACGACGAATAAGCCGCCTTACTGGCATCTTCAAAGCCTTTGGGCGTGTTGATGTAATCGTTCCCGATCAGGGCGATTACTTTCTCATCCAGTACGTCCTTGCAGGCCTGTCCACTCAACAAGAGAGCCGATAGCGCCAGGATACGGAATGATTTTGGTGAAAAAAATGAGTTCATAGTTTATATACTTTTAAAACGTGGGGCAAGCAGGTACCCGTGTTTAGAATTTAACGTTTAAACCAAAAGTCGTAACCCGGGTAGCCGGTACAACACCGTTGCTGACAACACCATCACTCGCGCTTGTTTCCGGGTCAACACCGTTATACTTCGACCGGTAGCTCGAAAAGATGAATGGCTGCTGAATGCTGGCAAACAAACGGAGCGACTGCATACGAAGTTTCGACGTAATGCTGGCCGGGAATGTGTAGCCAAAGTTGATATTCCGCACCTTCACGAACGTACCGTCGAAGTACAGAATAGCACCGTTATAGACGGGAAATTCCTGGCTCGAGTTTGGCCGTGGGAACTCATTGGTTGGATTGTTGGGGGTCCAGTAATCGACTTTGATCTGCTGGTACCGGCCCGCCAGTTGGTTGTTGTCCCGGTGGAAGCCGCTTAGAATGGTCTGACCGACCCGCGCGTAGATAAAGAAGTTCAGGTCAAATCCTTTATAGCTGAACCGGTTTGTAATCCCACCACTCCAGGTTGGAATATCGGAGCCCAAGAACACGCGGTCGTCGGCCGTAATTTTACCGTCGTTATTGGTGTCCTGTACTTTAATCTGGCCCACGGCGCTTTGGTAAGACTTAGCAGCATCGGCTTCATTCGTTTGCCAAATGCCTGCTTTCTTGTAATCGAAGAAGGCGGTCAGAGGCTTGCCAATAAAACGTTTGTTGCCTACGTCGTCAACTGCGCCATTGAAGAGCGAGATAATGGCTTCGGTGTTTTTAGTGAACACAATGTCGGACGTCCATTTAAAGCCGCTCTTCGTGTTCACGTTCACGGTCGATATACTGGCTTCTATGCCTTTGTTGTTGGTTTCGCCGATGTTTTTAGTTACCGCGTTAAAGCCAATTGACGTAGGCAGCAAATCCGAAAGCAGCAGGTCCGTTGTCCGGGTGTTATACAGTTCAATGGAACCCGCTACCCGGCCCCGCCAGAGGCTGAAGTCAACACCAACGTTGGTCGTAGTAGAGGTTTCCCAGCGCAGATCAGGGTTTCCGATCGTTTCGGGGCGGTATCCGTAGGCCGGTGTAGTCCCAAATGCATACACGGTACGTCCCAGCAGTCCCTGGGTTTGGTACGGTGCTACGCCCTGGTTACCTACTGAGCCATGACTAACCCGAAGTTTCAATAAATCGACCCAGGAAGAACCTTTCATGAAATCTTCATTACTGATATTCCAGCCCAGCGCAATACCGGGGAAGTTACCGTATTTCGTGTTTTCCCCAAACCGGCTCGATCCATCCCGGCGTAACGTAGCCGTCAGTAAGTACTTGTCTTTGTAATCGTAGTTGATCCGACCCATGAACGAGTTGATCGTCCATTGAACCAGGGCACTACCGACACCTAATACCGAACTCGCGTTGCCTACGTTGTAGAACTGCTGCGATTCGGCCGGAACCCCCTGCACCTGAATGGTATTACCTTCGGAATTATCGCGCTGAATGGATTGCAGGGCGGTGATGCCAAGATTATGATCACCAAACTTCTTGTTATACGTCACTACGTTCTCCAGCGTGTAATCGAAGTTGAACGTACTGGTATAGGAAGCTTGTGGGTCACCAAATTTCCGGGCATTTGTCTGCGAACCGATAAAGCGGCCAAACCGGTTGATGGTGAAATCAGGGCCGAAATTAACCCGGTATTTCAAGCCGTCGAGAATGTTTACCTCGGCATAAATACTGTTGAAGATCCGGTACTTTTTCCGTTCTTCTATTTGAGCGCCCGGTATAACTTCCGCGAGCGGATTGGTCAGTAACGCGTCATTCGTAGGCGAGAAAATCAGGTTTCCGTTGTCATCGTAAGGACGTCCAAGCGGATTTTGCTGAAGGGTAAAGTTATACGGGTTCAGTGACTCGCCATTGCGCAGGCTATACATCATGTAAGAGGAAACCCCTACTTTAAGCACCCGATTGATCTGGTGATCGATATTGGCACGTAGCGAGTAGCGGGTAAAATCCAGGCCCGGCATGATTCCTTTATCCTGGAAATAACCGGCCGAAATATAGAACTGGGTTTTCTCGCTGCCACCCTGAACGCCGATTGTGTGGTTCTGCTGGAAACCCTGTTTAAGAAGCAGCGACTGCCAGTCTGTATTACGTCCGGCGGCTAGCCCGGCTGCTACGTTGGGGTCACCACCCAGCACGGCTACTTTCGAGTCTGCGTACGGGTCAGCTACTCCCGTCGGAACCGGATTGCCGTTGGCGTCTTTGTAGTTATTTGTCGTCCGATACGCTTCCCGAACGAACTCGGCAAATTCAGAACCGCTGAACAGGTGTACTTTATCCAGCGCGTCGGTAACGCCCACGTAATTATCGTACGTGATGGTTGTTTTACCGTTAGGATTCCCCCGCTTCGTCGTAACCAGCACAACCCCGTTGGCACCCCGTGCGCCATAGATGGCCGTTGCGGTCGCATCCTTCAGGATTTCCATCGAGGCCACGTCGTTCGGGTTGACGTCTTCATACTCTCTCGCCAGCGGAATACCATCCACTACGTAGAGTGGGTCGTTACCGGCGTTGAACGAACGACGTCCCCGAATCCGAATCGTTGGCACTGAGCCCGGCCGACTACCCGACTGCGCTACGTCTACCCCCGCTACCCGGCCCTGCATGGCCTGGCCAATGTTGGTAATGGGCTGTTCGGTAATCTGCTTGGGCGTAACGGACGAAATGGCCCCCGTTGTCTGGCTCTTTTTCTGCGAACCATACCCAATCACAACTACCTCGTTCAGCGACCGGGTGTCCGTTGTCAGCGTGAGGTTCAGGGTGGACTTGTTACCGACTGTAATTTCCTGAGACACAAATCCTACGGCGGAGAAAACTAAATCGGCGTTATTGGAAGGGACACTGATCCGATACTCACCGTTGGCATCGGTGGTAGTACCACGCGTAGTACCTTTAACGGCTACGCTGACGCCCGGCAGCGGCTGGTTGTCGTCGCCGGAGGAAACTTTACCACTTACCAGGCGTTCCTGGGTGGGGTTTTCGACGGTTGTCCAGTTCGGTTTGGGAGCGCTGAACACCGGTTGGCCGAGCAGGGTTAACGCCGTTAGGCCAAGCAAAGACAGCCACGGTCGCGGTGGCGGTGAGGTAAACAGGTTATTCATTATAGGTACAGATTTAAGAGATTAGAAATCAAGGTAAAGGTTGTATTGTCCCTGCTTCTACTTCGACAGAGTCGCCGGGCTGAAGCCGAATTGGCTTTTGTTGCTTAACTAATAAATTGATTCGCCCCGACGTCAGCGCTACGTGCGTACATTTTGGCTGCTGGCGAACCCGAAAACTGGTGCCTACTGCTTCTACCGTCAGATCGTTCGTGTGTACGCGGAACAAACGGGCCGACGACGTATCACTTCGATGCGTAACCGAAAAATCAGCTTCACCCTGCAATAGCCAGACTGCGCGTGGCGTTTCGTCGGTCCATTGACGGGCAAAGCGAACGGCACTGCTTCCGTATAATTTTACCGTTGAGTTATCGGGCAATCGAATCAGTCGAATCTGACCCGGCTGCGTGGCTACCGTCCGGACGGATTGATTTGGACCGTACTGCATCCATAAGGCCCATCCCATCAGTCCTACAACCCCACAAACCGCAGCCAGCGTACGTATGAAATACCACCAGCCTACCACGGCCCGGACATCAGGCTGCAACGGGCGAACGTCTTCCATCGTTTGAAGCGATTCCCGAATGCGCCCCCATACTGACGAAATCTCATCCGTTGTCAGGGCGGGAAGCGCAGGACGACCTCCTTCCAGAATGATCAGACGCGCCGTTTCGACCGTATCCCCACAAGCTGGGTTTGCCGCCAGCCAGCCCTCCCAATACGCTACCACCTCTTCGTCGTCGGGGTGCTGCACCCAACGGACAAACAGGTCGTCGAGGGCGAACTCCTCAGCGGTATAAACAGAGTAGGGCTTACGGGACACGGTTTAGTATGTTGACTTTCACCCAAAAAGAGCAGGGTTTAAGCAGTTCTACTTATAAGGATCTGGGTAAAAAAAGAGTCATTTTTAAAGCGGGTAAAATTTATAGCTTTCGTTCTTTAGGCAGTTTTTTAGGATAGAGAAGGCTGCTAAAGTTTATTATTTATGAGATAATTTATTGATAGATAGTTGATTATCCTTTGTTCGTAAAGTGATTGTCAGTTAGTTTAGAAAGTAAGATCACTTCAGCCGATAGAATTAAAAGGAAGGTAGTAGCGAGAGCCGATCGGTTATTACGTAAACGGCTGCGATTCGCTGGCTGGCAGCAGATCCCTTGATGGAAGACTGTGCACGGTAACTAGCCCGGACGTCGCCCGGCCCCTGCTGGCTCTGTGAGGTTATCAGAATCAGATGGAGTCGAATCCACTGGTCAGTTCCAGGGTATGGTAATTTGTCCGATTGATTAAGAGACTTATAACCATTGTCGGCCTTCTTCGTTATGTTCTCATCAACGGTATGAACTCTCATGAGCCTGTGCAGGCATCTTTTACTCATTATCTGGATTAGTATTCCTGGAATAGCTTCAGCGCAAACCAAGGCGTCCGTTGAAGCACTAACTCATTTAAAGGTAGAGCCGCCAAATTCGGACCGGGCGCCTGAGTTGGCCCAGCCCAAGTCGCTTACGTTCACAGCGTCAACTGACCAGCGCTTTTTCTTTTTCAACGACACCCGGGACAACGAAAATCACCGGGTGCCCGTTAGCGTGTATGGGATTCGGGCGGGTTTTTTGTTTCCTGCGAGCCATCCGCGACCGGCGCTCGCCAGTGGTCGGCCGGCAAGTTTCAAGGCTGGAGCTGGGTTCTATTTTGTTAATCAGCGCTTGAACCGCCCCGGCCTGTTGCCGGGAACGGATGAGACGGTTACGCGGCACCTACGTATTGTAACCGTTTTTTATGAACGCTACTTATTACGTCGGAACGCGTTTGAAGTAAGTTTACCGCTCGAAATCGGATATGGTCATTCTCGATACGAAGTCAACAAAAACCTGCCCAACGAATACGAAGTGGCGCGGGGAGTTTTTATTCCGGCCGGGGTTGGCGTGGCAGCGGCATATCAATTTCCGGCGTTACGTTGGTTTAAGCCGCTGCACTGGTTTGGCTTCAATGTGCTGACGGGGTACCGGTTTATTCTAAAGAGGGACGTACCCGAGAGCCAGATCAATTACTCGGGCTTTTATATATCCATCGGGCCGTCTTTTTTCCTGGAAAACTTAACCAGTGATGTAAAGACCTGGCGGCAGCGACGAAAGCGAAAATAACTATCGGCGGCTGCTACCCGGTCAGCTTGTTGGGGCGCGTTTATAGTAGTCACTACCCTGTTGATCGTCAATCTTTCTATTTAGTGCCTGCGTCGTAGTCGGTCAGGACGTAATGCGCAATAGCGCCACTCAGAAAGCCCAGATGAAACGCGAGCGCTTTTTTATCATTGCGAATAAAGGGAACCAGGGCCATCAGCGTTTGACCGACCAAAAAAGTCGCATCCAATTTCTGGTGCTCTTTAAACGTAAGCGCGGGTTTGATACCAGCCGGTGTGTCCGTTAAGGCGTTGACCGCCAGAAAGCCAGCCCCCAACGCCTGATACGTTCTGGTCGCTTTCGCATTTAAGCCCATCACCGACGGAACCAACAGCTGAACACCTGCGAATACATAATCAATAATGCCGTGCAGTTCCGGCTTTACGGGTTTGTTGTTTATTGTCGTCACAAAAAAATAGCTACAAATCAGTTTGTGATTGATCCAAGGTGATAATAGGGAAAAGGCGCTGGCAATGGGGTAATAGGGGCGTTGCAAATTTCGGCCGTAGCCGGGCCAACCCAAACGTATGGGCGTTCTGCTAGCAGTGTTGTTAGCTGAAATTAGCCTGCTTTGGCTTAAAGTGGTACAGTGCTCAGTTCGTCTGTTCGTTTGCCGATGGCTGGTTTTGGGGATCTAAGGTGTCTTTCAGGGCCTGCTCTCCATACTCGCGCTGGAGTTTGCCCAACTCTTTGTCGGATCGGGCATCGGTATGGTCGGGATTGCGGATGGTGCCCGGTTGTAGGTCATGTTTCTTTTCCAGGTTACCTACCTGAATATCAGAACGGTCTCTTCGGGTCTTGCTCATGATCGGGTTGAGTTGGTTAGCCAATACGTAGTAGACACGTCAATCAACCTCTTTGTTTTCGTAATGAGCCAGGGAGAAGTGGATGGAAAGCCTGACATTCATTAGTAAGGCTAAACGAACATGTATGTAGTGAAGCTATTCGCATAGATAGGTCTCTGTACATACGTAATGTTTACGTCTGTTTACCCCCTTTTTAAGATTGGTTTTTACCATTGAGCTATCTGGGAAATTTAGCTCGTAATGCGTGATAAGTAACTGTTTGTCAAATACTTATCTGGCTGTGTTTTTAGGTGAAAAATGCACTATATAGCGCTCATGTGTGTTATTTATATGACAAACAAACCAACGTTATGTACTGTATAAAGTGTGGTAATCCGATTCCTGAAGCGCGCTTGAAAGCCCTTCCGACCGCCAGAACTTGTGTGCATTGTTCGTCCGCTCAGCGGGTGGCTGGTTTTCCGTTGATCACCGGTAAGACGGAGTATTCGGCGCTTCAGATTATGTCGCAGCAGGAGGCATCCCGTTTGCAGAAGATGCAGGCGCGTCGCGGTACTGGCGCTTCGCTGTCCATGACACGCGAGAAACGCAATTAGCTGATCAACTTTGGCGCACGGCCGTTCTGACAAGGAGCGGCTTTTTGTTTTTCAACCCGATGGAGCGCACAGCCGCCAGGCAGATAGGCTAAAAAGCAGGATGGTTAATTCATTTATTAAGCCGCCGGGTGTTACTTGCTTTACTCGTAAGAATTCTTTTATCTATGAAAACCATCCTGATCACCTTAACCCTTGGTTTACTGGTAGCTTATCAGGCGAGTGCGCAAGTGTTCGTCGATGGTGTTAATGTCAATGAGCAAACGATAACGTACTGTCAGTTGATCGGCATAAACCGGACAATCTTCAGCGGTACGCGCATCTGGATTGATTACGGTCAGCCTAAATTCACGACGGCGAATTCACAGCAGATTAGTGGACAGGACGCTGTTGCCAGGAAGTTCAATTCCGTGATGGACGCGCTGAATTTCATGGTGCAGAACGGCTGGGAACTGGTTAGCTCGAACGTAACATCGAGCAAAGAGGAACCTACCACCTACGTGTATTTGCTGCGGAAACGCGTCCAGTAAAAGAGATGGACTATCCAGGTAAGGTTTTTGACGTTACACACCAAACGGAAATTCCTCTACAATTTCCCATTTCTGCCCACTATGCCTGAGCAGGGTAAGAGCCGAGGCTGTAAACAGGCGCTCGTACGGTTGGGCTGAAAAGTAAGCCCACGCTTCCGAAAACGTTGATCGGCTTAAATCTCTAAAGGCCACTGTCATGTGCGGATGAAACGGCCGTAAATCGAGCGGTACGTCCAACTGACGGTGACAAAACGAAGCCAACTGCTGCTGACAGTCCAGAAGCGCCTGCTCCTCCGCAACATGAACGAAAATAACGCGGCTACCGAACCGACCGAAATTTATCAGTTGAACCGAAAAGGGCAGTTGTTGCTCCGCGAAATCCTGCAACGCTGAAAATGAAGTCCGATCGGTTCGGAATGGAGGAATCAGCGTAACGTGCGGGGGCGACTTCAACGCATGACCTGAACCAAACCGAGCCTGCGCTTCCCGCTTAAAATGGGTCACTTCATCCTGAATGGCCAGACCAGGCAGTAAAGCTACGAAATACAACTGCATAGCGTTTCCAAATTTTTTCAGCAAAGTTCAGATCCTGTTTGAATCTGTTTGTAACTGAGTTTTGCTCAGATGCGTTGGATTATGTTCGAATGACCTATACTTTTTCTACTAAATCTAAATATTTAAACGAGTTTATGGATGACAATACTTATCTAATGGGATAGGGGTAGTAAGTTTGGATAAAAACACAATTCAGATTAGTTTCTGGTTGTTTAATATATATATCCTACAAGTAACTGAAACCGTGCTTAATCGAAAGAGCTCAAACGTATTAGCCGCTACGATCCGTCGTGTGCTGATTGGGTTACTCCTGTATGGTGGCCTGCCGGGCGCGTACGGACAAACAACGTATTACGTAGCATCTACCGGTAGCGACGCCAACAACGGCCGATCGGCCAACGCGCCGTTTCAGACCATAGACAAGGTAAACAGCCTTGTCTTGCAGCCGGGTGACAATGTCTTGTTTAGGCGGGGCGATACCTTTCGCGGAACCGTACAGATTCGCCAGTCAGGAAACGCCGGCAATCCAATCATTATCGATGCGTATGGCTCCGGAAATAAGCCCGTATTGGCGGGTTCGGTTCCTGTCACGAACTGGACCAGCCTTGGCAATAATACGTGGCAGGCTGACTGTCCGTCCTGCGGTAGTCGCGTAACGGGGCTATACCTGAACAATTCTATTTTACCGCTGGGCCGGTATCCGAACCTGAACGCAGCCAATAAAGGCTATCTGACCATACAATCGCACGCTGGCAAATCGCAGATTACCAGCCAGCAGGGGCTCCCCGCCAATTTTACCGGGGGCGAGGTAGTAATACGTCCTGTACAGTGGATTCTGAACCGGGCTACGATTACGCAGCAGAGTGGCAACACCTTGTCGATCAGCTATGATTCCGGCTACGAACCCGCTAACAACTGGGGCTACTTTATTCAGAATCACCCGGCTACGCTCGATCAGAACGGCGAGTGGTATTACAATGCAGGTTCGAAAAAAATTCAGCTTTACAGCGACCAGAACCCCAACGGACAGTCTATTACGGCGACGGCTTACGGCGAAGGGGTGAGTCTGTCGAACGTAAACTACGTAACGGTTCGTAATGTCCAGATTACGCAGACCCTGAACACGGGACTGGCAGTTACGAACAGCTCGAATCTGGTGTTCTCGGGCGTAGAGATTACCCGTTCGGGCGAAGATGGGGTGGTAATTGCCGGTTCGGGCAACAACGTACTGATGGAAAACGGCCTGATCGAAGACGTTAACAATAACGGGTTCACCATTCAAACCTACCAGAATTTCACGTTCCGGGGGAATATCGTTCGGCGGATCGGTCTTGTGCCGGGCCAGGGCAAAAGCGGTGACGGTACCTACACTGGGTTTCAGTCTGCCTGTACGGCTAATACGTTGATTGAGAACAACGTGGTGGATAACATCGGCTATAATGCCGTTAATTTTTCAAACAGCACGGTACTGCAACGTAACATAATCAGCAACTACTGCTTAACCAAAAGCGATGGGGGCGGTCTGTACATCTGGAATGGCAACAAGCAGCCCATGAACGGCATCCGAATCAGCTCGAACGTCGTGTACAACGGGATCGGATCGCCCGAAGGAACGCCCGGTGGAACCTACTCAGGCGCGAACGGAATCTACCTCGACGATTGTACGACGAACATTGAGGTAACTGACAATTCCGTTTTCAACTGCCGAGGGCTGGGCATTTACCTGCACGGCTCGTCGAATGTGCGCGTAACGGGCAACACCGTGTATAATAATGGTGAAGGGCAACTGGCCATTACCGACATACCGGGTGCTTGTTCCCCTCGCGACAATATCGTTCTAAACAACGTATTGGTGAGTCGCACGGCCGATCAGTTTGTAAATAAGTACGAGTCGCACCAGAACGACCTGAGCAGCTACGGTCAGTTTGACAATAACGTGTATGCCCGGCCGTCCAGCGATGCGCAGAAGATTTTTATCGTCTATAACAACGGTTCAGGTATTGTTGGCGAGAGTATTTCGCTGGCGAACTGGCAAAGCCGCTACGGTAAAGACCCCAATTCCAAGAATAGTCCGGCAACTTTTACGGCCTCTCAAAATCCTGATGATAACATTAAGCTGGTATACAACACCACCGGCAATCCAGTCCAAACGTCGGTAAGCGGTCCGTTTCAGGACGTGCGGACGGGTACGGTATACAATGGCCAGGTGTCGATCCCCGCGTTTTCGTCGATGGTGCTGGTGAAGCAGACGGGTCAAACGCCAACGGCCCCGCTACGCGATCCGGAAAATCCGGCTAACACAGTCGCTGGGCTTGACTACGGCTATTACGAAGGGAACTGGAGCACACTCCCTAACTTCGACGCGCTGACGGCGCAGAAATCGGGGAGTGTGGGAAATGTGGATTTGTCGGTTCGAAATAGGGACAGCCAGTACGCAATTCGTTACAAGGGCTACATCAGCGTACCAGCGGATGGACAATACACGTTCTATATAACTTCCGACGACGGCAGCAAGCTACTCATCGGCAGCACGGAGGTGGTTAACAACGATGGCCTCCACGGTGAGCAGGAGCGGACAGGAACCATCGGGCTGAAAGCGGGTAAGCACGCGATCACAATTTCGTTCTTGCAGGGCGGTGGTGGTCAGGCTTTAACGACCAGCTACAGCGGTCCTGGTCTAACTAAGCAGGCAATTCCGGCATCTGCCTATTTTCGGGTGGGTACCGAGCCCCAAACGCCTGCCACGCCTGGAACGGGTTCCGGACTTCGGGCCGAGTATTTCAATAATATCAGCTTGACAGCACCAGTTGTGCTGACGCGCACCGATGCAGCCGTAAACTTTGATTTCAGTACTAACTCGCCGGCATCGGGTGTGATAAATACCGACAATTTCTCGGCGCGCTGGAGCGGTCAGGTGCAGGCTCCGGTAACGGGCAATTACACGTTCAGCACAACGTCTGACGATGGCGTTCGGCTCTGGGTAAACGGCAATCAGGTCATTAGCAACTGGACAAGCCACGGACCAACAACTGACAACAGCGCATCAATTGCCCTGACAGCGAATCAGAAGTATGACATTCGTATGGAATACTACGAAGGAAGCGGTGGCGCTACCGCCAGGCTGTTGTGGACCTACGCCGGACAGGGGCAGCAGGTAATCCCTCAGGATCGATTGTATCCGGCCACGGCTCCGACCAGCAATACGGGCACGGCACCTACCGGGAATGCGGTGTACTTGTCGGATTTGACCTGGGCGAGTATGACCAACGGCTACGGTCCTGCCGAAAACGACAGAAGTAACGGAGAAGCCGGTAGCACCGATGGCCGGACTTTGAAACTCAATGGCGTTACGTATGCGAAAGGCGTTGGTACTCATGCTGCCTCCGAAATTACGTATAGCGTGGGGGGGCGTTACAGCACATTTATAACCGATATGGGTATTGACGATGAAATTGGCGATGGGTCCTGCGGCTCCATTGAATTTCAGGTATACGTAGACAACGCGCTGGTGTATAGTAGTGGGACGATGACGCCGATAACCGCAACCAAATCAATCAGTCTGAACGTATCGGGTAAACAGACGCTCAAACTGGTAGTTAGTTCACTGGGCGATGCCTGTGGAGACCACGGCGACTGGGCGGGGGCGCGGTTGATTCCATCGACGACGGGATCGGGTAGCGGTACCGGCACGTACTTATCTGATTTGACCTGGACAAGTATGAACAATGGGTATGGACCCGTCGAAAAAGATCGGAGCAACGGAGAGGCTGGGGCTACGGACGGTCGTCCGTTGAAACTCAACGGCGTCACTTACGCCAAAGGTTTAGGAACGCACGCGAACTCTGAAATCACCTACAATCTGGAAGGTCGGTACAATACGTTCATTACGGACGTAGGAATCGATGATGAGATCAGCGATGGGGCCTGCGGATCGCTGGAGTTTCAGGTATACCTGGATAATGTGCTCGCCTATAGCAGCGGGACCATGACGCCAACCTCGGCCACCAAATCCGTCAACCTCAACGTATCAGGTAAGCAAACGCTCAGACTGGTGGTTAGTGCCTTGGGCGATGCCTGCGGAGACCACGGCGATTGGGCCGGAGCACGGCTGACAAGTGTCAGTGGCGGACGAGTAGGGGCCATCGATGAGTCAGGAGCCAGCGAATTCGTACAGGTAAATGTTTATCCGATACCCGCCGGTGATGAGGTGCGGATACGGTACCCGGCCAAAGCGGCTGGCGAGGTAATTGTGCAGTTGATCAATGCGGCAGCGGTTCCGGTTGCTGAAACCATTCATCAGGCCACCGAAGGCGAGAATCTAATAAAGGTAGCGGTGAGTGCGCTTCCCCGCGGGCTTTACGTATTGACGTTGACCCAGGGACACCAGCGCATCAGCCGAAAAGTGATCCTCGCTGACTAAACCTGATTCTAGGCCAAAGCGAGCAAAAAGCAGCAGCAAAACCTTCTGTTCAACGTCTTTTCCGATACTGGATCGACCACTGAACAGAAAGTTTTTGATTAGTGCCTGACTATATCAAGCCGAAACTGAGGCTTCCCACCGCAGGGTAACAGCCTGTTCAATGTCTGGATGCAGGCTAATGGCTACCGGACAAGTATGAGCAATCTTTTCCAGCTGGGCACGGGCCGCTTCATCAGGCATAGGGTCAGCCCGAAGCACCAGACTCACTTCAATGCGGGCGATACGTCGCGGAGGCTGGCTGGTCATAATTTTTGTCACATCGAGCTCACTGCCCTTAAGTTCGATGCCATCGCGTCGGGCAAAAATACCCATGGTCGTAATGATGCAGGTACCGAGTGCATTCGCCACCAGGTCGGTTGGCGAAAAGGCTTCACCACGGCCCTGATTGTCAGTCGGAGCATCGGTGTTGATCTGGGTTCCGGATTGAAGGTGAACGCAGGCGGTACGTAACTCGCCGAGGTAATCAATGTGAATTGTCGCCATTTTGGTTTTAGGTGGTAGTCCTTACGTCAGGCCGTCGAAACGACATGACTCAGAAAATGACCATTTTACTTTTTCGCCTAAACATAAAAATTATGGATTGGTTACGCTAATAGGCCGGGCTGATTTTGTGAGATGATGATAAATTAGTAGCTTTATTTCAGGAATTTACGAAGATGCGAACATTATATATACTAGTAGGGTGGATGCTGATGAGCCTGTTTGCAGCCACGCCGGTTGTTCAGGCACAAAATACCGATGCAGAAGACGATGATTACCAAACCGAAACTACGTTTGGTATCACAACAAACACAAACTCCGGCATTGTTGGCGGCTTTGCGTTTCGGCAATCGAAACAGCTATCAAGTACGTTCTTCGGCCTGCCGCAATACCGCTATCTGAGCGTTGAACTTGTTAACGTAAAGCACCCCAAAGAGATCCAGTCATCGGTCAATTCGGTTGGCTCACGCTACATTAGTGGGAAAGAAAATTACCTGTTTGTGCTTCGCCCGCAATACGGTCGCGAGGTGAAGCTGTTTCGACGGAACTCCGACGAAGGCATTGCGGTAAGTGGTATTCTGGCGGGTGGCCCCTCGCTGGGCATCATCAAGCCCTATTACCTGGAGGTGTCCTACGGCAACTCAACGCGCACCGTTCCGGCTTCCGAGGTGAATGGGTTCCAGACCGCTACGGGTGAAGCTGTTACCGGTGCTGGTGGATTTTTCCAGGGCCTCGGCGAATCGAAATTAACGGTTGGTTTAAACCTGAAAGCCGCGCTGAGTTTCGAATTGAGCGCATTTCGTAACAACACAACGGGCGTGGAAATTGGCTTCTTAACGGAAATTTTCCCCAGTAAGATCGTCATCATTCCGAACACCGACCCCGCCGGAGGCCGCGAGCTGGGCAATCGCAGCTTCTTTACATCGGGATACATTACGCTGTTTTTCGGCAGCAAGAAATAGTAAAAAAGAGGAAAAGCTGGAGGGGGATGAAGCAGGCAAGGGAGCGTGGTGACATATCTCCTTTTCCTCCTTACATCCCCCTCCAGCTATTTTGATGAACTTTACATCCGAAAAACGAATTTTGTTGGAAAGGATTGAGGAGCCATGATCGAACTACCCGTAATACCCTCCGAACAACAACGTAAAAAGAGACCTGATTGGCTGCGTGTGAAGCTGCCAATTGGCCCCGAATATGCCAAAGTCCGTAAGTTGGTGGACGAGCATAAACTCCACACCATCTGCGAGAGCGGTAACTGTCCGAATATGGGCGAGTGCTGGGGAGCAGGCACCGCTACGTTCATGATTCTGGGTAACGTTTGTACCCGGAGTTGTACGTTCTGCGCCGTAGCGACGGGACGGCCAAATGAATACGATACCGACGAACCCCGGCGCGTGGCCGAAGCCATTGTGCTGATGAAGGTGAAACACGCGGTGATTACGTCCGTTAACCGGGATGAACTTAAAGACCGGGGGGCTGAAATCTGGTACCAGACCGTGCGCCTTATTAAAGAAGCATCACCCACGACGACCATAGAAACGCTGATTCCTGACACAAAAGGCAACTGGCAAGCCCTCGAACGTATGATTTCGGCGGGGCAGGAAGTCGTTTCGCACAACATGGAAACGGTAGAGCGTCTGTATCGTCGGGTGCGCCCGCAGGCCAGGTACGAACGGAGCCTGGAACAGATTCAACGAACGAAGGCATACGGGCAACGTACTAAATCGGGCATCATGCTCGGTCTGGGCGAAACGCAGGATGAGGTCTTTAAGGCCATGGATGATCTGGCCCGGAACGGACTGGATGTGTTGACCTTAGGGCAGTATCTGCAACCCACCAAAATGCACCACGAAGTCATTGAGTGGATTCATCCGGAAACGTTTGCCATGTACAAGGAAGAAGGCCTGAAACGCGGGTTAAAGTATGTTGAATCAGGGCCGCTCGTTCGGTCGAGTTACCACGCTGAAAAGCACGTTAATGTGTAAGGGGCGAAACCGATTTGCAAACAATTTCGCATTCCGTTTATTTTACCAGAAGAGTCCGGACAGCCGCCCGGACTTTTTCTTTGCTGAATGAAAAAATACGACTTCATCATCGCTGGAGGTGGAATGGCCGGGCTAAGTCTCGCTTACTACCTTACTCAATCTCCGCTGCGCGACCGCTCGATTCTGATTTTGGACCGCGAACAGAAAAACCGCAATGATCGAACGTGGTGTTTTTGGGAACGTACCGCCGGACCTTTCGAAGAGATTCTGTTCAGAACCTGGAACGGGGTTAGCTTTCACGGCCCTACGCACGCCGGGCCGCTTGACATGGGTCAGTACCGCTACAAAATGCTGCGGGGAATTGATTTCTACGAGTTTGTGCAGAATGAACTGGCCAAATGGCCCAATATCGAACAGAAGCAGGCCACCATCAACCGGATTAAAGACACGCCCCAGGGCGGCTTTGTGATCGCGGACGACGAGCCTTACATTGCTGATTACGTGTTCGACAGTACGTTTTCGCTAAAGCTGGATAAGCCCCAGAACCATAACTTGTTACAGCATTTTAAAGGCTGGGTTATTAAAACTGCCAATGCTTGCTTCGACCCGGCCCAGCCAGAGATTATGGACTTTCGCGTTGAGCAGGGGGGAGATTGCCGGTTCGTATATGTCATGCCGTTCGATGCACAGACGGCGCTGGTTGAGTTTACCCTTTTTAACGACAAACTCATGGTCGACGACGAATACGAAGCGAATTTACGGGACTATATCGATCGGTTTCTGGATGCGGGCACGTATCAGATTTGCGAGACCGAAGCAGGCATTATTCCCATGACTGACGAAGAAACCCACGAAAATCCGTCGGAGCACATCGTTCGGATCGGTACGGCCGGAGGATTCACCAAGCCCTCAACCGGCTATACGTTTCAGCGGACCCAGCGGTACCTGCGTTCTATTGTGACAAATCTGGCCCAGACGGGTAAGCCCGACCGACACTTGCCTTGGTTTAAGCAGCGCTTTAAATTGTACGACAGTGTTCTGTTGAACGTATTGGAAAACCGACGCCATCCGGCCGACGACGTATTTTCGCGTATGTTCTCAGAGAACCGACCGGCCACCGCGTTTAAATTTCTCGACGAGGACACTCAGTTTTCCGAAGAGATCCGCTTGTTCACGACTATGCCCTGGTGGGCGTTCACCTCGGCTTTCTTTGACGTAATGCGACGGAAATGGGTTGGTTAAACCCCATTCTTCTGCTTAACTCTATGTCGTTACCTGCCCGAAAATACGATCCCAGTCGCTGATGAAACGGGGGAGGCTAAAGCGTTCCCCTGCCAGCTTGCGTGCGTTCTCACCCATCCGACGCGCTTCGTCGGGGTTGTCGAGCAGAAATTGCATAGCTTGCCGTAGCTCGCCGGGGTTATTGGACACAAATCCGTGAATGCCATTTTTAATGACCACCGGAAGTTCCGTCGTCGCCAGGGCTACCACGGGCATGCCAATCGTTAAGGCTTCGATAACGGCCAGTGGCAGGCTGCTGTAGCGCATAAAGCTGTAGAGAAATCGATATTCCGCTACGTGTTGATGAAGCCGTGTGTAATGAATTTCGCCGATGCCGCCAATGTCGGCCGAACCCATACCAACGGTGGTGAGCGGTAGCCCATCGGCCCTGAACGACTGATACAGATCAAAGCCCGCCATGCGCCCCCGTCGTTGCATTTCGTTTACGACAAAGATGCCTTCCCGACGGCTGCCATTGTAACGTAGCGTTGGGTCGATAGCGACGCTGTGCTCCACAACCGCCGTAGGCGTAGTGCCGTTGTCCCACATCAACCGGTTGTACTGCGTTACGTGCACGAGCAATACGTCCGGATCATCGGCGGCCCAGTGCCGCGAATCGGTCGGGTGCGGCTCGGGGCTGTTGTGCTGCAAGTAGATTTTAGGGAGATTGCGCTGATCGGCGGATAAAATCTCGAATTGATCTTCCTTGTAATTCTGGGGCGTCTGAAAAATAATCAGGTCGAGCTTTAAATTCTTTACTTCCTCGGCTGGGACTTCCCGAACGTAATCCGGCATGGATGAGCCAACGCCCCGACCGATGTAGCCTTCCGAATTGTTTTCTTTTTTGGGTAAATACCAGTTATGTTCAGTTTGGGTAATGGCCGTCAGATAGGCACCATGAATGTGCCAGATCAGGATATTCAATTTACGCATATGAGCCTTACCTGCAACGTGAAGGGGTTGTTACGCTAATTTAGCTTACGGCCGAATCGCCGTACCGACCCGCAAAAGGCCTGGTAAGCTCCTTTAGCGATATTAATTCGGGTTTCTTGGCGAATAACCCGTTTGCCCCCAATGAATAAACTCGTAGCTTTGTGGTTTCAAACTAAGTCATCCAGAGCAGCAATGCCTTATCTTTTCACTTCCGAGTCCGTCTCTGAAGGACACCCCGACAAAGTCGCCGACCAGATTTCTGACGCCTTAATTGACAACTTTTTGGCTTTCGACCCCGCCAGTAAGGTCGCCTGCGAGACACTTGTTACCACAGGGCAGGTTGTATTGGCCGGTGAAATCAAAACCGATACGTACCTAGACGTTCAAAAAATCACTCGGGAGGTAATCCGGAAGATCGGCTACACCAAGAGCGAGTACATGTTTGAAGCGAACTCGTGCGGTATTTTTTCGGCCTTACACGATCAGTCAGCGGACATCAATCAGGGTGTTGACCGGGAAGTTGCCAGCGATGACTTTGAAACCCGCGCCAATGCGCAGGGAGCCGGTGATCAGGGTATGATGTTTGGCTACGCGACCAACGAAACGGACAACTACATGCCGTTGCCGCTGGACTTGGCCCACGCGATCCTGCGCGAGATGTCGCATATCCGGAATCACGAGAACGATCTGATGCCTTATCTGCGGCCCGACGCGAAGTCGCAGGTAACGATCGAATACTCCGACGACCATCAGCCGATCCGGATTGATACGATTGTTGTATCGACCCAGCACGATGAGTTTGCCGATGATAAAACGATGCTCGACAAGATCAAATCGGACGTCATCAACATCGTTATTCCGCGGGTTAAAGCTGCGCAGAAAACGGAGTTGCACACCCTCTTTACCAACGACATTACGTATTACATCAACCCAACGGGTAAGTTTGTGATTGGCGGTCCGCACGGCGATACGGGCTTAACCGGGCGTAAAATCATCGTCGATACGTACGGCGGCAAAGGAGCGCACGGTGGTGGAGCTTTTTCAGGTAAAGATCCCTCGAAAGTGGACCGCTCGGCAGCCTATGCAACCCGTCATATTGCCAAAAACATGGTAGCCGCTGGCCTTTGCGATCAGGTACTTGTGCAGGTATCCTACGCTATTGGCGTCGCTCAGCCCTGCGGTCTTTACATCAATACGTATGGCACTGCTAAGGTTGACGTGAACGATGGCGAGATTGCCCGTATGATCGAGCAGATATTCGATATGCGCCCTTACGCTATCGAGCAGCGCCTGAAGCTCCGCAATCCGATCTACTCAGAAACGGCTGCGTATGGACACATGGGCCGCAAGAACGAGATTGTGAAGAAAACCTTTGGCTCCAATGGCCACTCGAAGGAAGTTGAGGTAGAGCTGTTTACCTGGGAGAAACTCGATTTTGTTGATAAAGTCAAAGAGGCCTTCGGATTATAGTTTGTAGAGTATCACAAACGAAGAAAGCCAGCCCGATCGGGCTGGCTTTCTTCGTTTGTGATACTCTGGTTATAACTCATCGGGTTCGAAAACCTCATCTTCTTTCATTCGGGACTTTGCTTCAACAATTTCCGAGCTGGAGAAGTCGTTGCGTTTCTGCTTACAGCGAACGAGTTTGTCTTTCAGTACATCGAGCAGACGGTCCGTTGCGCTCTCGAAGCTTTTGTCAGACTCTTTAACGAACAACTCCTTGCCAGGAATCATCAGCCGAATCTCAACGATTTTCTCTTTAATCCGGTTAGAATCAGCTCCTTCCAGCCTTAAGAATACTTCTCCGCCGATGATTCGGTCGTGGAAGGTGTCTAACTTGTTGAGCTTAGCCTGGATGAAATCTAACAGGCTCTGATCGGCCGTAAAGTGGACGGCATTAATTTTTAGTCTCATTGTGTCGCTTTTTAAGTGAATTGAAACAGAACATCAATGGACTACCTAAGTTTGGCTATCTGGACCATAAAGTCAAGAGGAGCTACGAAAGATGCAACTAGGTTTCACGTTTTTTTACGTAATGGCCGATTCAGGGTCTGTTAACGCGCCACTTACAACCTTCCGTGAAACAATGTTAAAGTAAATTCCTTCGTAAAGTGCAATTTGGCTAGTTTACGAACAACTGAATTGGTCGCTTAGGACGTAACGTAATTAAAGGTTGCGTTGCTATACGTTGATTTTTTATGGCTTGTATGTCGAACTCGCGGATGAACATAGCCAGCAGAATTTGCATTTCCATCAGCGCAAACTGATTGCCAATGCAAAGGCGTGGGCCACCGCCAAAGGGGAGGTAAGCGTACGAATGGCGGTCTTTGTCAGCACCAGCTGCAAAGCGGTCCGGATCGAAACGGTCGGGGTCTGGCCAGGTGGCCGGATCTCGGTGGAGTAGGTAAGGACATACCAGGGCCGTATCGCCTGCTGGTATTACGTACGGCCCAATGTGATCGTCGTTATGCGCCAGACGGCTCATAATCCAGGCGGGTGGGTAAAGTCGCAACGACTCCTGAATGACCTGCATAGTATACGTCAATGCCCGAAACCGCTCGGCCGGGGGAGCCGGGTCGTTGCCCAGGACACTGGTTACTTCTGCTTTCAGGCGGGCCAATATAGCTGGATTGTCAACGAGCAGCAGAAGGGTCCAGGCCATAGAAACAGCCGTGGTTTCGTGACCAGCGGCAAAGAGCGTTACGCATTCATCGCGCAGTTGCTGGTCCGACATGCGTTCGCCGGTCTCTTCGTCTTCGGCGTTCAGCAGCATATCCAAGAGATCGTCGTGCTGAGTAGGCTGGTTTTGCCGACGTTGACCAATTACGCCGTAAATAAACGAGTCGACTAAAGCCCCAGCTTTGCGAAAACGCTGATGGGCGGGCGTTGGCCAGCTCATCGGAACCCGAATTGGCGACAGCATCCGCTGGTTCGCGTAGTATTGTAATGTATCCAGTGCCGAGGATAAGCCGTCGAGTTTGCCGACCACGTCAGAGCCGAACAGTGTCTTGCAGACAATCCGCATCGTTACGTCCATAAAGGCCTGCGATACGTTGACGGGTTGCCGCCGGTCGTGCCGTTTTAACTCGGTAATCCAGTCGGCTGTCTCCTGCACCATTGTCTGCGCCAGGGCCGCTAACTTCTGCCGGTGAAAGGCGGGTTGCGCCAAACGCCGTTGCCGACGCCAGAAGTCGCCGTCGCTGGTCAGCAGACCGTTGCCCAGAAAGATTTTGAGTACGTTAAAGGCGGGTGAGCGGCCGTAGTTACGGTGATTCTCCTGCATTACGTGCTTGGCATCTTCCGGACGAAGCACTAAGTACTGATGCCGACCACCAATGCGAAGGTGCACCACGCGGTCGTACCGCTGCAGAATGCGCAAGATCGCTAACGGGTCACGCAAAAACGAAAGCGTATTCCCCAGAATAGGTAAGCCAGGATGAAGTGGAACCGGACGCGTGGCTGATGAAATCGTTTCCATAAAAAAGGTCGTTCTGACTAGCTCAGAACGACCTTAAAGTTAACGTACAAACCCGCCTGAAATGCGGAAAAATGACAACTTTTTATGAGTTGATAATTTCGCCACCATTTACGTGCATGACCTGCCCCGTTACGTACGATGCGTCTTCGGAAGCCAGAAACACGTAGGCAGGCGCTACTTCCGCCGGTTGGCCGGGCCGTTCCATCGGGGTATTCTTACCGAAACTGGCAATTTTCTCTTCGTCAAACGACGATACAATCAGGGGTGTCCAGATCGGACCCGGAGCGACGGCATTGACCCGAATGTTACGTTCAACCAGATGTTGCGAAAGCGATCGGGTAAAGGCCGTGATCGCGCCTTTAGTCGAGGAGTAGTCAAGCAAGGTTTCGCTGCCCCGGTACGACGTAATGGACGTTGTATTAATGATGCAGTCGTATTCAGCCATGTGCGGTAAAGCCGCTTTGGTGAGCCGGAACATGGCCAGAATATTCGTCTCGAACGTAGCCTGCATATCTTCGTCCTTTATGTCAGTCAACTCTTTCTGCGGAAACTGAACAGCCGCGTTGTTCACCAGGATATTGATCCGATTGAACGTACTAAGCACCTTGCCAACGGCCTCCCGAATAAACGACAATTTACGTAAATCACCCGGTATGAGCAGGCTACGACGCCCTTCTGCTTCAATGAGTTGCTTTGTCTTTTGCGCATCTTCTTCTTCACGAGGGTGGTATATAATAGCTACATCGGCCCCTTCACGGGCGAAATGCACCGCAACGGCCCGACCAATACCGCTGTCGCCACCGGTGATGAGCGCAATTTTTTCTTTGAGCTTGTCTGAGCCCTCATACCCATCGCGAATATAAATTGGTTGAGGGTTCATCTGTGCTTCAATTCCGGGTTGTGTCTCCTGCGTTTGCACCGGAATATCCATTTCCATCTGTTCGTCCATGACGTTGAATTTGTTAAGCCTTATGCCTTAGTAGTGCTAGGCGTGAGAACCCACTACTGAGAAATGAAGGTGTTAGATATGGTGTTAACCGTTTACGACGGTACCGCCGTTGGGGTGAATAATTTGTCCTGTTACGTAAGACGCATCCTGCGAGGCCAGATATACGTAAGCCGGTGCCACTTCGCTGGGCTGCCCAGGCCGTTTCATGGGCACATCTTTACCAAACATGGCCACTTCCGCTGCCGACACTGATGCCGGGTTGAGGGGTGTCCAGATTGGACCCGGAGCTACGCCATTTACCCGGATTTTCTTCTGCGCCAGATTACCGGCTAGGGCACGCGTAAACGCCATAATTGCCCCTTTTGTCGATGAATATTCGGGGAGATCAGCGCGGCCCTGATAGGCTGTCACCGACGTAGTGTTGATAATAGAGTCACCTTCATGCAGGTGTTTAAGCGCTGCCTTTGTCACTCGAAAGATGGAATAGATGTTTGTCTGGAAAGTGCTGACCAAGTCCTCATCCTGCATTTCTTCAAACTTCTTGTGCTGAAGCTGAAGAGCCGCATTGTTCACTAATATGTTGAGTTTACCAAATCGTTTCACCGTTTCTTCGACGACTCGCTCACAAAAGTCCAGTTGCTTCAGGTCGCCGGGGAGCAGCAATACCTGTCGACCTTCGGCTTCAACCAGTTCTTTGGTTTTTTGTGCATCTACCTCTTCGCGATCGGTATACACGATGGCGACATCGGCCCCCTCGCGGGCAAAGTGAACGGCCACGGCCTGGCCGATACCACTGTCGCCACCCGTAATGAGCGCGACTTTGTCTTTGAGTTTATTCGTTCCCCGATACGTATATCGAATTACCTTAGGCTGAGGAGTTAATTCAGCCTGTATCCCCGGCTGCACATCCTGGTGCTGGGGTGGAATCTGGGTTTCCATAACGTTGCTTTTGGTTGTACTTTTTAAGTAATAAGCCAAAAGCCGTGGCTGATGTTTCGAGAAACCTACTGAAATAGTAGTTTTTGCGTAACGGCAATTAATAGCTAATATAGTGGTTTAAAATACCTTGTTTATGAACATCAACGGAGATGCTAAAGCTACTCGAATCGTAACGACGAACCGCTACGACGCTATTGTCATTGGCTCGGGTATTAGCGGAGGCTGGGCAGCGAAAGAACTCTGTGAAAAAGGCTTACGGACGCTCGTTTTAGAGCGGGGACGTGACGTTCGCCACATTGTTGATTACCCGACTGCTACGCTAAACCCCTGGGATTTTCCCCACCGAAACCGAATGCCGGATGCATTCGATCAGGACAATCCGATTGCTACGAAGTGTTATGCGCTCGATGAAGCGACCCAGCAGTTTTTTGTCAAAGACGCCGAACATCCTTACGTGCAGGAGAAGCCTTTCGACTGGATTCGTGGGTATCAGGTAGGGGGAAAGTCGTTGATTTGGGCGCGCCAGACCCAGCGCTGGAGCCGCTTCGATTTTGAAGCAAACGCCCGCGATGGAGCGGCTGTCGATTGGCCGATCCGTTACGCAGATATTGCCCCCTGGTACAGTCACGTTGAAAAATTTGTGGGCATAAGTGGTAATAAAGATGGACTCGAAACTCTGCCCGATGGTGAGTTCTTAAAACCCTGGGAGCTGAATTGTGTAGAGAAGCATATTCAAAAACGGGTTGCTGAAAGCTACAAAGACCGGCACGTAATCATTGGGCGTTGCGCTCACCTGACCGAGCCCAAGCAGATTCATTACGATCAGGGGCGGGCGCAGTGTCAGGCGCGGCATCTGTGTTATAGAGGATGCCCTTACGGCGGTTATTTCAGCAGTAATTCGTCGACTATACCCTGGGCGGCAAAGACTGGCAAACTCACACTACGTCCTGATTCGGTTGTACACTCCATTATCTACGACGAGGCAAAAGGCAAAGCTACGGGCGTTCGCGTGATCGATACGCACACGAAGCAGATGACGGAGTACTACGCACGTATCATTTTTGTAAATGCAGCCTGCCTGAACACAAATCTGATCCTGCTCAACTCTACGTCAAGGCGCTTTCCGAAAGGCTTAGGCAACGATAGTGGCGTATTGGGTCATTACGTAGCGTTCCACAATTACCGGGGCAATATTGTTGCCGACTACGAGGGCTTTGAAGACGGGTATTACTACGGTCGTCGGCCAACTACCGCCTTCATGCCTAATTTCCGAAATGTTGATAAGCAGGAAACGGATTTCCAGCGTGGCTATATGGTGGCGTTCAGTGCGTCAAGGGGAGCTTGGCAACGCGGTGCCGGGCAGGAGGGGTTTGGAGCCGAGTTCAAAGATAAGCTGAGTGATCCCGGAGCCTGGCATGTGTTTATGATGATGCAGGCTGAAACGGTACCGCGTTATGAAAACCACGTTCGATTGAGCACCGATCAGAAAGATCCCTGGGGGATTCCGCAACTGGTAACGGCCATCGATTATACGGATAACGACGTAAAAGTGATGAAGGACTTCTTACAGCAAGGTGCCGAAATGCTGGAAAAGTCGGGTTGTAAAAACATCAATCCATACGACGATCACCGCAATCCAGGCCTGGATATTCACGAGATGGGTGGCGTTCGAATGGGTCGAGATCCGAAGACGTCATTACTAAACGCGCATAACCAACTCCACTCGGTGAAAAACGTATTTGTCACGGATGGAGCGGCTATGACATCGACCGGCAGTCAGAACCCATCCATTACGTTTATGGCCTTAACGGCCCGGGCGGCTAATTACGCGGTAGGAGAAATGAAAAAAGGACATTTGTAGCGTGACGGATACCGAACATAAAGTTAAGGCAAGCCTGTTCGCCTTATGCGAAAGCTACGTTGAGCAACGTATCAACACGGCCAAAGAAGCCATGGAAGCGGCTCAGGAATCGGCTAATACAGAAGAAAAAAGTAGTGCTGGCGACAAATACGAAACCGGTCGGGCGATGGCACAGCTCGAACGGGACCGGCACGCCCAATTATTGGCTGAAGCCATGAAGTTAGGGCAGGAACTCGGCCGAATAAACGTTGATAAAGTCTATGAGAGCGTTCAGCCAGGGAGTCTGGTCATCACAAACCGGGGCCAATTCTTCATTAGCATCAGCGCAGGTAAGCTTACACTGAACAACGTACTGTATTTCGCTATTTCGCCTGCTTCTCCTATTGGAACCGCTCTAACCGGCAAAAAAGCAGGCGATACCGTAACGTTTAACAATCTCTCTTACCAGATTGCGAAGGTGCTGTAACGTTTGCACTTGAGAAAAAAGGCTGACGCTAAGCTCTTCGACTAGTAATGAATAGCTCATACAAGCTTAAAATACCCGCTCTCCACCAATCCACGTCTGTTTCACCTGTGTCTGGCGTAACTGTGCGTTAGGAGTCGTCATAATATCCCGATCGAGTACGACAAAGTCCGCTTGTCTGCCCGGCGAAATGCTACCCCGAAGCTGATCTTCAAAATTGGCATAGGCTGCCCAGCGGGTCATCGCTAATAAAGCCGATTTACGGTCAACAGCGTTTTCCATCTGGTAGCCACCTGCCGGGAAGTTCTTCGCGTCCTGACGCGCCACAGCGGCATGGAAACCGAATAAAGGGTTCTCCGCTTCAACGGGGAAGTCGCTGCCGAACGTAATCAGCCCATTCTGTTTCATGAGGTCGTTGAACGCGTAAGCTCCTTTAACCCGAATTGATCCCAGTCGGTCAGTAGCCCAGTACATATCCGACGTAGCGTGCGTAGGCTGTACGGAGGGAATAATCGAATAGCGGCCAAACTTGTAAACGTCTTCCGGCGAAACGACCTGAGCGTGTTCAATCCGCCACCGGCGATCATTCTGTTTTTTCAGCAGGTTGCCGTACAGCGTCAACATCAGGTGGTTGGCTGAGTCGCCAATGCAGTGCGTATTAGCCTGAAAACCTGATGCGTACAGGAGTTTCGTTACGCGCTCTAGTTCGGCTGGGCTTAACAGCAGGAATCCACCGGTTTCGGGCCGGTCGCTATACGGCTTCCGCAAACAGGCTCCCCGCGAACCTAAGGCACCATCGGCATACAGCTTGAACGAGCGAACCGTTAGTCGGTCCGTCTGAAAAGGACCTCGTTTCAAAAAGTAATTCAGGTTCGGCTCACCCAGGCTAACCATGGCGTAATCGCGAATTTTGAGCTTACCTACCTTTTGCAGACTGTCGATCAGGTTGATCTCGTCGGGACTGATGCCTGCGTCGGAAACCGTAGTTAATCCCAGCTTAACGCAGGTGGCCTGGGCGGCCAGCAGCATACGGGCTTTGTCGGCGTTATCAGGTCGGGGCAGCACTCGCTGAATAAGTTGCATGGCGTTATCTACCAATACGCCTGTGGGTTCACCGTTCGCGAGCACAATTTCGCCACCAGACAGTTTCGAACCCGCCGTAATTTGAGCCAGACGTAGTGCTTTTGAGTTAACTAAGAGGGCATGACCATCGACTCGGATTAAGGCAACGGGTACGTTTGGAAAAGCCGCATCGAGCTTTTCTTTGGTTGGAAAAGTCTTCTCCGGCCAGTCGTTCTGATCCCATCCGCGACCGGTGAGCCAGAGCTCCTGCGGATTTTTCTGATAAAATGCTTTTAACCGTTCAATTACCTCATCATACGATTCCGCACCAACCAGATTGGCTTGAGACAAAACCTGCCCCAGTCCCAGGAAATGCGCGTGAGGATCGTAGAAGCCGGGATAAACAGGCTGCCCGTTGAGGTCTGCAGTGCTGTCGGCGTCGTATTGTTGCGCGAGTTCTTTGGCAGAACCAACAGCTAAGAATTTACCGTCTTTTACAACGAACGCTTCCGCCGTCGAAAAGCTTGAGTCGGCGGTGTAGATATGGGCGTTGGTGACAAGTAGATCGGCTTTTTTCTTGAATGAACAGCTCGATAATAGAGCAACAAACGCCAGTGCTGGCAATGGCAAACGATTCATAGTTGATGATTGGGCCAAGCGCAAATTACGCGAAAATTAATAAGCTCTTCGGCTAATCGTAGATTCTTGTAATTTTGGCTTTTAATCTTGTTGTTAATATTAAGTCAATGAAGCTCTACGGCTGGATTTTACTTGTTTCCTTACCCTCTACGGTTTTTGCTCAACAACCCCAAAATGCCATCCAACGTGCTCAGCAGCGAACCTTCACGGTTGCTACCATCCCACAGCCGGGAGAACTGCTCACTTTTCAACAAGCGATTGCCCAGGCGGTTGAAAAGAACTACCAGGTTCAGATTTATCGGCAGCAGGAACAGATTGCCCGCAATAATTACACAAAGGGCAACGCCGGATACCTGCCTTCCCTGACTGGTAACCTTAGCTCAACCGGTGGACTTCAGAATTTTCGGCAGACGTATCTGGATGGACTCCGGCCTCCGCAGGAAGCGCGTGGCGTTTTCAACCGGACCAGTAACCTAGGTTTCAATATAAACTATACCGTATTCAATGGCTATGCCCGAAGTGCGCTGTACACACAGCTAAGGCAGTTACTACAAATCAGTAGCGTTACTACCCGAGCGAATGTAGAAGCAACCATTGCCAGCGTTGCCACCAGTTATTATGATGTCGTTCGGCAGCTTCAGCGGTTAATTGCCTTTAGCCAGGCCCTTGATATTTCACGTGAACGACTCGAACTGGCTCGCGCCAATTACGAAGTAGGTACTCGCTCCAAAGTTGATTTCCTGAGTGCTCAGGTAGATTATAATACCGACAGTGCCGCTTTGCTATCGCAGGAGCAAGCCTTACGAAATGCAAAAATTTTGTTGAATACGCAGTTGATACGTGACCCACAAGCAGAATTCTCCGTTCGGGATACCATCGTTGCCCGAACAGACCTTCAGTTAGCCACTTTACAGGAATCATTGACGACAAACAACCCTTTGTTAACTACGGCGGTTCTTAACCGAACATTGGCGGACATTAACCTGCGTCTGGCAAATGCTCAGCAACTGCCTGTATTGACCGCACAAACCGGCTATAACTATCAGTTGGTTGATAATCAGGGCGGGTTTGGTATACGTACGGGCCGTACTGGCGCGTTGACCTATAACCTGCAAGCTACGATTCCCATATTCAACGGATTCAACCTGAAGCGTCAAATTCAGAACGCCCGTGTTAATACGTTGATTGCTCAGAGTCAGGAGAGTGACCAGCGGTTGCAGCTTCAATCGGCATTAGCTCAGACGTACCAGACCTATCGCAATAGCCTGTCGCTGCTAAACCTGGAGGTCCAGAATAATCAGTTGGCTAATCAGAACGTCGATATTGCCTACGACCGCTACCGAATCGGTAATTCAACATTTGTCGAGTTCAGAGACGTACAGCGTAATGCGATAAATGCGCAGACTCGTTTGATTGAAGCCGAGTTTAATGCCAAAGCCGCCGAAATCGAACTGTTGCGGTTAAGCAGTACCATCACCCAGGAACTGGCGCAGTAGAGTTAAGGCCCGTTCGTTGAACAGTCTGTCCGTTAAGCGGTTATCCTGCTAAGTTTACAAGGCAGGTACTGACCATCAACGATCGATTATGCCCTATACGAACAAAGAGTACCCGGATTCGTTGAAAAACTTTATGGCACCGGTTCGCAACAAAGCCATTGCCATCGCGAACGCACTGCTGGCTGAGGGTAGCGACGATCAGAAAGCGCTGGCTATTGCTACGGCGAAAGCCGAAGAGTGGGCGCTGAAACGAAGCATTAAAGTGCGAAAGGACAACGCACCTGAGAATAAGAAGTAAGGGGGAAGCCTGGCAATCCAGGCTTCTTTTTTATTGATTCACTTCACTACGTAAACGATGAAACAGCCGATTGAGCCCTTCGATTGGGAGCGCGTGCTAACGAATGAGCTTCCCTGGACCTATTTAGGTGAGGTGGCGTTTCGTACGCTGGTGATGTTCCTGGTCATATTGATGGCCTTAAAGATTTCGGGCAAACGCCAGATCAAGCAATTATCTGTGTTCGAACTGGTTCTTGTCATTGGATTAGGTTCAGCCGCTGGCGATCCAATGTTTTATGAAGACGTACCGCTGCTTTCTGTCATGGTCGTGTTTATAGTAATGATGGTTTGCTACAAACTCATTACCAAGCTTTCTGACTCCAATCGAGTCGTCCGGGAATTTTTAGAGGGTAAACCCGTATACGTAGTGGAGAACGGTTGTATTCTGATTAATAACTTTGAGCGGGAGGACCTGACGCAGGAAGAACTTTTTATTGAACTTCGGTTAGCGGGAATAAAACAATTAGGCGAAGTACAGACCGCTATTCTTGAGCCAACCGGCGAAGTAAGCGTATTTCCGTACCCCAAAAATGATGTAAAAGCCGGTTTGCCGATCATGCCGAAGGCTTTGCGAAAGGCCAGTGAACTAATTGCCGAGACCGGGATATACGCCTGTATAACCTGCGGTAATATTCAAACGTTTGCCGTAAGCAGCCAGCCTGTTTGCCCTAACTGCCAACATAATCAGTGGATCAAGGCTACGCATTAAGCGACTGCTTTTTTAGCCGCAGGGCTTTTTACTACCGTTTTGACCTGATCCTTCAGAAATTTTAAGAGCAGTTTTTCAACACCGTCGAGGCCGTGGGGACTCGTTTGCCGAAAGCGATTTTTATGTTCAATATACGGGTTTAGATCGCGGCACTCGTAGGCTTCCAGAATTTGCGGGTGAACGTAATGTTTGCGGCAAACCGTGCGTGTATTGCCCAGTTGATGCGAGACTTCATCCAGTACCGTATTCACGTTTTTCTTCAGTTCTTTTTCAGTTTCGCAAGGTTCCAGTTCTACCAGAAGCCGAAGCGCGTTTACGGTTCCGGCCCACGTGCGGAAATCTTTGGCCGAAAAGTCGCTCCCCATTGTTTCGTGCAAATAGTCGTTGACCATGCCGGAGTCGATCGAGTGTCGGTCGCCGTTTTCGTCGAAATATTGAAACAGCTCTTTACCGGGTATGTCGCGACACGCTTTGACCAGACGGGACAAGCGCCGGTCGTGCAACGTAATGTCGTGATAAATGCCTTTTTTGCCTTTAAAGCTGAATCGAACCTCGCTACCTTCCAGCTTTACGTGCCGATCTTTCAGCGTGGTTAAGCCGTAAGAACCGTACTCTTTCTCATAAGCTGCATTACCTACGCGAATCAGCGTTTGCTCCATTACGCTCAACGCAACGGCAATAACTTTCTCGCGGGTGAGGTCGCGTTGTTTTAAGTCTTTATCCAAACGGGCCCGTAAGAGCGGCAGCGCTTCCCCAAAAGCCACCATCCGAAAAAACTTAGTTTCACTACGTATCGCGTTCCAGTTGGCGTGGTAGCGGTATTGCTTCCGGTTTTTGGTATCAATACCGGTTGCCTGCAGGTGTCCATTGGCCTTGGGGCTAATCCAGACGTTCTCCCAGGCTGGTGGCAACGCCATACTGCGAATACGAGCTAATGCTTCTTCGTCATCGACTTCATCGCCACCGGAGGTGAGGTAAACAAACCGGTCGCCGTTGCGCTGACGGGTAATGCCAGGCATTGTATCGCTCACGTAAAGAAGTTTGGCCGCTTTGGCCGTTTTTTTCGGGTCCTGAGCCAGTTCTAAAAGATCCAACGCTATTAAGTTTATAATTGCAGTACGGGTATAGTGATCGTTCAGGCCACTAACACCTGTCAAACTATAAACTACCGCTAAAGTTATCGCTTAGCGTTCGGCTGCCTTTCCGAAAAACCACAGCGCCAGCGCATTAGCGTAATGAAAGAAATCGGTGGGATGAATAATACCATCGAACGCATCCGCTTTTGTAGCCAGGCCCATCATCATAGCAGCCAGTACCACCCACAAGCCACGTTTGTTACGTTGCAGCAGCGAGAAAACGGCCAGCAGCATTAAGGCCAGGATGCCCAGCGACGGCACAATCGGCGTAAACACGCGTACGTCGGGTAGAAGCAAGCCGATGAACAGGAAGAGACCAAATAAGACCGCAGCGACGAAGGTGAGCAGGGTAAGCGTACGGCGATTAAGGAGGGCATAGACGGCCGTTACCACGCAAACGACACCCAAGGTATCCGACAACACAATCATCGAGCTATGCAGCTGCTTCAGCCCATCATTGCCAGCGTACAGGACCACGCCAATCAGGGCCGCCAGCGAGGTTGTTAAGAGAAAGAAACCCCAGAGTAACCGGTTGAACAGGGAAATGCGGCCGAAGAAGTGCCAAAACACGCCAAAGCCCGCTCCGGCTAAGATTGAACCCGAGAGAATGTGCGAAAAAATCATCACGTAATTTACGAAGTTTCGGCTACTTTTGCCCAACTTTTATGAGATGAAAAGAGGAAGGAAAAAGGTAAAGACCAAATTAATAGTAGTCAGTCTTTACTGTTTATTCTGTCAGGCTAGCTTCTCCTTAACTGCATCGCCAACGATTTACAAACCGTCATGAGTGTTTTAGTTAACAAAGACTCCAGAGTTATCGTCCAGGGCTTTACCGGCTCGGAAGGCAGTTTTCACGCCCAGCAAATGATTGAATATGGGACTAACGTAGTTGGGGGCGTAACGCCGGGTAAAGGCGGGCAAACTCACCTCAACCGGCCCGTGTTCAATACCGTTCAGCAGGCGGTAAACGAGGCTGGGGCCGACGTATCGATCATTTTTGTGCCGCCTGCTTTCGCGGCTGATGCCATTATGGAAGCGGCCGATGCGGGTATAAAGGTCATCATCTGCATTACCGAAGGCATTCCGACCGAAGATATGGTAGCCGTGAAAAACTACCTGACCGATAAAGAAGTGCGGTTAATCGGACCAAACTGCCCGGGCGTTATGACGGCCGAAGAATGTAAGGTTGGCATCATGCCGGGCTTTATTTTCAAAAAAGGTACGGTCGGTATCGTTTCTAAATCCGGTACGTTAACCTATGAAGCGGTTGATCAGCTGACCAAAGCCGGGCTGGGCCAATCTACGGCTATTGGCATCGGGGGCGACCCAATTATTGGGACTACAACCAAGCAAGCGGTTGAACTGCTCATGAACGACCCCGAAACCGAAGCGATCGTAATGATTGGTGAAATCGGTGGTGGTATGGAAGCCGAAGCCGCACGCTGGATCAAAGCCGACGGCAATCGCAAGCCCGTTGTTGGATTCATCGCTGGTCAGACAGCTCCCAAAGGTCGTCGGATGGGCCATGCTGGTGCTATTGTCGGTGGAGCTGACGACACGGCCGCGGCAAAAATGGCCATCATGCGGGAGTGCGGCATTCACGTCGTTGAATCACCTGCCTTAATTGGCGACACCATGCTGAAAGCACTGGGCAAATAAAGAAGCGAATCGGAACGCCGAATCGGAATGGAAGAGCGAATGAGCGAACGAGTTAAGGTGAAGAGGAGACGTATACTGGCTATCTGTATTATAACGCTCTTTCACTCGTTCGCCCTTTCGCTCTTTACATTTGGTCAGCCCCGTACGAGCGGCATTGGCCCAAACGGAAGATTTTATCCGATCCATAATTTCCGGGAAGATTTTCAGGTATACGACGAACGCACGAAAGCGTACGTACCGTATATCCTGGAACAACATGCCGACGAAACGGCACTTAGCGTTTACGTTGACCTGGAGAGTAACCGTCACTATAATTTGCTGATTTCTACGCAGCAGGACGGCTACCTCTTCATAAATGCTGCCCTGAAACGTAAACTGCGGGCCAATCAATGGCAGGTGCTCAGTATTGACAGCCTATACCGGGTCTACCGGCAGCCCGAAGTATTTCTGACGCTCTATGGAGCCCCTGGGCTGGCGGATAAGCAGTTGTTTATCGGCTACCCGAAATCGGCCACCCAGAAACCGGTTATTCTACGCGACGACAACCTGAGTGTACGTCCCCGCCCACAAGCCGTTTACGAAAACTTTCTGAATATCGGGCTGTTATTCCTGCTGGCCGCGCATGCTTTTTTGTACACAGCTTATCCACGAGCTTTTCAACGATTCTACAGCCTTCGGGATCTTCTGTCACTACGTGCTCAGGAAGAGTCATTTTTGATCAACCGGCCTTTAAGCATCACGAACATCTGGTTCATGTTGAATTTAAGCTTTGTAGTTGCTTACCTGATCATTTTCGTTCAAAGCCGAAATCTTGAGGTTTTCGAATCCCGGACCTTATTGCTGCGGGAGCAGCAATTTGGGTGGTTGATCGGCGAATTCCTGGTACTGACGGGGTTAGCCTTTTTAAGCTTAATGGGGAAATACCTTGCGCTGGAAGTACTGGGCGGGCTTTATAAGTTGCAGAGTATCATCAACGTCCATTATTTCAAGATCCTGCAGTCATCGTTGTTATTCTTTTCGGGCTCAACGGTTGTACTAGCCGTTATTTCGTACAATACAGCGGCAACGTCCTGGCCGGAGGGCGCGTTGTTTTTGCCCATGATCGCTTTTTACATTGCGCGTTTAGCCTTACTTTACTTTGTCATACGCACGATGGAGCCTATCAAAAATCTTTATTTATTTTCGTACCTTTGTATCGTTGAATTGATTCCACTCATCATTGGTTTGCGCTTCGCACTATGATGAATGAGTTTTCAGTAAAAGTGAGCGATGAACAGTTGGCAGTTGCGTCGCTGAGGCACTAAAAACTGATAACTGACTGTCGAAACGAGTAGAGATTCAATGAACGAGACCAGCATGCAATCCACCGAAGACCGGCTCACGAAAGTTAACCGGCTGTTAGTAACCCAATCCCGCCCCGCCGACGAAAAATCTCCTTACTTTGATTTAGTTAGCAAGTACAACCTCCATATTGATTTTCGGCCGTTTATTCAGATTCAGGGCGAATCGTTTAAAGATTTTCGGCGTCAGAAAATCAATATTCTGGCGCACACCGCCATTATCTTCACCAGTCGGAACGCGATTGATCATTTCTTCCGGATTTGTCAGGAAGGCCGGATCGAAGTACCTGCCGATATGAAATACTTCTGTATTTCGGAGCAGACAGCTAACTACCTTCAGAAGTACATCGTGATTCGGAAACGGAAGATTTTCAACGGTACAAAAACCGCTACGGAGCTGTTTGATCTGATCAAAAAGCATAAGAACGAGAAATTCCTGTTTCCGTGTTCCAATATCCGCCGGAACGATATTCCGGAGTTTATGGATACCAGCAGCCTGCATTTTACGGAAGCCGTGATGTACGATACCGTACCAACGGATCTGTCGGATCTGGATATTCATAGCTACGACATTATTGCCTTTTTCAGTCCCTCGGGCGTAAGCTCTCTGCTGAGCAATTTCCCGGACTATAAGCAAAATGGAACCCGGATGGCTGCCTTTGGTCCTACAACGGCCAAAGCGATTACCGATGCCGGTTTGCTGCTTGATATTGAAGCTCCTTTGCCTAATGCTCCCTCCATGACCGGAGCGCTGGACTTATACATCAAAAAGGTCAACAATCAGTAAAAGGTGGTGTTATACAAACGTCGAATGCCGGAGATTGAGATCACTAGCTCATTTCCGGCATTCAGCCTTTATTTCGGTTCAATAATTTGCCTCGAAAGGCGTTTAGTTGTAAAGGTAATTCGTGTATACTGAACGTTGCTGTAAAGGAAGACTTTAGCTGTTCAACATTTCACTTTGGTTGTATGATTCGCACATTTTACGTTCTTGCTTTGTTGATACTACTTGGGGTTAGTCAGACTGCCAGGGCACAACAAGATCCGCAGTTCAGCATGTATATGTACAATCCGCTTTACTACAATCCGGCAGCCGCAGGCTCGGAGGGCGTATCGCGACTGCAGATTACGCAACGAACGCAGTACCTGGGCTACCAGACAGTCGGCAACAATGATCCGGGTGGTGCTCAGAGTTCCCAATTGTTGTCGTTTAATATGCCGTTGGCTAAGATCAGGGGAGGAATCGGTATTTACGCACTGAACGATAAATTCGGACCTACCATCAATCAGGCCGTGCAAATCGCGTATGCATATCGGATGACACTGAAAAGTGGTACGTTGGCATTGGGCATACAGGCTGGGTTGTTCAACCGGGGCATTGACTTTGGCCAGCTGCGCCCCGGAGAGCCGGGCGATCCGCTGATTCCAACCGGCCGGATCAGTCAGTTCAAGCCCGATTTGTCGGCTGGGGTGTATTACAACACGACCGATTACTGGGTTGGCTTAAGTATGACTCACCTTAATCGCGCTACGTACAATTTCATTACCGACCGATCAATTGAACCTTCCAACAGCAAGGCGTATCTGACAGCTGGCTATCGATTAGGAATAGGATACGACATCGACGTACAGCCTTCGATACTGATTCAATACAGCACCGTTGAAGGTCTCAAAGGATCAGCCGCTACGTTAAATCTGGTCGCTACGTACGACAACCGTATATGGGGCGGGGTAGGGTATCGGCTGAAAGATGCAGTGATGGCAACCGCGGGTATCAACCTGATGCGTAACAACGCATTACGTGTCGGCTATTCGCTGGATATCACGGCTGGGGGAGCACAGGTAAAAAGTCCGACTTCGCACGAGATTTTGCTGGCATACGCCTTTCCCGCACCCGATGCCCGCAAGAAGCCAATTGTACGTACTCCGCGGTTTCGGTATTAATAGAATAGAAAGTTGTACGGTTTCACGATGCTATAGGGCTTAGCCAACATTTTGGCAACATTCTTGTTAGGCAGTTTGCATTCAACGTTTTATTTTTGTTGAATTGGCTATTGTGGCAACCTAATCCGTTACATGAAGTAGAATAGTTTGAGGTGAAGCGTGAACAGAAAATAAATCTGAACCCTACAGCCTTACATACAATAACCAAACAGATTTTCGTTTTTAGTCTGGTCTCGCACAAGAAGAAGGTAAAATAGCCTACAAAGATGAAGTATAACTGGTTTACAATCAATGCAACCCGGATGGTGATGGTCGCAGCAGTGTTCCTGCTAATGCAAGGTTGCGGATTCGTTAAGTCAAAATTTGGTGGTAAGGGTGGAAGAGGGGGCGATGTAGGCGTCACGAACGGGGAAATCACAGCAACCGGTCGCAAAGGCTACAAGCAAACTACACCCTACGGCATGGTGCTGGTTCCATCCGGTTCGTTTATTATGGGTCAGGCTGACGAAGACGTAGCTGCGACGCAAATCAACATGAACCGTCAGGTAACCATCAGCTCATTCTACATGGATGATGCTGAGATCTCGAACCACGAGTACCGCCAATACGTCAATGCACTGCTGGCTGACTCCGTATCGACCCTGGGTGAAGAGGAAATCATGTCGAAGTTTTATCCCGACACGACGGTGTGGAAAAACGACTTCACCTACCACAACGGGGACCCAATGTTAGAATACTACTTTGCCCATCCAGCGTTTGATACGTATCCGGTTGTAGGCGTAAGCTGGAAAGCTGCGCAGCACTTCAGCCAATGGCGTACAAATATGTATAACGATTACCGCACGAAGGAAGGGCAATTTAATTCGCCACGGTTCCGGCTTCCATCAGAAGCGGAGTGGGAGTGGGCGGCCCGCGGTGGTAAGCAGGGAGCCAAGTACCCCTGGGGTAACCCATACGTAGCGAATGGTAAAGGCTGTTATCTGGCAAACTTTAAACCACAGCGGGGTAATTTTGATGCAGATGGATATCCCTATACGGCTCCGGCGACTGCATACAGCCCCAATGATTATGGCCTTTATAACATGGCTGGTAACGTAGCCGAGTGGTGCCGTGATGCTTACGCCGATAACTCCAACGCCATTGTTTGGGATATGAACCCTGATAACCAGAATGCTGATGAGCCTCGGAAAGTTGTGCGGGGCGGTTCCTGGAAAGACATTGCGTACTATTTGGAAACGGGTACACGCTATTACGAATACGAAGACCAGAAACGCTCGTTCATCGGTTTTCGATGCGTAATGGATAACCTCGAAGGACGTACGGCGTCGGCGCGGGGTGGTCGAGTAGGGGGGAGCAGTAAGCCCAAAAGCAGCAAAAAAGCGTCAAAAGATAAAGTTTAGCACACAATAGAATATTGAGTACATAACGTTAATCGTTACAGTAAAGAAACCCGCACACAGTCAGTTCTAATAAACAATAATCGCTCGTCATGGCAGCAGCAAAGTCAGTAAATTTCTTCTGGGATCGTTTAGTACCAACCATTTATAGTGCCGGTGCCGCCGTTGTTGTCTTAGGGGCAATGGCTAAAATTCAACATATTACCTCACTTAGCTGGCTACTAACTGTGGGTCTGATTATTGAAGCCGTAATTTTTGCACTTTACGCAATGCAAAGCTTCCTTTTCCCCGCTACGTCGGGTGATGGCTACGCCTGGGAGCGGGTTTATCCGGAGCTAGCCGACGATTTCAGAGGGGAAGCGCGTAAGCCGGTTGCACAGCCTAACGGCCTTACCGCCAACATGGATCAGATGTTGGCACAGGCAAAAGTAACGCCTGACGTATTCGAGAAATTAGGAACGGGTTTCCGCAGCCTGAACGACACCGTTTCGAAACTGACGGATCTTACTGATGCAACGGTGGCTACGAATGACTACGCACGCAACGTGAAAACAGCGTCGCAGTCATTGTCAGAAATGAATAAGTCATACAATACAGCTATTACAGCGGTTAGCTCGATGGCCGATGCTACGAATGACACGAAAGAACTTCGTGATCAGACGCAGAAAGTAACGAAAAATATGGGTGCCCTGAATGCGGTTTACGAACTGGAGCTACAGGACACTAACAAGCATCTGAAAGCGATGAACGCTTTTTACGGTAGCTTGACTTCTGCTATGGAAAATATGACGGATGCGAGCCGTGATACGCAGCAGTTCAAAAATGAACTGGCTAAACTAACAGGCAATCTGGCGTCGCTCAACAACGTATACGGCAGCATGCTGACCGCAATGCGCGGCAATTAAAAAAGTTATAAGGTTAGGTGGTTACAGAGTTTCAAAAACTTGATAACTCTGTAACTGTATAACTGTACGACTTTGTAACTCTCCAACTTTTTTTCATTACTACCATACATAAATGGCAGGCGCAAAAGAGACACCCCGTCAGAAGATGATCGGGATGATGTATCTGGTTTTGACCGCGTTGCTGGCTTTACAAGTCACCTCGGCGATTCTGGAGAAATTTGTATTATTAAATAATAGCCTTGAGCAGTCTACTATGTCGGCTAGCCGGGTCAACCAGTCTACCGTTGATAACATTCGGGCTACCGTTGAAAAATCAGGTAACCGTGCGGCTGATCTCGCGATTGTGAAGCAGGCCGATGACGTTCGTAAAATGACGGGTGATGTGATCGGACAGATCGACGCGTTGAAGGAACGGATCATCAGCGAAGCGGGCGGAGGAACCGACGAGGCTGGAAATATTAAGAATCTGAGTGAGGAAGAGAAAGTTGCTCAAATCATGGTTGGCGGTAACCATAATGGTGAAGCGTACAAACTGAAAAAGCAGCTTGATGATTACTTAGAGAGCTTAGGTAAGTATAGTACTGCTAAATATACTTCGTTGGCGCTGAATGGTAAAGACGATCCTATTTCGAGCCGTTCGCCGGAGCAGCGTCTTAAAGATTTTGGTGAATTGAACTTTGCGCAAACACCGGTTCCTGCCGCTTTAGCTGTATTGACCCAGCGTCAGACAGACGTACGTCGGATTGAGGGTGAAGTCTTGAATGTACTGGCTAGCAAAGTAGGCGCACAGGATGTTAAATTCGATAAGATTCTGGCGATGTTGAGCATGGAATCTAAAGTGGTTGTTGCGGGTACGAAGTTTAAAGGTCAGATGTTTTTGGCTGCATCTTCGTCAGGTATCCAGCCGCGTATGAGCTTGAATGGCGGTCCGGTACGTATGCAGGACGGACAAGGTATTGTTGAGTTTACAGCTCAGGGTGGAGCATATGACAAGAATGGTTTAGCACGTCGAGTTTTATCGGGAGCTATCTCGTACCAGACGGCCGCCGGTACGAAAACAGTGCCTTTACAGGCTGAATACTTTGTCGCGAAGCCTTCGTATCAGATTGAAACCGGTACGATGCCCCCGCTGTATTTGGGTTGTGCTAACAAACTGAGCATTCAAAGTCCACAGTTAGGGGCTTTGTGGAGTCCAAACTTTTCGGCTGATGGAGCGCAGGTTATTCCGTCTGGCGAGAAGGGTAAGATTACAGTAGTTCCAAGCTCAGCTCAGGTGAGTCTGAATATTAGCAATAGTGGTAGTTTGTTAGGAACCGAGCGTTTCCGAGTAAACAAGGTGCCTCGTCCTACGTTAGAATACTTAATTGGGGGACAACGAATTACTGACCCTAGAGGTTTGCCAGTATCATCGGCACGTAGCGTTCGAGTATCTGCTGTAGCGGATGAAAGTTTCCGTAACTATTCTCCTGATGATGCTAATTTCCGGGTGACTGGCGTTACAGTTTCATTAGGACGTGGAACGCGTCGTGTCGGAAGCCCCATAAGCCTTGGACCCAACGGTGGTTCAATCGGCTCCTTAGCCTCCGAAGCTCAGCCTGGCGACCGATTGGTGATTGAAGTTGATGGTGTACAGCGTCGGAACTTCCAAGGTAATATCAGTGATGTTCCCATGGGTAAGCCCATTACTTCGGTTAACTTGTATTAAGTGCACGAATTAAGAACTTACGTCGTTACTAAGTTGCAGTAAGCACAAACTAGGTCAGCAAATGAAACAAGTAAGAACGATGGCAGTAGCTGCTACTCTGTTAGCAGTAGCCAGTAGTGGAGCGATAGCACAGGAGAAAGCGAGCACTGGCACCAATGATCTGTCAGTTCGTGCTATCAATGAGAACGACATCATGATGAAGAAAACCCTTTGGCGTCGGATCGACCTAAGGGAGAAACAGAATCAGTCGATGTTCTCAAAAAACAACGAAATCTCTAAGTATTTGATCGAAGCCGCTAAAGCGGGTTTGATTGATGCTTACGCGAATGATTCGGTAGCGACAAAACTAAATCCGCAAAAATTCCAGGAACGGTTGCTAGTGCCCAACTCTGCTCCTCAACTGTCTGCCGAAGAAATTGCGGCTGGTTTTGGAAATGAAGCCGCAGGAAGCACCTCATCAGATGGTTGGGGGAATCCAACCAAGCCAGATCCTAAAAAGCCTGCTGCAAAGAAGCCGGCTGATGATGGCTGGGGAGCGCCTAAAGCGGCTGCTACACAACCCGCTGATGATGGCTGGGGAGCACCTGCTAAAAAGAAAACAACGGCTAAAAACGCTAAGGGCAAAAAAGGCGCGAAAGCTCCTGTTATCGAACAGCCTAAAGTAGATACTACGGCTCAGGTTGCTTCGACTGTTCCGGCCGGAGATGAATACTTTGCGAAGGAATTCAACGTAATGGAGATCAAGGAAGACTGGATCTTCGACCGGAAACGTTCGCGGTTGTATTACGATATTCAAACGGTAACGATTTATCTACCATCGGACAAGAACGCAGCAGGTCTGGAAGTACCGCTCGCCACGTTCAAGTACAAGGACTTAGACAAACTGTTCCGGAGCGATCCGAAAAAGTTTATCTGGTATAACCCACAGAACCAGGCTCAGCACAAAAATCTGGCTGATGCGTTTGATCTACGGTTGTTTTACGGTCGCATCACGAAAGTGGCAAATCCAAACGATACCGATTTGATTGGTATGTACGGCGATCGCGAAGGCTTGCTGAAGTCGTATCAAACGGAATACGAACTGATGGAAACCGAACACAGCCTGTGGGAGTATTAAGCCATCTATTTATAACAGAAAAGGAGCCTGATGGCTCCTTTTCTGTTTCTAGAGAAAACTAATGTCACGTTACACTTATTGCTCAATTGTTTCAAAGTAAATTTTGAGCTTATTAGCTCGATCTTTACCCACGACTTCGGCTACCTCATCAAATGACGCTTCTCTGATTTTTTTGACGCCTTTGAAGTGTTTCAACAGTTTTGCGGCCGTTTTCTTTCCTATGCCTTCTACGTTTTCCAACTCGCTGATCAGGCTATTACGGCTCCGTTTGTCGCGATGGTACGTAATGGCAAAGCGGTGAGCTTCGTCCCGAATACGCTGAATCAATTTCAGCGATTCCGACTTCTTATCGATGTATAAGGGTAAGTTATCTTCAGGAAAGTAAATTTCTTCGAGTCGTTTGGCGATACCGATAATGGGCACTTTTCCGTATAGGTCCAATGCCTTTAGAGCATCACAGGCAGCGCTAAGTTGTCCTTTGCCACCATCAATCACAATCAGGTCCGGTAGGCCTGTTTCTTCTTCCAGCACGCGCGTATAACGGCGCGTAACGACTTCGTGCATACTGGCGAAATCGTTGGGGCCGATAACCGTCTTTATAGAGAAGTGCCGATATTCTTTATTGGCCGGCTTACCACCTATAAAGCAGACCATTGCCGAAACTGGATTTGTGCCCTGAATATTTGAGTTATCGAAACACTCGATTCGGTTTGGAACTGTTTTAAGCTGCAGATCCTGCTTCAGCCGAAGCAGAACCCGATCTTTCTTGCTGGCGTTAGCGGTCGCTTCGGCAGTGGCACGCTCCTGGCGTTCACGTCGAAAATACAGTACGTTCTTGAGCGACATGTCCAGCAGCTTTTTCTTATCGCCAATTTGCGGAACGGTCACCTCGGCGTTCAGGTCAACATCGAGCGTTATGTTCGAGATGATTTCCTTCGCCTGACTACCGTACTGTTCGCGGAATTCGATGATCATCATCGCGAGCAGGTCGGGGTCAGTTTCATCTAATTTCTTTTTAACCTCAACGGTATGCGTTTGAACAATCGTGCCATTGACAACCTTCATGAAGTTGATGTAGGCGCAGGATTCATCGGAAGCAATCGTGAACACATCTGCATCGGCGATTTTCGGATTTACTACAGTCGACTTGCTTTGAAAACGCTGTAGTACATCCAGTTTCTCTTTGTGTTGCTGGGCCTGTTCGAACGCCAGATCGCCAGCCGCCTGGACCATCCGGTTCTTAAAATACTCTTGCGCTGGTTTTAAATTGCCCTTCAGGATGTGATGAACCTGCTCAATATCTTTATCGTAATCCGCTTCGGCCTGTTTGCCTTCGCAGGGGCCTTTGCAATTACCGATATGGTATTCCAGACACACCTTATACTTACCAGCTTCGATATTTTCCGGGGCAAGATTATAGTTACAGGTGCGGATAGTAAACAGCTGGCTGAACATATCGAGCACCGTATACATTGGCTTTAGATTCGCAAATGGGCCGTAGAAGGTACCCAATTTGCGATCAATTCGCCGGGTTGTGATTACACGGGGAAAATGCTCATTGGTGACACAAACGAATGGATACGTTTTGTCATCCCGCAGAAGAATATTGAACTTGGGCTGGTAGCGCTTGATCAGCTGATTTTCCAGCAACAGCGCATCGAACTCCGTGTTAACAATCGTAAACTCAATCTTACGGATCTGACTGACCAGACGTAACGTTTTACGATCGTGTTGTTTCGAGTTGGTAAAATAGCTGCTAACGCGATTCTTTAAATCTTTCGCCTTTCCTACGTAAATTACTTCACCCGACGCATCAAAATAGCGATATACCCCCGGTTCATGAGGGACTTTAGCTAACTCCTTTCTGTAATCAAATTCGGGCATAGTGTCGACGGTTGATCACCTCATTTCTTGTCGGCGCTGAGGTATGAAAGAAACAAGCGACATACGTTAAAGGTTGCCTGCCGTACGTCACTGTAAGCAGTAAGTACCGCTTCGTTAAGCCGTTCAGGGCGATTCAGCACAGAAAATGCAGCGGTAAGCCCCAGCGAGTCGATCTCTTCTGGCGTCAGTTCAAGCGTACCGCATAAAGCCACTACTGGGACGCCCGCTGCAGCTGAACGATCCGTAACGCCTTTCAACAGCTTACCCTGTAACGTCTGCTGATCGAGCTTACCTTCGCCCGTTAAGATAAGATCAGCATGGGCTGCCCTTTGGTCGAAGCAAACCGCTTCTAATACTACGTCGACGCCAGGTCGAAGGGCTGCGTTCAGGAAAAATAAAGCGCCAGCGCCTAATCCGCCCGCGGCACCCGATCCCGGAATCGTTGCTACGTCGACCCCGAACTGCTCATTGATTACATGGGCAAATTGCTGAAGCCCTGAATCCAGTTCTTCAACCATCTCCGGCGTTGCCCCTTTTTGAGGACCATATACATAAGCGGCTCCACTAGGGCCGAATAAAGGAGCCGTTACGTCGCAGGCTACTGATGCAGAGAAAGGCTGTTGGGCAGGGGAGGCCGGAGGAAGAATCTGACGAATTTTTGATAACGACGCTCCGTTCGGAGGTAATTCAAACCCGTTTTCAGCTAAAAACCTCCATCCGAGGGCGGCCGCCATACCAATACCGGCGTCGGTTGTAGCACTGCCGCCAATGCCCAGCACTATATGTTCAACACCAATCGCCAAGGCATGGCGAATGAGCTGGCCCGTTCCATACGTACTGGTCAGCAGCGGATTTCGTTCGGTTGCTTCAAGAAGTTGCAGGCCAGAGGCTAAGGCCATTTCAATAAAAGCCGTTTTGCCATCAGCCGATATGCCAAAACCTGCTTCGATTGATCGGCCAATCGGATCGTTGACCATGACCGTATGCCAGCTTCCGTCAGTAGCCTTCGTCAGAATTTCGGCGGTTCCTTCACCGCCGTCGGCTAAGGGAACCAGAGCGACTTCGGCGCTTGCATCGGCGAGCCGAACGCCTTCTTCCATTGCCTGAGCTACCGCCTGAGCCGTGAGCGAACCACGAAATTTATCGGGAGCAAGCAGGATGCGCATAGCTGGCGTGTTGATGTCGAGCTAATGAGTGAATCGGCAGGCATACGTATCTATTGCAGTATTTCCTCTTCATCTTCCGCAACAACCTTAGGCGGAATGTACCGTTGTGAGGAATCGATGTGGTAACCACCGCAATCGATCTTGAAATTATTGGGCTTCCGGAATGGCTCCGGCCGGTATTGGGTTAGCGTCGGGTCTTTATATACTTTTTGCATATACATAGCCCAGGCTGGCATGGCTAAACGGCCACCTTGCCCTAACTCGATGGTACGGAAGTGAATCGGCCGGTCGTCGCCACCTACCCATAAGCCTGATACCAGATGCTGAGTCATGCCCATGAACCAGGCATCCGAATAATTAGAGGTTGTTCCGGTCTTAGCCGCGATTTCATTCCCACCTTCCATGAGTTTGTATTGCGTCCGCAAACGCTGTGCCGTACCATTCGGTTCTTCTACGGCTCCCCGCATCAGGTGCAGCATTTCGTAGGCTCGGTTTGCACTAATCACCTGATTCGCATCCGGCGTAAAGACCTTCAGTACGTTACCATTCTTATCGGTAATACGTAGAATCATCATGGGACGTACCCGGATGCCGCCATTGGCAAACGCGCAGTAAGCCGCCACCATCTCGTACACGGAAACATCGCCGGTACCCAGGCATAGCGTTGGATTTTCCGGGAGATCTTTGCTTTCGATACCCATCTCGTGGGCGTATTTAATGACGGCTGCCGCCCGCGTTTTTTTGATAAGCTGCGCACTGACGGTATTGATCGACTGCCCCAATGCTTCACGTAACGATAAACTACGACCGCTATAGCGGCCTGTCGAGTTCTTGGGCATCCAGGGCGGTCCTCCGTTGTTGTCTTCGCCATGCGCAAATACAGTGGGGCGATCGACCAGATGACTACAGGGTGTTACAAATCCCTGATCCATGGCAGTTAGGTACACAAACGGCTTGAAGGTTGATCCTGGCTGGCGTCGGCTCTGGCGGACGTGGTCGAACTTCATGTGCTTGAAACTAACGCCACCTACCCAGGCTTTCACATGCCCATACCGAGGGTCCATTGACATGAATCCTGTGTTGAGCAGGCGTTTATAATACTTGATCGAGTCCAGCGGACTCATGGTTGTATCTTTCTCATTGCGTCGACCGCCATACACGAAAACTTTCATTTTGGTAGGCTTCCGCATTTCCTGCCAGATCGTCTTTACGTCGTCGCCGTAAGCCGCCTTCAGCTGTTTGTAGCGAGTGGTTCGACGCGCCACTGTTTCGATAAAGCCGGGAATTTCGACGTATTTTTTCGAGCGTGAGTCTTTTTGTACCCAGGGATTCCGACCGCGCCAGTGTTCATAAAACTTTTTCTGCTGATCGCGCATATTAGTCATCACGGCCTCTTCGGCGTAGGCCTGCATACGCGAATCAATAGTTGTATAAATCTTTAATCCACTCGTGTACAGGTCTAACTCAGCTCCTGGGTTCTCTTCGTTATAAGCTTTAATCCAGCGTTTGATGTCGCCACTGATAACCGACCGGAAATAAGCAGCCATTCCCGTGTTCTGGTTCTCGACGCTGAAGTCAAGCTTCAGCGGCTTAAGCTTGTAGGTGTAATACTGTTCGTCGGTCAGGAATTTGTATTTCCGCATCTGGCTCAGGACTACGTTCCGACGCTCCCGGGTGCGGTTTTCGAATAGGCGGGGGTTATACAAGGTGGGGTTTTTAAGCAAACCCACCAGCATAGCTGCTTCTTCGACATTCAGATTCCACGGCTCTTTCCCAAAATACGTCTTTGCCGCCGTTTTAATGCCATACGTATTGTTACCGAAAGAAACCGTGTTGAGGTACATCATCATGACCTCTTGTTTGGTGTAATTCCGTTCCAGGCGGACGGCCAGAATCCACTCTTTGGTCTTGGCGATGATGAGACCGATAATGGGTATGTTTCCCAAAACGCCACGCAGTTCTTCCTGCCGGGTATCGAACAGGTTTTTGGCGGTCTGTTGAGTCAGCGTACTGCCACCACCCGAACTCGATGCGTCGCGGAACGTAACAAAGCCGCTTACCGCCCGGAAAAGCGAGCGTGGATCAATACCAGAGTGCTTGGCGAAGCGGGCATCTTCGGTGGCTAACAGGGCCGAAATAACATTCGGCGATACCTGCGAGATTTCAATCGGAGTACGGTTTTCGACGTAGTATTTCCCCAGGAGCTGATTGTCGGCGGTGTACACTTCCGATGCTTCTTCACTCTTCGGATTTTCGAGTGCTTTCAAACTAGGCATCCCACCGAAAAGCCACAGGAAATTGTAACTGACAGCCAGAATATACAGTATCAATAAAATAACACCTAACAGGGAGTACCGCCAGAGCCTTCGAATAGTAGTCCGGTAGGTACCGGGAGCGAGTTGAAGCATTCTATAGATTTACGTTTTTCCGTCGCAAGTTTTACAGGTCCGATACGGATAGTCAGTTTGCGCTCGTTCGAACGGCAAACTATGCATTAAAACAATATACTTATTTTCTTTTTGCCGTTTGCTGATCGGCTAAGGCCTGCATTTCTTTTACGCGGGGCAGCAATTGACTGGCTGGATAATCGCGCACAAATTCGTTCAGGGCCTGTCGATAGGGGTCTGCTCCCTGTACTTTACCCACTAAAATAACCCGTAGAAGCGCTAGTTTGTCTTCCAGTTGCGTACCAGCCAGCGTACTCAGCGCCGTTTCAGCTCTGGCTAGTGCTTCCGTCGTATTGTTGGCTTTGTACAGTTCATAAATCTCGGCATAAAGTTTCTGAGCCTGCGCTTCGCTATTGCTGCTTTGGGTGGCGGTACGGCCTGTTAACCGGGCGTACGATGTATTGGGGTATTCAGCCAGTAGTTTCTCCTTCCAGTTCGACGTTTTACCCAACTGTTCGTTCGAGAGGTGCAGGAGGTAATAGACTTCAGGTTTCTGGAGCGTAGCCGGGTACCGGGTCAGGAGCTGCTCAAACGTCGGAATCGCATCGGCTGGTTGATTTAGCTGAAACTTGTACAGCTTGCCTAACTTGTACAGCGCATTTTCGATACGTTGGTTAGCTCGTGCCTGCTCTTCTTTGGAGAACGGAATTTTGGCCAGCAGCGCGTCTTTCTGCGTCTTTCGATTGTCAGCTGGCCCATTGGTTCCAGGAACAGCGTTTACGGGTCCCTGTGGCAGTAATGGAGCGTTTGGATTAATGCTATTCGCTGCGGATCCACCATTAAGCGGACTGTTTACGTTTGCTACAGCATCGGACGCTTCTTTGTTGCTACGTCGCCAATTATCCTCCAGCGGCCGATTCCCCCAGCGAACCGTAAACTCCTGACGTCCCTGGCTTAGGGCCGTTGGGTTGTATAACACCCAGCGTTCATTGGGCGCCAGGTTCGAGTTTGTGGCCCCAGCCATGGCGTTGAAATTACCATTGGATGCCCGTTCAACAATCTGTTGAGCCAGAGCTGCCTGAGCTTTGTCTTCTTTTTCACGCTGTTCAATAACTTTGTCGAGGGCTTTATCGAGCGCAGCCGGATTCATCTGGGCCAGTGTGAGCAAACTGTCGTCGGTACGGATGGTCGTTTTGTAGTTGACAAACTCATCCAGCGTTTTTTTTCGGGTCAGCAGCGACGCGTATTCGGGTGATTGCTGAGGCAGTAAGGCCAGCGCGCTGTCGTAATAGACTTTTGCCTTGGCGTAATCGGTTTTCTTCTCGAAATACAGCCGACCAATTTCCAGATACGTATACGGAACCTGGGTTGTATTTGAACCAGCCGCCCGAATCGACTGACTATAGTATTCGATGGCTTTGTCAGTACGTCCGCTGCGGGCTTCGAGCAGACCCATCGTGAAATATACCTTATCTTTTAAGTCAACATTCTTCCGGTCGTTCAGCAGGTTTTCGAACGTCTCCGCCGACTGAGCGATCCGTTTCTGGTCGCCGGTGAGGCCGTTGCTCTGAATCGCAAACAGGTTAGCGTAGAACGTCTGATCGTACGTAGGATTCGATTTCAATACTTGCCGATACTGGTCTACTGCTTTTGTCGGCTGACCGATCAGGTCGTAAAGCTGACCGGCAATAAGATGCAGGCGGGCTGTAGTTTCGCCTTTTTTCAGCAACGGAAAGGTCGCTTCCAGGATACCAACGGCCACTACGTACTCACCTTTCCGCTCGTGCAGATACGCTTTCGTCAGGTAATAATCGCGGGTATTCGCTTTGTTGAGCGGCTGGGTACGTAGGTACTCCGCTACGTTCAGGGCATTGGTGTAGTCGCTCGCTTCCACATACGCACGCATCAGACCCACCAGGGCTGTATGTTTATCATGGTCATCCGTGCCTTTTGTGTTTACGTACTTAAACACTTCGATGGCATTGGGCAGATCCTGCTTCAGCAAACGGGCTTTACCAATCAGGTTGTACGCGTTGTCGAGCCATTTGCTGTTCTGGTGTCGTTCGGGAATAAGCGATGCTTTTTTTATGGCATCGTCCAGTTGAGGTTTAACCGGTTGAGCAAGCAGGGAATCTACCGGCAACAGTATAGGCAGTAATTGGTTATAATTTTCCTGTCTCGTTGTAAACAGAACCTGCTCGGCCCCTTCAACCTGGTCACGGGCAATGATGTAGGCGTTGAAGTGGGCGGTAAGATTATGATACCCTTTGCTGATGGGCCTGGTGCTGTATTGCGAACACGAAACCAGCCCGCTGGTCAGTGCAGCAAAGACCGCTAGGAAACAAAACGGGCAGTAACGGAAATAACGGGACATTCTAATTGCACACGTGTTCACTCGTATTAAAACGTTCCGGGCCGAGGCAGTTATATAGAACGTTAGGCCAAATTAACGAATTTTGCCTTGTATATTTTACTGACTCTCCTAATTCTATGGAAAACAACCCCGATTCTTCACCTAGTAACCGTCCGGAAAAACCGACCGGAGACAGGCCGCTGAAACAGGTAACCGAAAAAACAACGTCGTTTGCTCAATACAGCGGTATCGCGTTTCAGATGCTGGGTACGATTGGATTAGGCGTGTACGTCGGCCTGAAATTAGACGAATGGCAGCAGAACCGTCGGCCAATCTGGACGATTATCCTGTCACTCACTGCCATTGGCGCGTCGTTGTATCTCTTCATTCGCCAGCTTACCCGAAAAGGCTGATTGTAAAAGGACTCAGTACAAAAATCGAACCAGGCGTTCCGCCTTGCTTTTATGCTTCGAATGATTCTGTTTACGATCGCTCTGGCGATTGTATTTTTTATAGCCGAACGGTATACGGTAACGCCCTGGTTACATCCCCAATGGAAAGTGCTTTTATTGTTTTTTGCCACGATCTCGTTTCTGACGCATCGGTTGATCGGAACTGGTTTACAGGGCAATCGCGAACGTTTTGTGCCCCTGGCGCTGGCAGCGACCATTGCCCGGCTCGTACTGGGTCTGGTCTTTGTCGGCTTCTTTTTATTTCAGGGCATTGACCAGCGCCGGACCTTCGTTTTGGATTTTCTTGTTCTGTATATATTCTACACGGGCTTTGAGATGTGGGGGCTTACTCGTAAATTGCGCCAAAATTCGTAAAACGATCAGTAACGTCAGATGATGCGTTCGATTATTAATAAATTTATTTTGGCTTTAGCGCTCGTAATGGGCTCATTGTCATTAGGATTGGCCCAGGAGCATGGGCATGAGGGCGAAGCGCCCGAGAAGAAAGAAGGCTTTAATGTGGGGGAGATGATCATGCACCACATTAAGGATGAACACGGCTGGGAGCTAGCCCACGGTGTTACGATTCCTCTTTCTGTAATTTTGTATTCGCAGGATCGCGGCCTTGAAGTCTTTTCGTCGTCGCGGCTGGCTCATGAGCAGGTTTACAACGGCTACAAGCAGGAACACGGCAAAATCCACCGGGTAGATGAAGCTGGTAAGGAGGATCATGAAGCCAAGTTCTACAACTTCTCGATCACAAAGAATGTGGCGTCGTTGCTATTGAGCGCCATCATTCTGCTTTCAATATTTCCAGCGGTTAGCCGTAGCTACGCAAAAAACAAAGGGAAAGCTCCCAAAGGGCTACAGTCATTCCTTGAGCCGATTATTCTGTTTGTGCGTGACGAGATTGCCAAGCCGAGCATCGGTCCTAAATACGGCCGATACCTGCCGTATCTGCTTACCTTGTTTTTCTTTATCCTGGTCAACAACCTGCTGGGACTACTGCCTGGAGCCGCTAACCTGACGGGTAACATTGCCGTTACGCTGGTACTGGCCGTTATTACGTTCCTTATCGTTACGTTCAGCGGCAACAAGCACTATTGGATGCACATCATCAAGCCAACGGGTGTTCCCTGGTTCGTGTTACCGATTATGATTCCCGTTGAGATCGTAGGTGTGTTCATGAAACCGATCTCGCTGATGGTCCGGTTGTTCGCCAATATCACAGCCGGTCACATTATCATTCTGAGCTTACTGGGGCTGATCTTTATGGCTAATGCATTAGGTGGTACAACCACAAGTATCGCCATCAGTCCAGTTGTGTTGTTCTTTACGTTGTTCTTAAACCTGATCGAATTGCTGGTAGCTTTCCTTCAGGCGTTCATCTTCACCTTGCTGACGGCCATGTACATTGGCAGTGCAGTTGAAGACCACCATGAGGCTGATCATGGAATCGGCTACGAAACAACCTCTGAACTGGGGTAATTAAGTAGATCAGCCGATCAGTTTAGAGATACCGGGTGTTTGACTGGTATCTGTTGAAAACTGGTCCTTTACGTTGCAATCTTTTGTTGTTTCACTAATAAATCTGTTTGAATCTCATGTTCGCAATGTTGTTTGCTCTGCTGTTGGAGGCTACTGGTAGTGTATCGGTAATGGGTGCTGCTGTTGGCGCTGGTTTAGCAGCTATCGGTGCTGGTTTAGGTATTGGTCGGATTGGTGGCAGTGCTATGGAAGGTATTGCTCGTCAGCCAGAAGCGGCTGGTCGTATCCAAACCGCCATGCTGATCATCGCGGCTCTGATCGAGGCCGTGGCTCTGTTCGCAGCTGTTATTTGTCTGCTGGTTGCAACGGCCTAATTTAGCTGGCCAGCAGTAACTGATTTTGAGTAGGCTGGTTCATTAGGAACTGGCATCCCTGCTCCGCTAATTTCCAGAAAACGTTCGCTTGTTTGGGGTTGCCGACAAGCGAACGTTTCCTAACAAAAGATTGACGCGGTTTATGACAGTTTCATGAACCTCACTTAGAAAAATCCGAAATCACAAATCATACATTTACAATGGATCTGCTTACTCCCGATCTTGGTTTATTGTTCTGGCAGGCAATCGTATTCCTCGGTCTGTTTCTGATTCTCCGCACCTTCGCCTGGAAACCCATTACCGAAAGCTTAAATGAGCGTGAGAACAACATTCAGAGCGCCCTTGACCTTGCTGAAAAGACCCGCGCTGAAATGACGGCTCTGAAAGCTGATAACGAAAAACTGCTGGCCCAGGCTCGCAGTGAGCGCGAAGCGATTCTGCGCGGAGCTAAAGAAACCGCCGATAAGATGGTGGCTGATTCCCGCGAAAAAGCGGCCGCTGAAGGCCAGCGTATGCTGGAGCAGGCGCGTGAATCCATGCAAAACGAACGTCAGGCCCTGGTTATGCAGATGAAGAAAGAAGTTGTTACTCTTTCGCTCGATATTGCTGAGAAAGTTCTGCGTAAAGAACTGGCCGATAAGGCTGCTCAGGAGAAACTGGTAACGGATCTGGTCGCTAACTCACGTTTAAACTAACCCGCTATGGCCGTTGCTACAGTTGCAGCCCGATACGCTAAATCGCTTTTGGATTTGGCCCAGGAGCAGGGCATCACGGAGACGATGTACAAAGACATGCTGTTCTTCAAAAACACAGTGGCGCAGAGTCGGCCGCTGATGTTGATGCTGAAGAACCCCATCGTTCGGGCCGAAAAGAAAAGCGCGGTGATTAAGGCTGTCTTCTCTAACCGGGTCAATCCGGTGACGATGGCATTCTTCCAAATCATCGCCAAGAAAAATCGTGAGGGCATCATGGATGCTATTGCTGATGAATTCATCAATCAATATGATCGCTTGAAAGGCGTTGAACGGGCAACTGTGATTACGACCGTTCCGTTGAGTGATGCGTTGCGCGAAAAATTCAGGGCGATTGTTATGCAGACGACCGGGGGAAAACTGGTTGAACTGGAAGAAAAAATTGATCAAAAACTGATTGGAGGCTACGTACTTCGGGTCGGTGATCGGCAGATTGATGGGTCTATCCGCAATCAGTTGAACGAGCTTCGCCTGCAGTTTCTTAACTAAGCATACTCGTTATAAAGCAAAAGCGCACGGACTGCAAAGTTGGTGCGCTTTTACTTTGCGGGAGGCTTGAAGTGCTTACCACCACTTCTCATAACCGGCCGCTGGTTTCCAGGTTGATCTTGGCTCAAAATGCTGCCACAGAATAGCCGCTACGTTACGTAATAAAGCAAAGCCTTCGTTCGAGCGCTCCCAACTTTCGTCCTGTTGATTTTTTGTCATTACGCAGTACACATATTCGCCGTGTGGCGCGTGAACGAGTACCACTTCCGAACGAGCCTGATTTACGGCTCCATTTTTGCAGGCTGTTTTTATAGCAGGCGGTATTTGTGCTAACCCATCATTATCCCAGTATTGCCGTCCTAGATTACGGTACATTTCCTCACTGGCGTCAGGACTTACAGCACGGCCCTGGCGAATATAGGTTAACAGTTCAGCCATTTCACGGGGAGTTGTCTGGCCCCATCCGTATTGCTTGCGATTCGTTTCACGACCCGGCGTGCGGGAGTTAACGCGGGTCTGGTGAAACCCATTCGCGTCAAGCCATTGGTTTATCGTAATTCCCCCGCCTGCCAGCGCCTGACACCATAAGCTGCCGGTGTTATCGCTCACAGTTTCCATGAGCATAACTACCTCGCTAAGCGGAATTTTGGCCCCGTCCTTCAACGATCCGACAATGCCGTCGTCGTAATGCAGCGAATCCTTATAAACTAGTTCCTGGCCGTACTTCAGAGCCCCCTGATGAATTTTGTCGAACAGGCCACACTGAATTGGAATCTTGATCGTACTTGCCGTTGGAAAGAGCGTATCAGCGTTAATAGCCACAGTACGTCCGGTCTTGAGATTATGCACATAAATGCCGACGTCGCCCCTGAAGCCGGTTATTGCAGCTCGTAATTTGCGGTCCAGAGTTGCATCGGTTCGGCGAGAAACGGTCGACTGGCCGAGTGCCAAGGCAAAGTTTGCTAAAACGAAAAGGCAGAGAAACGTAAAACGCATCAGTATTGAATGGGCTTGACTAGTTTAAAATGAGTTTGATTGAACAACGCCTGTTCATAAAAGCGAACGGTATCCTGACGCTTCTGATTGGTGGTAACCTCAAGGTTAACAAAGCCTTCCTGATGGGCCAGCGCGTCGAGAGCAGTCAGAAGTTGACGCCCTATTTTCTGGTTGCGGTATTCTTCTTTGACAAAGCATTCCTGAATTTCGCCTACTTTGCCACAGTGATGCAAAAGATATTGAACGTGGCAACTCACAAAAGCAATCACTTCTCCAGCTTGCTCCGCCACCAGATAATGAACTGATGGGTTTGTTAGGTTGTGGCGAAAAATCGCTCGGAACCTGGTCAGATCCAGCGTCATTTCTTCCAATTCGCACAGAAACGTGTAAATGACGGATGCATCCTGCCAGCGTGCAGCCCGGATTATAAGCGTGTTAAGAGTAGATTGGGTAGACACGTTAGATGATAAGCTTACATTTGAGGTGATTACGAAGTAGCTAAGATCGACATTAGTTTGGTTCTACTCTCTTTCCGTATGGCTAAACTATTTCCAATCACTCGTAAAGCGTCAGACGTCATTCGTAAAGCGTCAGACGTCATTCGTAAAGCGTCAGACGTCATTGTTGATTTAATATTTTTAAAGCAGAATACGGTTAATTGCATTTACAAGCGACAACTGTTATTAATTTATCTTTAGCATGAGCCCTTGAGCTATAAGTCAGTTAGCCATAGGCCTATCACACAGCAGGTAATATATAGTGTTTTTGTCAGTGCAACTCACCCTATTCTGCACACACAAAATAAATCCGTAGCTTGTCGTATAAAAATACTTCTAAAATATGTTCTATAGATGCAATTGGTATATATGTTGTATTACCTTTACTAATACGTATCTAACCGTAATTTTTGTTCTTAGCATGAACGCACTCTCCGGATTTGCGCAATCACGTAATGCGAACAAATCCACTCTTAACCCGCCAGCAATACCGTTGCTGACAATTGACCCCTACACAAGTATTTGGTCATTTGGAGAACAGCTCAACGGCGGACCCACCCGGCACTGGACGGGGCAGCCCCAGCAGCTTAACGGTCTGATTCGCGTCGATGGGAAAACCTTCCGATTTATGGGTAATCCCTCTTTCGCAGGCGAAACCATCGTACCTTCTGCCCAAAAACAGGCTTATCAAGCTCGCTACGTAACAGATACACCTGCTTCAGGCGATTGGGCAAGCGCCGAATTTGACGATAGCCATTGGGCCGTTGGGCAAGGGTCGTTTGGTAGTCGGGATATAGACCATACGAAGTGGACAACCTCAGACATATATATCCGTCGGACGATCGTACTTGACAAAGTACCCGACGGGCCGCTCCTGGTTAATGCGATCCAGAACGACAATTACGAGTTGTTTATCAATGGTCAGCGCATTACGAAAGCGAGCGGAGTCACATCCGAATACCGCTTAATGCCCACGAATCGTAAGGCATCGGAGGTGTTACGTCCTGGTAAAAACGTAATCGCCTTTCATAGTCAGAACTTTGCCGGACCGGGTTTTGTCGATATAGAGCTGCTGGAAGAGCGCCTGCTGAACTACAAAGCCGCTACGCAAACGAGTCGGCGCATGACGGCTACCCAATCCGAGTTTGTTTTCACGGCCGCCGGTGTTGAGCTAACCGTTACGTTCATGGCTCCGCTGCTGATGAATAATCTGGATGTCCTATCGCGGCCCGTGCAGTACGTAACGTATCGTGTTCGGTCGACAGATGGTAAGACGCATGATGTGCAACTGTATACTGATGCTTCTGCCGAGCTGGCTGTAAATACGCCTAACCAGCTTGTGACCTGGAAACGAGGTCGGGTAGGCCAGCCTAAAGGATCTAAACTGGATTATATGCGGGTTGGTACCGTCGAGCAGAAAGTGTTAGGTCAGAAGGGGGACGATGTCCGCATTGACTGGGGCCACTTTTACGTTGCCTCCGCTGTTGAACCGGGTACCAGTCGCCGAATCGGGACATTGGCTAGCTCGTTGAACCAGTTTGAGCGGGAAGGTCGCGTTACCGATATGCATGAGCGAATGCCCCGTCTGGTAAACGACAGTACTCCGGTATTAGCAACGAGTATGGCGCTCGGGCCTGTAGACGCGAAAGGGACTGAGCGGTACCTGTTACTGGGTTACGATGATGTTAAGTCCGTTGAGTATTTTGGACAGCCGCTGAACGCCTGGTGGCGTCGGTATAACAACGCAACGATTGAGCAGGCTCTGTTGGATGCGGCAGCTGACTATAGTCAATTAAAAACGCAATGCAATACATTCGACGAGCAACTGTATTCCGATGCGCTTCGGGCAGGTGGGCCGACCTACGCCAATTTATGCGTACTGGCGTATCGGCAGGCCATCGCGGCTCATAAACTAGTGGCAGGACCACAGGGCGAAGCGTTCTTTTTCTCGAAAGAAAATTTCTCGAATGGTTCTATTGGTACCGTCGACGTTACGTATCCATCGGCCCCCTTGTTTTTGCTTTACAACCCCCTGCTGCTGAAGGGCATGATGGAGCCGATTTTTCAGTATTCTGAAAGTGGACGATGGACTAAGCCCTTTGCTGCCCACGATGTCGGTACGTATCCACTGGCCAACGGGCAAACCTATGGCGAGGATATGCCCGTAGAAGAGTGTGGAAATATGCTCATCCTGACGGCGGCCATTGCGGCCGTAGAAGGAAACCCGAACTACGCCCGAAAGCATTGGCAAACTTTAACGACATGGACTGATTACCTGATCCAGAATGGATTTGATCCAACGAATCAGCTCTGTACGGATGACTTTGCAGGGCACATTGCCCGAAATGCGAACCTGTCCGTTAAAGCCATCATGGGAATTGCTAGTTACGGGTATCTGGCGGGGCGAATGGGCGATAACGCTCGCGAGCAGGAGTACACTGATCTGGCTCGCGATCTGGCTCGTAAGTGGATGAAACTGGCTAGCGACGGAACGGGCGATCATTATTTCCTGACATTCGAGAACCCAGGCACCTGGAGCCAGAAGTATAACCTGGTTTGGGATAAACTACTCGGTTTAGACATTTTCCCGAAAGAGGTTGCGCAGAAAGAAATAGCGTATTACCTCACCAAACAGCAATCATTTGGATTGCCCCTTGACAGTCGGAAAACGTATACGAAGTCCGACTGGATCATCTGGACGGCCACACTGGCTGATGGGCAGGAAGAATTCGAGGCCTTAATCGCACCCGTACTGAAGTTTGCCAACGAAAGCCCCGACCGCGTGCCCCTCAACGATTGGCACGAGACGACGGATGGTACAAAAGTTGGTTTTCAGGCTCGGTCAGTGGTCGGCGGCTATTTTATAAAAATGCTTCAGAAAAAAATGCATAAATAACGTAGAAAGCGTCCAATAGAAAGGGCGTGTACGTAATGTACATGCCCTTTCTATTAGGGGTACTGGTCAAGTGCATTTGACGCTGTGACACGAACTCAATTAATAATCCTGTAGTCTGTCGGATTCAACTATATGTTTACCGATCAGATTCTGCTGAGCGGTTTGTAGCATCGCATTAGCTACTTTGTCGGCATCGATCCCCTTATATTCGGCAGGAATTAATGGATTTAATATCCGCATAGCCCCTTCGGCCAACCGTTCGCCCAAGCGCGGTTCCTTACGGTTTCCGAGCAGGAGAGAAGGCCTGAAAATGAGTAGAGTAGGATAATTTAAAGCCGCAAGATCTCTCTCGACTTGCCCTTTTACTTGGTTGTAGAAGAAAGCCGATTTTGGGTCGGCGCCCATAGCCGTTACAATCGAAAATTGTGAAGCACCATTAGCCAGCCCCAGCCGAGCAATATCCAGCGGATATTGATAATCTACTTTCTGAAAAGCCTGTTTCGAACCTGCTTTCCGCATGGTGGTTCCCAGACAGCAAAAAATGTCATCGGCTTGCGTTAACAATCCATTTGGTTGATCAAAATCGAACTGAACTTCCTGTAGGCGCGGGTGTTGCCAATTCAACGACTTGCGAACCAGAACTTTAACTTTTTCATAAATAGGCGAATCGACCAGTCGATGGGTCAGCAGATTGCCAATTAACCCCGTTGCACCAAGTACCAAGGCTGTCTTATAGGTAGGAGTATTCATGCCAAAAAGCGTATTTGCGCTAATTTAGTCGCTTACCCCACAAACCAAGCTGCTCAACTGCGAAATCTATTCTACGCCTTTTTAGTCTGCTTTCTTTACTTAGGATGCTGAAACAACATTACATATACGAACAGAGGCAGTTAGCGTATGAAGTAATGAAACAATGTATATTTATAAATCAGGCGTAATTCAGTTGATACTATACTGTTTATAAACACAGAAGCCGAATGAATTCATTGGTAATGAACCCATTCGGACTTCCGTACTCCCGACTTTCCAATCAGTAACTTACTTAGTTGGCATTTTGTATCACCACTTGGGTGTTGTTGTTACCCACTTGAGTGTACGAGAACACCAGGTTAGACGACGAGTTGCCGTTCTGAATCAGCGTCAGACGGTTGTTGTAGCCGTTCTGGGAGGCAATGTCGTTACCACCACCTTGACCCTTAACGACGTTGTTGTTACCGTTCTGGGTGATGTCAGCAAAGTTGTTGTTGCCTTGTTGGAGGAACCGCGTTACGTTGCCTGTGCCGTTCTGAGTCAACGTAATGAAGTTGTCGTTGGACGAGGCTATATCCGTTGCCCGGCCTTGTTGGAGGAAGGCGATGTTGTTCGACCCATTAATTTGATTGATGATAGCCTGGTTACCGAAGGCACTCACCCCGTCAGCATTAGAACCAGTGAACTGTAGGATAGTCGCTGCGTTACCGCTACCCGTTGAGCTTTGGTTGATTTCTGCCCGAGCCCGGATCGAACCCGATGACTGGATGATTAAGCCAAATGAACCGGAACCGGCTGATTGATTGATAGTACCGGTATTAAAGCGGCCTTGCTGAGCAACAACTGCATTATGGCCTACTCCTCCTGACTGAGTGATGCTACCGGTGTTATCGTTGGATAACTGACCGATTGTGAAGGCTTGTCCGCCGATGTCAGTGAGGGCAATGATGTTACCAGCCGCATCGGCAACCTCGGTTTGACCCTGGCTGATGCGTGCATTGAGAGCGTTACCAACAGTCTGATTGATGGTAGCCGTATTCCGGTTAGTCTGCAATATCTGCCCTGTATTGGTGCTGGTATAACCCTGATCGATACGAGCATTGCTATTGGTAACAGTAGTGGCCTGAGTAATAGTAGCTGTGTTAGATCGGCCATTGCTCTCTCCATTCAGGCCAACATCTACCGAATTTTGTAGGATGAAGGCGAAGTTGTTAGGCCCACCCTGAGAAATAGTAGCGCGATCTCCGCTTGAGTAAGAACCAGCGCCAACACCTTGATTGATAAAGGCTTGTGAAGCCTGGCTAGTCGAGATTTGGGTAATGCTAGCTTGTCCTAGATCGCTAGCTCCGTTATAGCCCTGCTGAATAAAAGCCAGACTACTCTTCCCTGCCTGGCTAACGCTGGCAGCACTTCCATTGTCCGACCCTGTAATTCCATAAGCCTGAGTGATGGTAGCCTGGTTCTCAATGTTGGATTGAGTAATGGTGGCCGAACTACCTATTGCTTCGCCCGATGCTACACCTTGAAAAATATTAGCCGTGTTAGCAACTGCCGACTGGTTGATGCTGGCTATAGCCCCGTCTGCGCGTCCAACTGATCCATCTACTGTAGCTCCCTGTAGTATGGTAGCGTCTACATTACTGGCTAGTTGGGTTATAGTGGCGATGCTATTGACTGATTCGCCGACGGTCGAACCCAGACTGATATCGCCAGCGGTAGTAGGTCCCTGGGTGATGTTAGCGAAGACGTTTGTAACGGCAGTGCCTACTATATTCTGGCCTGAGTAACCCTGAAAGATGTAACCCCGGTTATTAACTGAGCCATTGCTTTGGCTGAGCGAGGCTTCATTGCCCGTGCCATTCTGATAAATCTCAGAGCCGTTTCGACGGCTATTGTTATCCTGAGTTAACAAAGCGATATTGGCGTTACCTGCTTGTAGGATACCGGCAAAGTTGCCATCAGCGGCCGACGAGCCGATGGTGGCCGATCCTGATACGCCACCACCACTCAAGCCTAGTGAACCACCGGTCTGGCTGATGTTAGCCAGGTTGTCAGGACCGCCAATCTGGCTGATACCCGCCCGGTTGCCTTGAGAACCTCTGTTTTGAGTAATGTTTGCTTCGTTTGGACCGGCGTTGGTTGGCACACCCTGAAAGGTGATAGCATAGTTACCATAGTTAGTATCACCTTGCTGTTGCTGCCGAATGACACCAGTTTGGTTCTCGCCATTCCGGACCTGCTCAGCATATTGCTGCACGCCGTTCTGAAAAATCTGGGCGTAGGATGCGGCTGCAAAGGCCATCAACGCTACGCTGGTTAGGATTACTTTTTTCATGAAAGTAAATTAATTGACAGAGTAAACAAGAAAAGTAAAACGCTACTTGATTCTAACTTAACTGAGCAAAGTAAGATTTGAAATGTGAGTAAGGCATACTGCCGACCTACTAAGCAGTTGTTAGGTCGACAGTATGTCTGCAAGGTTACTCACAGTTAAGGAGTTAAGCAACTTAAAATAGTTATTAGTTAACAAGTAACTTTATAATTTATTTAGTGGCCTAATATAAGCTATTGCTTGATGAGCTTGTGTTGCAGAGTGTGCTGTGCAGTCTGGGCTTGCAGCAGGTACAGACCCGCTGGCTGCTGACTCAGGTCCCACTCCACCACCTGCTCACCCTCGGCCTGCTGCCACTGCTGACTCCGCACCGGGCGACCCTGGCTGTCCCGCAGATCAAGCTGTAAGCGTTGGCCGGCGGCTCCCTTCACCACTGCTTTCAGATGCCCATCAACTAAGGGGTTACCCAGCAGGGTCAGGCCTAATCCTGCTTCGGCTAGGGTTTCCACAGCCAGTTCTCGAGCCCGGCAGCTGGCATCCACCGTCAGCCGGTAAGGACCATAGATGGTGATGGTACCCGATCGCTCAGTCACCTTCAGATAGAAGTTACCCTGGGTGTTGCTCTGGGCGTTGATCAAGGTCAGGCTGGAGGTGGCTGTGCCCCGGAAAAGCTGGGGGGTTTCCATGAGCTTGGGAGTAGTCAGGCTGTTCTTGTACCACTCATACTTGACTGGATCACCGCTTACAGCCACACTAATGACGGCGGTTCCACCCCGGCAGACGGTGGGGTTGTTACCTCCGGTAACGGTGGTGGAGGCAGTGCCTGAGCAGCCGTTGAGAGTAGCGGTAACAGAGTAGATGCCGGGGGTAGTGACCGTAGCGATCGGGCCATTGCCCTGCTGGTTAGCCCCAGTGCTGAAGCTGTAGCTAGTGCCTCCGGTAGCCGTGAGAGTCACAGGAGTATTGGTGAACGAGAGCGGACCACTGTTCATGAGAGTAGGAGAAACTACTTGCTTAATCTCCACGCTCTGCTCGGTGAAACCCGAACAGCCGTTGGTGGTCACCATGTAGCGGACCGTGTGAGTACCCACGCTCAAACTGGCCGGCGTAAAGCTGGTCGCCGTCTGACCATCAACGGTGAAGACCCCGCCCTCGGTGGGTGTGCCTGCTAGGGTGACGGCCTGGGCATCCTTGCAGTAAGCACTGACCAGGCCGGTGATGGTGGGAGTAGGCAGGGCCTTGATCTCGACCGTCTGCTCAGTAAATCCTGAGCAGCCGTTTGTGGTCACCGTGTAGCGGACCGTGTGAGTACCCACGCTCAAACTGGCCGGCGTAAGGCTGGTCGCTGTCTGACCATCGATGGTGAACACACCGACTTCCGAAGGGGTACCCGTTAAGGTGACTGCCTGAGCATCCTTACAATAGGCATTGGCTAGGCCAGCGGTGATAGTCGGAGTAGGTAGTGCCTTGATCTCGACCGTCTGCCGGGCGGTGGCCGAACAACCGTTAGTCGTCACCCGGTAACGGACTGTGTGGTTACCCACACTTAAACTGACAGGGCTAAACAGCGTAGCTGTCTCTCCGTCAATAGTGAACACCCCGCCTTCGGTGGGCGTGCCCGTTAGGGTTACCGCCTGAGCATCCTTGCAGTAAGCACTGGCCAGCCCCGTAATCTCTGGGGTGGGCAGTGCTTTGATCTCGACTGTCTGCTCGGCAAAGCCCGTACAGCCACTGTTGTTGGTGACGGTGTAGCGCACGGTGTGATTGCCCACGCTTAAGCTGGCGGGGTCAAGCTGAGTGGCCGTCTGGCCGTCGATGGTGAACGTTCCCCCGGTCGGTGCCCCTGTCAGGCTAACGGGTTGGGCATCCTGACAGTAGGCAGCGGCCAGCCTCCTGATCTCAGGCGTAGGCAGTGCCTTGACCTCGACCGTCTGCCGGGCGGTGGCCGAACAACCGTTAGTCGTCACCCGGTAACGGACTGTGTGGTTACCCACACTTAAACTGACAGGGCTAAACAGCGTAGCTGGCTCACCATCAATAGTGAACACCCCGCCTTCGGTGGGCGTGCCCGTTAGGGTGACTGCCTGAGCATCCTTACAGTAAGCACTGGCCAGCCCCGTAATCTCTGGGGTGGGCAGTGCTTTGATCTCGACTGTCTGCTCGGCAAAGCCCGTACAGCCACTGTTGTTGGTGACGGTGTAGCGCACGGTGTGATTGCCCACGCTTAAGCTGGCGGGGTCAAGCTGGGTGGCTGTCTGACCATCGATGGTGAACGTTCCTCCGGTCGGTGCCCCTGTCAGGCTAACGGGTTGGGCATCCTGACAGTAGGCAGCGGCCAGCCTCCTAATTTCGGGAGTAGGCAGGGCCTTGATCTCGACCGTCTGCTCAGTGAAGCCTATGCAGCCGTTGGTGGTCACCGTGTAGCGGACCGTGTGAGTACCCACGCTTAAGCTGGTGGGGCTAAACAGTGTAGCCGTCTCCTCATCGACGGTGAACACACCACCTTCTGAAGGGCTACCCATCAGGGTAACGGCCTGAGCGTCCTTACAATAGCTACTGGCCAGCCCCGTGATCTCTGGGGTGGGCAGTGCCTTGATCTCGACTGTCTGCTCGGCAAAATCTATACAGCCACTGTTGTTGGTGACAGTGTAGCGCACCGTGTGGTTACCCACGCTTAAGCTGGCGGGGTCAAGCTGAGTGGCGTTGTTACCATCGACGGTGAACGTTCCCCCAGTCGGTACTCCTATCAGGCTAACGGGTTGGGCATCCTGACAGTAGGCGCTGGCCAGGTTGGTGATGGTGGGGGTGGGCAGGGCGTTAACCGTGACTCCTACGGTGCCTGAAGCTGAACCAGCAGTCGTCGCAACAGTTAACGTGAACGTCTGCAACCCCGAGCCGCTGGCGGTCAAATTTTGATTAAAATTAGTGCCTGACGAACTGCTGATGGTTTGACTCGTGCCTGCTGCGTTAGTAAGTGTATAATTATACGTACCAGTTGTATTGCCAACGGTGGCAGTAAAGGTAATAGACTGACCCGCACAGATAGGGTTGGGACTAGCCGAAAGACCGCTTAGAGTAGGGGCAACTACTAAAGGAAGAAACTTTTGGACGCGATTATTTTGCGTATCGGCTACATAAACGTTACCTGCTGCATCTACATATACTCCATTCGGGTTATTTAGTTGATTAGCTCCAGAACCACTTTGAGTGCCAGTGCTACCGCCCCCCGCTACGGTGGTTCCCGAAGTGGCCGAAGTCGAGTTGGGACCGAAGTTCTGAATGCGGTTATTATTTGCATCGGCAACGTAAAGATTACCTGTTGCATCTATATATACTCCTCTAGGATTATTTAGTCGATTGGCTGCAGCTCCACTCTGATTGGTACTACTCCCGGCTACAGTAGTGCCGGAAGTGCCCGAAGTCGAGTTAGCAGAAAATTTCTGGATGCGGTTGTTATTTGCATCAGCAACATAAACGTTCCCTCCGTACCCATATAACCCACTTGGATAAGATAATTGATTGGCTGCACTGCCGCTGCTGCCTGTAATCCCTGCTATGGTTGTGGCCGAAGTGCCAACAGTCGAGTTGGGTGGGAATTTTTGTATACGATGGTTGTTATAATCAGCTACATAAATATTGCCTGCTGCATCTACATATACTCCTCTTGGGCCATTTAGCCGATTGGCTGCGTTACCGTTCTGATTAGTATTGCTTCCCGCAACAGTAGTACCAGAAGTGGCACCTGATGCCCATTTCTGAATTCGATTGTTAGCGTAATCGGCTACATATATGTTACCCGATCCATCTACATACACACCTGTAGGAGCTGCAAGCCGTTCAGCTTCAAAGCCATAATTGGAGTTTCCAGCTACAATAGTGCCAGTAGTGGCTGCCGTAGAATTTGAAGGGAACTTCCGAATGCGGTTATTGTACTGATCAACCACAAAAATGTTACCTGATGCATCCACAGATACGCCTGTCGGTTGATTAAGCTGATTAGCTGCCACCGTTACTCCGTTGGGTGCTTGAGCCATTATATTTACTGATAGTGTCATGCACAGCAACCATGCAAGAAGGAGCTGCCAGTGTTTGTGGATAGTCCGTAGGCGACTAAGTAAGCGTAAGAACGAACCAAGTTTATCAGTTAGATTGGACTCTGATAGAAATCGGTCATCGCCAGGAACAAGCTGGCGACGTAGCGAAGAAAGAGGTGCGGAGTAAACGTTTGAATGCATTAAATTGAAGTTTAATTATGAAACTAAATAATAAAATAGGTAACAAAATAATAGGTAATTACTGAAATTTACTGTTTTTGAAAATTTGACTAACCATTTACTAAACAAGTCTTTATCTTATTGAGGAACAAGTGCAAGGTAAGTACAATGTAACAAGCGTCCTATATGTAATTCAAGGTATTTTTATAAATTTTTGCTGATAAATTATATTGATTTCGACTGTAACTCTATCTTTAAATCAACTCATACTTTCGTTTTTACACCCATGCTTCGTTTTCTTCTCATAGCAGGTTGGCTGCTCAATGTCTCCGGTTCTATTCAGGCTCAGTCCACGCCGTACCCAACTATCGGTCAGGTTATACGGCTTGATCCACGACTTGATCAGCTTATTCCTGAAGATGCCAAAATTGAGGTGCTGGCCAGCGGGTTCGTCTGGTCCGAAGGGCCAGTATGGGTTAAGAATGGTCGATACCTTTTGTTTTCGGACGTACCGCAGAACACCATTTATAAATGGACCGAAAAAGAAGGCGTTACTCCTTTTTTGAAGCCCTCGGGCTACACGGGTCTAGGAGCGTATGGGGGCGAACCAGGTTCCAATGGCCTGACCCTCGACCAGCAAGGGCGGCTCATTGCCTGCGAACACGGTGACCGGCGGGTATCAGCTATGCCTTTAGACGGTAGTGGCGGCAAGCGCACCCTGGCGGATCGTTATAATGGCAAGCGTTTTAACAGCCCGAATGACGTAGTGGCTCATTCTGATGGCAGTTTTTTCTTCACCGATCCGCCCTACGGGATGCAGAAAGGCGAAAACGATACCAACCGAGAGGTGGAAGCCTACGGCGTGTACCGGATTGCGCCCGAACGGGAGGGCAGACCCGGACAGGTGTCGCTTGCCGTAAGTGATCTGACCCGCCCGAACGGCGTAGCACTTTCGCCCGACGAACGCACCCTTTACGTAGCGCAGTCCGACCCGAAGCGGCCCGTTGTGATGGCGTATCCGCTACAAACAGATGGCTCATTAGGTACAGGCCGGGTGGTGTTTGGATCGGATGGCTTGAAGAAGCAGGGCCTCGAAGGTGGCTTCGACGGCATGAAAGTAGATCGGTCCGGCAACTTGTGGGTGACGGGGCCAGGTGGGGTGCTGGTCTTATCGGCAGCAGGTGAGTTTCTGGGACATATCAAAACCGGCGTCGCCACGGCGAACTGCGCCTGGGGTGATGACGGATCTACGCTTTATATCACCGCTGATATGTACCTATGCCGGATCAAAACAAACGCAAAAGGTTGGTGAAAGCCAACGAATAATACGTATTGTACAATGCAGAATTTCTCCGGCATTAGCTGATTTATTATTCATTCGGCATTGTTCATTATCCAGCACTAATGCTCTAACTTTGTAGAGAATACGTAGCTTGTTTATAAGAGTCAGGTCGCATGTTGGAGAATCGGAAGTATGTTATTATCGGTGTTTTTTGCTTGGTTGGGTTAGCCTATCTGGCCCGACTGTTCTACCTGCAGGTGCTGGATGATACGTACTCATTAGGGGCTTCCAAGAACTCGATCAAGCGGGTCGTTGAGATACCGTACCGAGGCCAGATCTACGACCGGAACAACAAATTAATCGTTTACAATACGCCTGTTTACGATTTATACGTAACGCCCAAACAGGTGCGAATTCCGGATACAACCGCGTTTTGCAATATGATGCAGATCACTCGCACCGAGTTCGACAGCATCATGGGGCTGGCTAAAAACTATTCTCCTCTTAAACCATCGTTGTTTCTGCGGCAGCTTTCTAAGGAAGAATTCGCCAGAATTCAGGATGCCCTAGTCGATTACCGTGGGTTTGAGCCGGTGATCAGCTCCATGCGTACGTATCCGGCGCATACGATGTCAAATGCGCTGGGATACGTCAGCGAAATCAGCAAAAAACAGCTCGAAGAACAGGAGATTTCCTACTACCGGCAGGGCGATTACATCGGTCACAATGGCCTGGAAGAGCAGTACGAAGAGCAGTTGCGTGGTAGGCGGGGAGTCAAGTTCATGATGCAGAACGTGCGGGGGGTTAACAAAGGCTCCTGGAAAAACGGGGCTTATGATACGGCGGCTGTAGCCGGACAGAACCTGATTACGGGCATCGACGTAGAGGTGCAGCGGTATGCCGATAGCCTGATGATGAATAAGGTTGGTGCCGTAGTCGCTGTGGAACCGGCAACGGGCGAAATTCTGGTGTCGGTGTCGGCACCCACGTATGACCCAAACCAGCTATCGAGCCGCTTCTTCTCCAAGAACTACCGGGACCTGGTCAAGAATCCCTACAAGCCGCTCATCAACCGGCCGATTATGGCGAGTTACCGCCCCGGTTCAACGTTTAAACTGATTCAGGCGCTGATTGCCCAGCAGCAGGGATCGCTGTTTCCAAATACGGTATACGGTCACGGCGGGTCGCCTATGCGCTGCCACTGCCACGGAGGCAACAACCTGCGGGGAGCGGTGCAATACTCCTGCAATCCTTATTTCTACAACGTATTTCGCAAATTCATTTACCATAACGGAATTTCCAATACGTTCCGGGCGTCGGCTGTAGGCTTACAGCAGTGGCACGATATGGTTGAGAAGTTTGGCATTGGCCAGAAACTCGGTGTTGATCTGCCGAGTGAATTGAAAGGGAACCTGCCCACGGTGAATTATTACGACAAAGTATACAAAGGCGAACTGCGGTGGAAGTTTTCCAACGTCTATTCATTAAGCATCGGCGAAGGTGAATTACTGATCAGTCCGCTCAAACTGGTAAATCTGGCGGCTACCATCGCCAACCGGGGCTGGTACATACCGCCCCATTACATTAGAGGCTTTGGTAAGCCCGGAGCTGGCCTTCCGGCCGAATACCGCGAACGCCATGATACCGGTATTGATTACAAATATTACCTGCCCATTATCGACGGGATGCGGGGAGCGGTGGCGCATGGTACTGTAACGGCTCTGGCGAATATTCCGGGAATTGATCTATGCGGCAAAACCGGTACGTCGCAGAACGCCAAATTTGGTCATAAGTTTGACCACTCGATCTTTATTGGCTTCGCGCCGATGAATAACCCTAAAATTGCCGTGGCTGTATTTGTCGAAAATGCGGGCTGGGGCGGGGTAGCTGCGGCATCGGTAGCTGCTCTGGTGGCCGAACGCTATCTGAAACGAAAAACAGAGGCAAAGAAACTGGAAGAAAAAGTGCTGGCGTCAAACTACATGCCACCGCTCAGTCAGCTAGCAAAACCTAAACCGGCCCCGGCACCCAAGAAAGATTCGACCCGCAAACCCGTTGCGCCGAAGCCGGAAGCCGCCAAACCGCTGATGACAGCAACGAAACCCAGGTCTGTTTCAACACCGTCGGGCGTAAGCGGAAACTAGGGCAGTCAAGTTTGCTGATTTCGTATACACGAATTATTCCGGGAAAATCAGCAGTTCAATAACATCAACACAAGTCAGTGTCTCACAATAACGATCCTTTCTCGCAAAACATCGACTGGCTAACGCTGGTGCTGTACCTGGGCTGCGTAACCATGGGCTGGCTCAACGTCTATGCCGCCGTGTACAGTCCCGAAGATCATACCAGCCTGTTTGATTTTTCTTCCAATGCTGGTAAGCAAATGATGTGGATTGGTACAACGGTAATTCTAATCATCTGCATTCTGGTTATAAACCATAAGTTTTTCGACTCGTTTGCCTATGTCTTCTACGCGTTTATGATCCTGATGCTTTTGTTGGTGCTGGTCGCCGGAAGCAATATAAACGGGTCGCGGTCGTGGTTCAAGTTTGGGTCGTTTTCTATCCAACCGGCCGAGTTCGCCAAAGTAGCAACCGCGCTGGCGCTGGCCAAGTACCTGGACAACCCCGGTATCAACCTGTCCAAGCAAAAAGACCTGATGTACATCGGGGGAATCATTGTGCTGCCCTGTATTCTGATTCTGGCTTCTAACGAAACCGGTTCTACGCTCGTGTTCGCTTCCTTCGTGATCATGCTTTACCGCGAGGGCTTGCCCAGCTGGATTCCCGGCCTGGGAATAACGATGGCGGCTTTGTTCGTGCTGGCCCTGGTATTTGCCAAGCTCTACATTTTCGCCGGTATCGTTGTCTTGCTGCTGATCATTATTTTGCTGATGCCACGCTATAACCGCACTCGCAGCACCATCATAGCTATGGGTTTAGTTGGCCTAGGCATGATGGTTTTCGTAACCGGTGTTGACTTTTTTGTGAACAATGTACTCCAGAAACACCAGCGTAACCGGATCAAAGTTCTGGTAGACCCAACCATTGATCCGCTCGGGGTAGGCTGGAACGTAACGCAGGCGAAAATTGCCATCGGGTCCGGTCGACTGGAGGGCAAAGGTTTTCTGGAAGGTACACAGACCAAGTTTGATTTCGTACCGGAACAAAGCACAGATTTTATCTTTTGTACAATTGGGGAGGAGCACGGCTTTATTGGCAGTGCCCTGGTCATTGCCTTGTTTATCGGATTGTTATCCCGTATTGTGCTCCTGGCCGAAAAGCAACGTAGCAAGTTTGCGCGTGTGTACGGCTATTGCGTGGCTGGTATCATCTTTTTCCACGTAATGGTGAACATTGGGATGACTATTGGCCTGATGCCCGTTATTGGTATCCCGCTGCCGTTTTTCAGTTACGGCGGTTCGTCGCTATGGTCGTTCTCCATCCTGTTGTTTATCTTCCTGAAGCTGGACTCTCGTCGTACGGCCCTCATGCGTAGATAACTTCAGAAACAAACCCCGACTTTCCGTAGAGGTCTCTGCCTAGGCTTGAATATGATTATTAACAAGGTTGAGCGTCAGCAAAAGGGTGAAATTCAAAGGTTTGTCAATAGGTTTTATGAATAAAAATACAGCATTAGCCCTCACTCCTGAGGGCTTTTTTTGTGGCCGCAAAAAATCTTCACAAATTTTTTAGCTCTCGTGCAACCTCCGCGACTTATTCATTCATCTACTGGTCAAACAGCACAACAAAGACTGATTCGAACGTAAAGACAACGTCAATTTCACGAAATATTAAAATTCGACTACTGCCATGAACGCCTTCAAACACATCATCGCCACAGCCCTTTTCGCCACGTCAACCGCTTCGTTTGCTCAAATCACCGTTGTAACGGTCACTACCGACTCGACATCAACCACTACGCACAAGCGCTGGAGAGCCGCCGAACGCGTAACCAGCGATTTCAGCATTTACATTGGCGTTAATAACTTTAGTGGATCGCTTCCCGCGGGTTATGAGCTTCGGCCGATAGGCTCACGGTTCATCGCGCTGGGATGGCAGAAACGAATTCCGCTTATCGCAAAAGGCCCAACGAAGCTTCGTTTGGTAGCCGGTCCCGAAATCGCCTGGAACAATTTCATGTTTGAGGGAAACAACACCCTCGTGGAACGTAACGACCAGCTCATTGTTGAGCCTGTTACGACCGAACTGCACAAATCTAAACTGGTAACAACCCAGCTTAACTTACCGGTGATGCTAAGCCTGCGCTTCAAGTCAGGATTAACGTTTGCCGCCGGTGGATACGTCGGTACACGCCTGGATAGCTATACAAAAGTGAAGCCCGTTGGGGGATCATCGGTACGGACACACGGTTCATTTAACCTGAATCCGGTTCGTTGGGGAGTAACAAGCGAAATTGGCTTTCGCAACGAGTTGAAGCTGTTTGGCCGCTATGAGCCAAATAGTCCCTTCAAAGCCGGACAAGGTCCAGACGCCAGCGTCTGGGTGGTGGGCTTAAAATTATAAAGTGTCTGGCTAGGAAGCTCTGCAACCGGCTGATTCGCTGAATGCGTGATTGAATGGCTAATCGTATTCTGCAATCAGTCGGTGCCCTGGAACCTGGATTCGGTTAAAGTAAGACGGCCTTTAAAATGCTCAGCTTGACCGTAAACCGGAAAATTAAGGAGCCGCCACTCAAATACACCACTGGTCGAAAAAGCGACGAGGTCTTTCGATCAAACCGTAGCCGTCGTATACGCCGGAAGCCAGTAAACCCCGGAAACAAAACCGCTTAAACCGACAGTGCTGCTAACCTGAACCGAGTCGCACTGCCCTTTGGGCGACATAATGACCGACTGAGTTAAAGTAAAAGTAGGTAGATCAATCAGTTTTGCATTGCCAGATCGGTACCAACTAATAGACGTATTAGGCAATCGAACGGTTTGTTGAAACAGGCCTTTATTCTCCTGATTGGCGTTAGGCCTGTTCGAGACTTGGCACATGGAAACCGTTAAGAGGAAAAGTATACCACTGGGCAGATAGCCATTGTGTTTCGTGAACGCGACGAAGTTTCGGTACGAAATATAAAAAAGACCGGTTACTAAAGCGATGTTGAGCAAGGCCCAGCCTATATGGAGAAACGCCATACTTTTGCGGTTGTCATGATGAAGACAAAGTAGTTAAAAAAGTTGCAGCGCTATGCAACGTCCGGCTCCGTTCGCCTGTCTTTTGTCGGAAACTGCCCCTCCAATACACCCATCAACTCTTTAAATCCGCTTATCCTGCCGTTCAGACCGCTTGTGTAAGAACAGGTACTTTGTGATACATACTACCTACCTTTGCCATGTACTTGATGACAGATACAAGCGACTTTGTAAAAAGTAATCCATATGAAAACGACCTTCTCCTTACTGGTAATCACGCTGACAATGCTGACAACAGCGTTTGGGCAGGCTTTAACGCGGGGGACTGTAAACGGTCAGGTAGGAACAACTGCCGGAAAACCCCTTGAATTTACAACCATGATGCTCCTGAAAGCCAAAGACTCTACGTTGGTAAAGGGAGCAATTAGTGACCCCGATGGTAAGTATGCGTTCGAGAATGTAGGTGCTGGCCAGTATCTGGTGGCCGCCCAGCAGATCGGGTACCGCAAAACGTATAGCGCTCCGTTCGCTGTCGATGAAACCCATCCAGCCGTTGAGTTACCCGCGCTGGCGATGACTGATGAAACGAAAAATCTGACTGAAGTTAAAGTTGTGGCTCAGAAGCCCTTCATCGAACAGCAGGTCGACCGCACGGTCGTAAACGTTGAAAACAGCATCGTAGCGAGTGGCAACACCGCCCTCGAAGTACTGGAAAAAGCGCCCGGCGTAACCATTGACCGCCAGAACGATCAGATTCAGCTAAAAGGGAAGGCAGGCGTAATCGTTTACATCGATGGTAAACAGACGTACCTGTCTCAGCAGGAAGTATCGAATCTGTTGAAAAATACGCCTAGTGATAACATTGCCTCTATTGAGATCATCACGAATCCGGGTTCCAAATACGATGCGGCTGGTAATTCCGGAATCATCAATATCAAGATGAAAAAGAACAAAAACTTCGGCACCAACGGTATGTTTATCGTCGGCACGGGCTACGGCTGGGCCAACAACATAAACGGAGCCCGCGAAGATCTGCCTAAGTTTAATACGTCACTGAACCTGAACCACCGCGATGGCAAGGTTAACCTGTTCGGAAACTATAGCTACACGAACCGGCAGAGCTTCAACTCGAACGAAATCAACCGCGAGATTCCCTACAACGGCCGCGTAACGTATTTCGACCAGCTGTCAGCCCGCCCGAGTCAGTTCGTCGGCCATTCGTACAAAGCCGGTTTAGATTATTTCCTGAGCAAAAAGAGCACAATTGGCGTATTGGTTAATGGATTCTCCAACGACTGGCAGTCGAGTGGAATCAACAACACGATGATCCGTAACGAAAACCGTCAGCTCACCAGCATGCCGTCGACCAAAACGGATGCGCAACGGTTTCTGTCGAACGTAACGGGCAACGTCAACTATAAATATGAATTCGATGGAAAAGGTCGTGAACTGACCGTCGATGCCGACTATGTCCACTACGGCGGGACCAACAACAACAACCTGAGCACGGTTTATTATGGCCCTGTCACCAGTGAAATAATTCGCCCCAATCAGGATGTACGAAACAACATGCCATCGATAATCAACATTATGGCGTTCAAAACGGATTACGTACACCCGATGAAAAATGGCAGTAAGCTGGAAGCTGGTCTGAAAAGCAGCTTCGTGAAGGCCGATAACAACACCATTTACGATACGTTGCAGCAGGAAACCCGCCAGTGGTTGTTCGACGCGAGCCGGTCGAATCAGTTCAAATACGATGAGAATATCAACGCGGCTTATCTGAACTACGCGGGCAAGCTGGGGCGTAAGCTGAAAGTACAGGCGGGTTTACGGGCCGAATATACTCACTCGATCGGAACCTCTGTTACGTTGAATCAGCAGGTCGATCGGAACTATCTGAATCTGTTTCCAACGCTGTTCTTGTCGCGGCAGCTCGACACCAACAATGTCCTGAATTTCTCGTACAGCCGCCGTATCGACCGGCCCGATTACCAGAATCTGAACCCGTTTGTGTTCTACCTCGACCCGTATACGTACCAGAAGGGGAACCCGTTCCTGCGGCCCCAGTACACAAATTCGGTCGAACTGACGCACGTCTATAAAGGAGCATTCACAACGACGCTGGGTTTTAGCCGCACGAGCGATTTCATTAACCAGGAAACGCCCCGCCAGATCCCTGCCGAAAACATTACGTATGTTACGCCCGAAAACCTGGGAAACCTGGACAACGTAAACCTGAATGTCAGCTTTCCCGTAACCATTGCAAAGTGGTGGAGAATGCAGAATAACTTCAGTGTATACTACACGCACTACAAGACATTTTATTCGGGAACACCGTATGAAGTAAAGCTGGCGGCCTACAACCTGTACACGTCGCAGAACTTTACGCTGAGCAAATCGGTGACTGCCGAAGTATCGGGTTGGTATAACTCGGCCTCACAATACGGGTTCTACCGGGCGCAGCCAATGGGTGCTTTCAGCCTCGGCTTACAGAAGAAAGTGATGGACGGCAAAGGAAGTCTGAAACTGAACGTGAGTGATCCATTCTGGCTCAACCAGTTCAGAGGACGGGCCGTGGTTCAGGACATCAACTTCCGGGTCGCGTCGCGCTGGGAAAGCCGCCGGGCCATGCTCACCTTCAGCTATCGGTTTGGCAATCAGAACGTAAAGAGTGCCCGCCAACGGAATTCAGCTACTTCAGCCGAGCAGGAACGGGTGAAAGCCGGAAATTAAAGATTAGTTTAGGTTAAGAAAACGTGAAAGCCAGTCCCATTTTGAGGGCTGGCTTTTTTGTGAGCTGATTTTCGGCAAACCGGATAAGGACTATTGCAGTTAAGTCTTAACGGTTTAACTAACATCTAGCCTCAACTTACCATGAAAACCTTATTCTTATCGGTTATTCTGTGCTTTGCTACGTCCTTGACTACATTTGCGCAGTCGGCAAAGACCGATGGTACTACGTCGTCGAAATCTGTGAGTGCTGCGCAGGGCGAAATAGCCCGCTGGGCCGGAAACTGCCTGCGGTGCAGCTTCGAGAAACGCGCCTGGGCGGCAGTTAACGGCACCTGCTATTATCCCGTCGATATGGATATGAAAGCGGGAACGTATACAATCTCGCGCCGGACGACGGGTGGTAAGCTCGAAAGCGCAAAGCTAACTGTCACAGAGAAGCCCTGTAAACAAGAGGATATTAAAAATTTCCCTAAGAAAGAGTACGTAAACGTATCGGCGCAGAATCAGGCCAGGGCTGCTAAGGAAGCCGCTGTCGTGAATCCAATTATTACGTATAAAGCGGATGTGCGGCCTGCTGTGTTTGATTTGCCCGTTGGAAAACCCGCCGATCCATTACCCAAAGGTGAGGGGAACTTTGGAGCCTGCCGCACCTTCGATGGGCAACCCCGCGATCGGCATACGGGGCAGGACTATCCGGTAACGGCCGGAAAATCGGTTCTCAGTGCGGGCAATGGGCGGGTGGTGCTGGCTGCGAATCTGTTTTATAGTGGTAATGCCGTTTTTATAGACCACGGTAACGGCCTGATCACCGAATACTTTCACCTCAAAAGTTATACAGTAAAGCCGAATCAAACGGTCAAAAAAGGAGAGAAAATCGGTGTTGTCGGAGAAACGGGGCGGGTGACCGGCCCCCACTTACACTTCGGCGTCCGCTGGCACGGAGCCTGTATAAATCCCGGTTATTTGCTGGTCGATCCGTCGGAGCTTCCCGACGTTAAATGACGGCCAGGCAATTCAGTTTGGCGGTTCGCTGACTTACGTTATTACGTATGAAATAGGTCTAAAAAAGATAAGGTTCCCCGATCTGAGCGGAGAACCTTATACTGACTATTCCTAAACCCTTAACCTTTTCTACATGAAAAACTAACTTTTACCCTTTTCTGTTCCAAATACCTGACTAAATCAGTATTTATTTTAAACTACTGGTTGTCAAGCGATTCGTTGTTTGACCGATCAATATCCCAGAGGAAGTTAATCATGCGGGCCGTGTGATTGGCCTGCGTCATCCAACGGTTGGCTTCGGCTGATTTCTGCTTTGCCAGTACGTTATTTACCTGGACAGTCGCTTCGTTGAATTTGGCCCGGTCGGTGGCGCTGAGTTGCAGCAAATTCGCCGGGTTCTGGTTGTACAACGAAACAACACTCATAAAGTTTTGCCAGTTGGTGTTGTGTTTCGACTTGATAACGTATTGCTCAACGTAAGCAGCGAACTGCTTTTCTGAACCGTTAACAAGCATAGCACTTGCCGGCTTGTTGGCTGCCGGGCTATCATCAGTGTTGGTGGTGGTAGCCGCGGTTGCTCCGAATGTCACTAATCCTAATCCAAGAATCAACGACGCAAAGATAACACGCGATTTCATTGTTTTGTTCTATTTTGTTTGCAATTATTGAACGCACAAATGTACTGCGAAGTTTGCAGAGTGCAAGTGCGTCTATTAAGTGAAACAAAATATTATTCTGAATAAAATCCGGTTAAATTGATAATTAAGTTTAAAATTAGATATAAAAATGAAGTATACAGAATATTATTTGTACTAATTGACTTCTAATATCTGTAATTGTTTGTTGTGATAGATTGTAAAATTCTTTAAAAAATTATATCATTGGTTGTAATTATTCATAGCCGTTTGTATGCCCATAGTGCAAAAACTAAGGGCAGCGTCACCAGCGCGGTCCAGATAGTCCGGTAATTGAATCAATTCATCCTCTGGAAACTGCCCCAAAACGAAATCAACCTGTCTTCCTTTGGAAAAATTATTGCCGATTCCGACCCGGAGTCGGGCATATTCCTGCGTGTTTAGCACTTCGTCGATGTTGCGTAATCCGTTGTGACCACCCGGTGAGCCTTTGGGTTTTAGGCGAAGCTTCCCGAAGGGTAAATCTTTATCGTCGGTAATCACGAGCAAATTCTCGACCGGAATGTTTTCCTGCTTCATATAATACAGAACCGCCCGGCCGCTCAGGTTCATATAGGTCGTTGGTTTCACCAGAAAAATCTGCTTGCCTTTGTGCTGCCATTTTGCCGTGTAGGCTAAGCGAGTCATGATGAAGTCGAATCCGTATTGTGCGGCCAGCCGATCGAGTACCATAAAGCCAGCATTGTGTCGGGTAAGTGCGTACTCGGGGCCGATATTGCCGAGACCAACCAGTAAAAATTTCACAGTTCGTTAATTTTCGTTTTTATACGTAACGGCAAAGTTCAGTGAAAGTATTCAGCCAAAAAAGTAAGCCCGCAGCGCAAAACTGAAAACCGAAAACGTACTTTTACCTTATGAATCAACAACGCCTGATTTTAGCCAGCCCGCTGCTTGAAATCGTTATCAGTCGGCTGGCCCAGCAACTTATTGAAGAGCATCAGAATTTCTCGGATACCGTTATCCTGGGCATGCAGCCCCGGGGCATCTATTTTGCCGAGCGGGTGGGGCGAGAATTGAACCGTGCGCTGGGGTATGCTGTCCCTCTGGGGTATCTGGATGCTACCTTTTACCGTGATGATTTCAAACGGCGGAATACCCCCCTACGGCCGAATACAACCCACGTACCGTTCATCATTGAAGATAAGCGGGTGATTCTGGTCGATGATGTGCTGGCTACGGGACGTATGGTTCGGGCCGCGCTCGATGCCATGACCGCTTTTGGTCGCCCCCGCAAGGTTGAACTCCTGGTGTTAATTGATCGCCGGTATAACCGCGATCTGCCAATCAAGCCTGATTACACAGGTAAACGCGTGAATACCCTGCAATCGCAGCGGGTGCTGGTGGAGTGGACGGAACAAGGGGCCGATGCCGATCGGATCTGGCTTGTTGAGTAGAAAGCACTATACAGTTGAGTTTCAATTTATTGCAATTCAGGATTAAATCCGCACAAGTCAGCCGATATAGATGGTTACAAATCACGCAGGATTACGTAATTTCGCCAACCATCTGATTTGGCATGAAGACATTTTTACATCGAGTAGCGTTCGGGTTATTATGGGTAGTTTTAGCAACTACTAGTACCACAGTTCGGGCGCAAACTGTTTATACGGTAACCGGAATGGTGACGGACGCCCAAACTGGCGAACCTGTGCCGTTTGCCAGTGTTGCGCTCACCGGTCGTCGAGTAGGAACGTTAACCGACGAAAAAGGCCGTTATTCTCTGACGACAAAAAATTTGTCGGACTCGCTGGCGGTTAGTTCGCTGGGCTACGCAACGTTACGCCGATCCATCGACCGCGAACGGATTTCGCAGGCAATCGACTTTAAGCTGGTTGCCACCGGGAATTCTCTACAGGAAGTGGTAGTTCGAGCGGGCGAAAATCCAGCGTTTAAGGTGTTACGTCAGGTGCGCAAAAACCGGCTGCTCAACGACCGCAACCGGTTGTCGGCCTACGAGTGCGACAGCTACGTAAAAACAGAGATCGCTTTAAGTCACGTATCGGATAAAGTTCGTCGGAACCCGCTGATCAAACGGATCAACGAAGCCATGAGCCGATACGATTCGCTGGTCGACGATCAGGGACATCGGCTGGTGCCCATGCTGGCGTCTGAATCGGTGTCCCGGTACTACTTCCGCGATAATCCACAGCGCCGACGGGAAGAGGTTAAGAAGACACGGATTAAAGGCGTGGCCGTAGACGATGCTGGCCTGAGTTCTCAATTGCTGGGTGGCACAAGCCTGGTCAGTCAGAATTTTTACGATAATTACATCCCTATTCTGGGGAAAGATTTTGCGTCGCCAATCGGCGACAACTGGAAAAACTGGTACGAATTTTTTCTGGCCGATACCACGCAGATTGGCGATCGAATCTGTTACGAGATTCAGTTTGAGCCGAAGCGACCTGAAGACCTGGCGTTCACAGGTAAGGCCTGGATTGATACGACTTCGTTTGCCCTGTGCCAGATTGAGGCCAACATTGGTAGTGGAGCTAACCTCAACTACGTCCGGCGGCTGGTGATTGAACAGGAGCTGGAGCCGACACTCGATACCGCTTCGGGTTCGGGAGCGACTACCGGTTGGCTGCCAACGAGTCTACGCCTAACTGCCGACTTAACGGGTGTAGGAAAGCAGTCGCTGGGCATGCGCGCCAAGGTGACGTTGCATAACAGTAACGTAATAGTCAATCGGCCCAAACCAGTCGGCTTCTACGACCAGCCCATTGAGCAACACGATACGGTTGCCACCGCAAACGACGCGTATTGGCAGACTGTGCAGCAAACATTGGCCGGAACAGACTCCCTCAGCAAAGAAGATAAAAAGGCACGTACGTTAATTGACTCCCTACGGAAGGTGCCTGTGGTGCGGGCGGCTGAGGCCATTGGTCAGATCGCCGTTACGGGTTTCTACAAAGTCGGTGGTTTTGACATTGGCCCTTACCCATACCTGTTTGCCTATAATACCGTAGAAGGGTTACGGACGCGCATCGGTTTCCGCACGAACGAGCAACTGAGCCGAACCTGGGTGCTACGTGGCTATGTAGCGTACGGTACGATGGACCAGCAGTTTAAATACGGTGCTGAGATCGATTATATCGTCTCGCGTCGGCGCTGGACCATGATTGGGGTACGGATGGCGAACGATCTGGAGCGGCTGGGCCTCACGCCCGAGCTGATCGGAGGAAACCGGATGTTTTACGCCCTAAGCCGTTTCGGTAAGTACCGTGGTGCCTATCGTAACCTGCAGAAAGAAGCGTTCTTCCGGACCGAGCCGATAAAAGGAGTGCTGATAACCGCTACGTTGGGAAGCCGCAGTTTCGATCCGCTGTTTCCGTTTCACTACCGGGTTCATCCGGAGATGGAGGATCAGTCGCCTTTAAAATCCAAGATACTGGATGCCTACTGGTCGGTTGAAGCCCGGCTGTCGCGCAAAGAAAAATACATCATAGATGGTAACGAGCGCATTACGCTCGGCACCAAGCGAGCCCCTGTACTAACGATCCGGTACACGCACGGCTCCCGTTCGATTGGTAGTGATTATAACTACGATCGGATTACGGCACGAGCCCAGCAAACCTTCCGGCTTGGTCCACTCGGGCGGATGTCATACCTGTTGTCGGCCGGATTTACCCCATCGACGTTACCGGCTCCGCTGCTGTTTCCGCACATCGGTAACCCAACGCCCTTGCTGACCACCAATACGTTCAACCGGATGCAGTTTTACGAGTTTGTCAGTGATCGGTTTGTCGCGGTTCACATTCAGCACAAATTCGAAGGGTTGCTCTTCAACCGGCTCCCCGGTATTCGTAAGCTGAACTGGCGGCTGGTCGCCAATGCAGACGTACTCTGGGGAAGTATGTCGCGCGAGAACAAAGCCGTCGAAACGTTCAAGCCGCTGCCCGATGGGTTTAAGCCGATTCATTTTGGCTCGCTCAACGGCGCTACACCTTACGTTGAACTTGGTTACGGTATCGACAATATTTTTAAAATCTTCCGCATCCAGGGCATTCACCGCTTAACGTATCTGGATACGGGCCGTAACGGCATACCGGTCGATCGGTTCGTTGTCAAGGCGGCAGCTTCCATTAGTTTTTAATCAGAACCGTAATCTTTTTGGCGTTCACAATGGTTGATAAGTGATCCAGCTTATCAACCATTGTGTTCGTATGGCCCTTGTTGCTCCTGTCGTTGTTCAGAAAGTAATCGGCGAAAACCTGACCGAAACGCCCGACCTGCTGGCCGTTGAAGAACCGCTGGAAATTCGGCTGGGCTACGGACCCGTCGGCGACCGCCAGCAACGCTCGGTGTCCGTTACGATGCGCACGCCGGGTCACGACGAGGAACTGGCTATGGGCTTTTTGTTCGCCGAAGGCATCATTCAGTCGCCGTCCAACATCGTCTCCTGTCGGCATTGCGTGCAGGAATCGGCCAAAGAGGGCAATGTCATTCGGGTGGAACTTCAGCCTGACGTAATGGTCGATTGGAGTCGGCTGGAACGTAACGGTGTTACGTCGGCGAGTTGTGGACTATGCGGCAAAACTACCATTGAAGCCGCTATGGCGCACGCAGAAGGACCCATACACTCTGAGTTTACGCTTGAACCAGCCGTGCTGCACCGGCTGCCCGAGCGCGTTCGGGAAACCCAGCGTGCCTTTTCCTATACCGGCGGTATTCACGCGGCTGCTTTATTCGACGCAGGCGGCAATTTACTGCTCGTTCGGGAAGACATCGGTCGGCACAACGCGCTGGACAAGCTGATAGGAGCAGCTTTCTGGCAAAACTGGTTACCGCTCCACAATGCAGGTATCTTGCTGAGTGGCCGGATTGGCGTCGAACTGGTGCAGAAAAGCTGGCGGGCTGGTATTCCGTTCCTGGCTGCGGTTGGAGCGCCGTCGAGTCTGGCCGTACAGATGGCACTCGAAGCCCAGATTACCCTGGCTGGTTTCGTGCGGAATGAGCGGTTTAATCTGTATTCGAAACCCGAGCGCGTGCGGCTTGGGCAACTGGCTTAAGGCGTTACGTTCTGGGGTACCATGATCGTTAATGCTCTGGACTGAATTCGGGCCTCAAGTTTTGTAATGCGGCCCCGGTATTCGCCATCGACCTGAAAGTAAGCCTTCCGGTGGGTTTCGATCGTAACCGATGTTGCGGGCAAAATTTCAATCTTTTTTGGATCGAACGGCTTGTAGCGCCAGAACAATTTCAGAATTTCCCAGAACACTAACCGCCGAAAAATAACGACCTCGAACTGACCGTCCGACAGGTCACCATCCGGATTTATAATGGCTCCGGTACCGTACATACGCGCATTCGCCAGGACAATCATCAGGGCAGCCCGCTGCACGCACGTATCACCGATTTGTATCTCCACACGGAGTAAACGCCGTTTTTGCAATACATTGATCACACTGCGCAGGTAACCGAACTTGCCCCTGAAATTATTTTGCGCGTAATACTTCACCAGGTGGGCGTTAAGGCCAATGTCGCTCAGATGGAGGCAGATGTCGCCGTCGTTCACCTGAATTACATCAACGGGTTTGGGCGTGCCGTTGACCAGGACGTCCAAACTCTCCGTTACGTCGGCCGGAATACTCAATTCGCGGGCCATGCCATTCGCTGAACCAGCGGGCAGTACGCCCAGAATAAGGTCAGTGCCCAGGAGTTGAGTTGCTACGTCTTTAATGGTTCCGTCGCCACCTACCGCCACCACACAGTCTGGCCGATGACGATCGATGCGTTCCCGAATGAGCGCATCGTCCGTTTTGCCGTTGAGATAAAATAGATGGGCAGTATGCGGCTGGTTCGCGAAATACGTTTGGATACTTTCTTCCCAAACGGACTTGTCCCGGCCACCAGACACAGGATTGATAGCAAATAAAAAGATCAACTTACCAGCGATTTATGTGTTATTAAGAGCACGAACCGAGCATTGGCTATGGATACGCTGCAACCTACATCAACCGCTACACAAAACCTAAGCCTGAAAGCCAGACTGAGTCGTCAGCTCCGGCATTGGCTGCGCCTGACCGATGAACCTACCGTAAAGCTGTATCGAGGCTACGGGAATGATGCGCGGCTGACGGTGCAGGGGACGGTGTTCAGGCGGTCGGCGCTGCCCCGCAAAAACTACCGCGATAGCGCAATCATTAATCTGCTGGGCGTTCTGCGGCTTTTTCTGGTCGCTCCTCATCCGCATGCTACCGTCCGGGTCGACGTAGCGGGGTACGTAGCCGATACGCAGGCCGATGCCGATGGCTACTTTCGCGTGGAGGTGCCGGTCACGAATCCACTGGAGCCCGGCTGGCATTCGGTAACGGCATCGTTGATCAGCCAGACACTGGCCACGGAAACCGTACTGGCGCGGGGGGAGGGGCAAGTTCTGGTGCCCGACCCGACTCAGTTCATCTGTATCTCCGATATTGACGATACGTTCCTGGTGTCGCACTCGGCCACCATTGCGAAACGATTGTCCGTTCTGTTAACGCAGAATGCGCACAGCCGCCAACCGTTCGAAGGCGTGGTGGACCACTATCAACTGCTCGCCCAGGCCGACAGCGGCCCTATAATGATGAACCCGTTCTTCTACGTATCGAGCAGTGAATGGAATCTCTACGATTATATACTGGACTTTTCGCTGAAGAATAAGCTGCCGGATGGAGTGTTCATGCTCAGTCAGCTGAAACGACTGGGACAGGTTTTAAAAACGGGTCAGAATAAACACATGACCAAGTTTTCGCGCATTGTGCGTATTGTCGAAGCGTTTCCGGATCAGCGGGTTATTTTACTCGGCGACGATACGCAGGAAGATCCGACCATCTATGCGTCGGTCGTGGAGCATTTCCCGAAGCAGATTCACTGCGTGTACATCCGTCAGGTGCACCGGCAAAACCAACCCAAAACGCGCGAGATTCTCCAGCGCATAGAAGCTGCGGGTGTACACTGTTGCTATTTTGCCCATAGCGAAGAAGCTAAAGATCACTCCGTAGCCATTGGCTTAGTTCCTTCCTAACGAACCGTGGCCTGAAGCGAGCTTCAGGCCACGGTGAATAATCGAATCGCAACCAGATGCCTATTTGGTAGCAATGTAAAAAAAGTCCAGACTGCCAGCCGGGTTGTTGCTGACGAGGTAATCCGTGTAATTGATCTGGGCCGCGAGCCCATCGGCCTGAAGCAGGCGGTTCCGGTTCAGCCGATTCATCAGGTCATACGGTACTTGCAGCAGTCGACGGGGCAGACGGTACTGCAGATTGAAAATGTCAAAGCGGGTCAGCTTGCGAACTGACTCTTTGTTCTGCTCATAATACGTCATCACCTTGTCGTTGCCGTGAATACCCCGCGTCTCGATAGTCGAGAAATACTTGGTAATCAGCGATTTCAGGCCATCGGCATAATATTCGCGAACGTGCCAGGGATTACGAGTAAGCGAGAACTGCTTATTTACGGTCGTCAGCAGCAACTTACCACCGGGCTTCAGAACGCGGTGGGCTTCCTGAATGAATAAATCGTCGTTCTCGATGTGTTCAATCACCTGGAACGTAACAATGTAATCGAACGTATTGTCAGCCAGACCCGCCAGAGGGGGGATGTTGGCGGCTATGAACGTCGATTTGGGATACTCAGCCTGTAAAGCGGCAATCAGTTCCTGGTTTTTATCGATGCCCGTGTATTGGTCAGCGGCTTTGGTCAGCAGCTCTAAACCACGGCCCCAGCCGCAGCCTATTTCGAGTACGTTGCCGTTGACGAGGGTAGCCGCTTCGACGTAGGGAAACAAAAGCCGTTGATGAACGGGATTGTCGGACGCGATTTCGGCTGAGGTGATTTCAGTGGTTTTGTACATACGCTTGCAATTCGTACCGTAAAATTACTCTTTTGCGGAGGCAAAGAAAAATGAACCGCCCGGATAACTCGAACGTTGTTGTTTTTTCGTTATAAACGAACAGTGATTCATTGCGGGTAAAACAAGCCACCGAGCTTACCAGTAATGTATCGAAACTTGTTCAGAATAGGTTATCGTAAAAACGCCTGAGATTGCCGTTGTTTATGCGTATACTGACTGCTTTACTAATTATTGTTTTCCTATCGGCCTGTTCGTCCAGTAAAAAAGCGCAGCAGGCCCGCATCAATGCGGCTTATGATGCCCGCACGGAAGCGCAGCGTAACCAGGTTCAGAAACCCGAAACCCGCAACGATACGCGGTCAGCTGCGTCTGCCAAAGCGTCGGAGGGACCAGTAGCGACGTCGACGGTAACCACCTCGTCGAAGGCAGCCAGCGAATGGACTGTTACGTCCATCAAAGGAAAATTTCTGGCAACTGATACCAGTAATGTTCGCGTGTACATGAATCTGACGGCCCGCACGCCCACCGGCGACCCGCTGCTCGATCCGGCTCAGTTCAGCGAACACTTTCAGATTGCCTACGTCATGTATCCCGACTACAACAACCGAGAGCGGCTTGGGTACGGAACTGTGCCCTTATCTGCGCAGAACGTACGGCGCGATGGCGATCAGTTGACCCTTACCTTCGACGTAAAGCGTCCTAAAGATGCAGTGAATGCGGTTCTCCTGACCGAGATTACCGAAATCAGTACTGGCACAAAGGCACGTAACGATTTGTCACTGCGGTTCAGAGCGCCGAAGTTGAGCGATCGGTTTACCCTGTTTGACAAGACCGGCCAGCAGCCACAGCTCCGTAATTACGTAAACGCGGGCGATACGGTGATGATCCGCGATGTGAACGGCACCAGCAAGCCGTTGTACGGGTTTCACTATAAGCACGATTTCGACGCGGCTTCGTCGCCGATGAACACCTCGTCCCGGCCAACGCCCAAGTCGCTGAGCGTCGATACTACGCTAACCATCAGCACTAACAAACCCTTTGTGCTGCCTAAGGAAGGTCTGTACTATTTTATGGAAGATACCGCCGATGCTGCTGGTATCGGGCTGGTGGTCGCGGATAAGCGGTTCCCAAAGCTGACGCGCCCCGAAAAGCTGATCAGGCCGGTGCTGTACATGAGCACAAGCAGCGAGATCAATGAACTGAATCAGGCGCAGGATACGAAAAAGGCGTTTGACCGCTACTGGCTCAGCCTGATGTCAGGTAATGAAGAAGTCGCCCGTAAGACATTGAAGGCGTATTTCGACCGCGTGGAAGAAGCAAACCGGCTGTTTACGTCGTATAAAGAAGGCTGGAAAACCGATAAGGGTATGATTTACATCGTGCTCGGCCCGCCCGACCGGGTGCAGCGCAACCGCGAACGGGAAGTGTGGGTGTATAACCGCCGGGCGAATGTCTCAGAGATTAATTTTACGTTTACCAAAAAACCAAATCAATTTGTCGAGGATCACTACGAACTGGTACGCTACATTGAGTATCAGCCAATTTGGTACCCGATAGTCGAAGCATGGAGAACCGGCGCAATTCGCGAGTAAATCGCCCCAGTCATCAACGCAATCAGTCCAGATCGGGTGGCGCACGCCCGCAATTTCGGCCCCAGCCCGACGAAATGGTGTTTGGCATTCAGTCCGTTATCGAGACCCTGCGGTCCGATCAGCAGATTGACAAGCTGTACATGGAGAAAGGGTTAAGTAACCCCGACATTCAGAATCTTGCTTTTCAGAACCGGGTAACCATTCAGCGCGTACCGGTCGAGAAACTAGACCGGCTGACCCGCAAGAACCACCAGGGCGTTGTTTGTCTGGTATCGGCCATTCAGTACGTGAAGCTGTCGAATGTGGTAGCTGATGTGTTTGAACGGGGCGAAACACCGTTTTTTCTGTTGCTGGACCGGATTACGGACGTCCGAAATTTTGGGGCCATTGCCCGTACGGCCGAATGTACCGGTGTGCAATGCATTGTGATCCCGGGTCGGGGGGCGGCTGCCATTAACTCCGATGCCATGAAAACATCGTCGGGGGCGCTGAACCACATATCCGTTTGCCGGGAGCCGGATCTGACAGAAACCATAAAATACTTGCAGGACTCGGGCATTACGGTCGTTGCCTGTACCGAAAAATCCAACCGTGACCTCTACGAGCGCACGACCGACTTATCGGGACCGATTGCCGTTGTGATGGGATCGGAAGAGGACGGAATCTCGCCGGAGTTGTTACGTATGGCGGACAATCACGTTAAGATTCCGCTACTGGGTGCGGTGGGCTCACTCAACGTATCGGTGGCTACCGGCGTTGTACTTTATGAAGTCGTCCGCCAGCGGGCGCTGCGTACTCCGCAAGAATCGTAACGTACAGATACAGAACCATAAAAAACCCACGCTACGTTCAGCGTGGGTTTTTTATGGGCTTTAGGGGCCGTATATGTTAGAAACGGTTAATGCAGGAGTAAGCCGTAAGCGAATGTAAAAGCGTAAATACCGCTGCCGCGTTCAAAGCTCGTGGTTACACTCGAACCAATATCGAGGTAACCGCCTGTCGGGAGTGAAATCATCATGCCAACCATCGGCTCGAACCGAAAGGCCGTTACGGTGATGGCACTGATGCCGACATCGACCCCGACGTTCAGGTCGGTATGTATTCCTTTCAGCCAATACCGCCGGACGCCTACGGTGGCGGGTATACTTAACCCGGTGCTGGTTTGGTACGTTTTTCGGAACTGCTCGGCGTAACGGCCTTTAATCAGAAGCACTTCCAGGCCCGTTTTGGCCGTAAATGCCCACGTATTGCGCCACGGGCGCTGATACCGTATGTCCAGACCACCACTTAGTCCGACCCCATTATAAAGACCAATGCCTAAGCCGGGCGTAATGCCAGCGAGCAGTAACGGCTGATTGGCCTGCGCGAGACAATAATCCGAAAAAAGCGTGCTCAGGCTGAGCAGTAACCCGGCGAACAGGTTACAAAGCCGACGATTATACAATTGGGTCATGGTCGTACTTCGTTGTTTTTTAAGGATAAACCCAACGCTGCGCCAACGGTAAACACTCCGCTGCCCCTGGCAAAACTGGTGAAATACCCGGCGTTCAGATCCAGTTTACCTCCGTTTGGTAATGGAAGCAGGTACCCCGCACCCGGCTCGACGTGCAACGAAGACACCATATTGGCGTTGGCGGCAATGTCCACCCCGACGTTCAGATCTACGTGAACCCGGTCGTTCAGGTAGATCCGTGGCCCAAAACACACCGGTATGTTGAGGCCCATGGCTATGGATTCGTACGAATAAAAGTTGTAATACAACGTATTGAAGCCAAAGCCTGAAATGGGACTATAGCCATAACCCAAGTACGAGTTCGGAACCAGAAACGCGCTGCTGACCCGGTACACCTCCAGACCCACTTTAGCGGTCAGGGCTACGTTGGTCGTAAGTGGGTAGTGAAACCGGCCGCTTACCCCGGCTCCGTACTTGATACCATTGTAGCGACCGACACCCGCCAGCAGATTAGCGCCCAGGTAGACTAGCTTATCGTTGGGCTGACCAACGGCTGGGGTTAGCTGGCCCAGTACCAGCAGGCCAGTCAGTACCCAAACGAGTTGATACGTTCTCATCGGCTCGCCGTAAATGCCATTCGGGCTTCCTGCGTCTGCACGTCAAATTTGAGCGTGTTGCCGCTGATGGTGGCGAGGGTTTCGCCATCGTATACCAGTTCATACCGTGACCCGTTTTTCTCTACGTCAATCTCTTCAAAGTCAATAGCGTCAAGGGCCTTGCTATCAAAGGTCAACTGTAGCGTCATCTGGGCTTTGTTAGGGTCCGTCGATTCGGTTAGTTTAACCGTACCGTAATACGTCTTTTTGCCATTCTGGACGACGGGGAGGGTAGGAATATTCAACTCGTCGTCCTGGGTCTGGTACCGGAAGGAACTTAGCGTATACGTACCAATAACTGCCCCCGCCGTGCCCTGGGGTTTAACATTGTCGGCATCTTTCTTACAGGCTGTGCTAGCGAGCGTTACAACGAGAAGGAGAAAAAGCGTTTTCATGGATCAGCGTTGGTTTGCAGGCGATTACCGTCAATCGCTGAGGCAAAACTACCGGCCTGTGTTCCGCTCATCAATACGTCATTTGTATGATTTTTGGCGGCCGTTGGCGATATGATCTCGCTGTAGTATCTATCTACCGGCGGCCTAAATACTTATTCACCGCTTCGATTTTGGAATGCACCTGTAACTTTTCGTAGATATTGAAAATGTGCTTACGTACCGTGGTCGGGCTAACGAAGAGTTCTTCGGCTACTTCCTTATGGCTGAATCCCTTGGCCAGCCGATCCAGAATTTCCCGTTCGCGGGGCGTTAAAGCCGTCAGTTCATCCGGCTGCGACGAGCGTACGTGAAACGAACTGGCGATCTTACGGGCGATGGTACTGCTCATAGGCGATCCCCCTTCGTGAAGTTCGGTAATGGCCTCCAGCAGCTTATGGGGAGGGCTCCGCTTAAGAATATAGGCGTTAGCGCCTGCTTTCAGGGCATCGAAAACGGTTTCGTCTTCGTCGTACATGGTACACATCATGAACTGCGTCTGAGGACACAGGGACTTGAGCTGGCGAACGCATTCGATCCCGTTCATACCGGGTAAGTTGATGTCCATCAGTACTACGTTGACGCAGTGGCTGGGCAGCCCGGCCAGCGCAGCTTCGGCCGTTTCGAAGGTGGCCTGACAGGAAAAGCCCTCCGCTCCGTCAATCAGAATGGCCAGTGACTGCCGGATCGCTTCCTGATCCTCAACGATGGCAACGGTTATGGGGAGTTTCATCAGGCAATATTCAGCGAATTTTCTGGGTTACGCCATACTACATTTGCGGTATTTTACGCACGGGTACCGACGGGTACGGGTACACAATTTTGACGCAGGTACCATCTGGCGTTGAGCTGATCTGACAACGTCCGCCCGACTCGGCCATCCGATTCTGCATGTTAGTAAGACCGTTGCGATTGCCAGACTGTTCACTGGGTTCGAAACCGCGACCGTTGTCGCATACCTGAATGGTCAACTGCTCCGCGTCGGGCTGGATACGTAGCATCACCTGCGTAGCCTGCGCGTGCTTCACTACGTTATTCAAAGCTTCTTTAACCGTCAGAAACACATTCCGGCGGTCAGCGCCCCGCACATTGATCTCGTAAGGAGATTCGGCCACTTCAGTCCGCAGATTAAGCGAGGTATTTTCGATAAACTCACTGGCGTAGGCCCGGGTATAGGCAATCAGCCCATTCAGACTATCGTTCCGGGTATTGAGTGACCAGATAATCTCGTTCATACTGCTCACCATTTCCGCCGAGATCGCCGAAATTTTCTCTACCTCCGGCGAGGTTGCTAAACCCATCCGGGTTTTCACCACTTCGCTGAGCAGGCCAATGGCTGTCAGCGATGCTCCCAGATCATCGTGCATTTCTTTCGAGATCCGCAAGCGCTCCTTTTGCTGCCCATGTAGCTCCGACTGAAGGACGGCAAGTTCGCGTTCGCGTTCAGCCGCTAACAGCGAATTGGCGGCTGATCGTTGCCGTTGCTGATAGTAGAGGTAACCTAGTCCGGCTCCCAGGGCTACCAGTCCGGTTGTTAGTACTGCCACCAGGAGCCACAGATTCTGCCGTTTCCGACCGGCTTCGAGCTGGTCGATCCGACGTTGTTTTTCGAGCAGCTTTTGTCGGGACTCCGTTCGCTTAAGTTGGAGTTCGTAATCCTGCAACAAGGCCTTTGTTTCCTGATTATCCAGCGAATCGTCCACGCCAATATACTTATCGAGCCACTGTGCCGCGGCTCGGTAGTCGCGCAGCGCGTTCGTCGCTACGGCGTATTCCCGGTAGATGTTACGTAGTTCGGTCAACCCCGCCTGGCTCGTTACCGCCAGCTTATACGATTGATCCAACAGGGCTTTAGCCTCCCGAAACCGTTTCATGCGGCTGTTGGTCTGCGCCAGCGCCATAAGCATGTGGAGCTCGTGGCGCGGGTTGCCTACCTGTCGGCTTAGTTGCAGGGCGTGACGCTGGTAATACAGCGCCGAATCATAACAGGCTTCGGCGCTGTAGTCGTAGCCAATATTGTTGTATAGGTTAATGACAAAATCAAGGTCGTTTTTGGCGTCAATCCAGTGTTCGGCCTTCTGGTAGTACCGCCGGGATTCGCTGGCTTTGTTTTGCTTGCTGAGCACATTAGCAATGCTAAAGTAGTCGATGGCAATAGACCGCCGGTCGGCCGGATCGGTGAGGTTAAAGGCCAGCGACCGTTGGTAATAGACCAGCGACTGAGGAAACAATCGCTGCTGCTCGTAGATATATCCCAGATTTTGATTGATGACGGCTACGTTTTTCAGCTTGCCAATCTGCTTCATGTAATAGGCCGCTTGCTGGTAGTAGGGAACGGCCTGTTTCAGCTGGCCCGCGTGCAGACTCGTGTTAGCCAGGGCAAAGTAGCTGATGCTCAGGTTACGCCGGGAGGTGTCTTTCCTGGCAAGCTGGAGAGCCTTTTGAGCGATGGTGTGCGCTTCGGTATGCCGACCGAGGTTATTGAGCAGATAGGCCAGGAGCCGAACGCTGTCGAAATAGCCTTTTGTATAGCCGATTTTTTCGGCAAGTTGGTGGGCTTTTTGATACGTTGCCAGCGCGGTCTGGCTCTGCCGGGTTTCGATCGCTTCGGCCTTTCGCAGTAGTTCGTTTACGTAACTAGTGTCGGTTGGATTAGGGGGCGACTGGCCGTAACTGAACAGGCCGTCCAGCAGCAACAGCAAAACCAGGCAGGAACGTTGAACAACCATAGCGAGACAAGCAGAGTGGCGTAATAACCATGTTATCAGTACGCTTTAATCCACCATAAATTTTGTGGTCGACGAAGAGAACGTTGGATGCAGCCCCATAATTGCGTCATTACATTTGGTACAAACCAGCCCCAATTCCGTTCCAGACTTCAAATCCGTGTTTTCGTGCGTCGTCACAAAAGAAGGAAGCTGAAGTCTTGTTTTCAAACGTTCCGTTTTCAATACGCAATCGAAGTAGACCCACTCTCTACAGTGGTCAGACCATGCTTTTCCTCGAAAGGTTTCCGGAATGCCCTTAGCTTTTAGATAGTTCTCCAATGGTTGTAAATGCTCACACATAATGCTTGTCAGTTTACATCATTATCTACGGGTTTATTCATAGGTTTTTGCACCTTGTAGCAGATCCGCAAAAACCTGCCACGATGCGGTGTCAGCGTTGGCATTTTGCTTTGTATTATTGTAGTAGCCCTGTATGTCGTCAGCGCAACGGGTTAAAGCCTCCAAAAATCCTCAAGCGTTTTATTTTCCTAATCCTGCTTATTGTCCAGTAAGTCCTGATGAAACTTCTCGAGAAAGTTTATGAAAGATGGCCTGTCTGTCACTTCATAGCCCAATGAATGTTTGCTCGTAAGCTTGTTGTTCCATTCACTCATTCACAATTTTTTTGTCGTCCCGAAAAATCAGTTCGTCCATTGATGGTGGGTCGAAGTCGTCAGCCATTATAAAAAACTTCGCTGTCACCGTGTTGTCAATACCATAGTCTTTGTCAATGTTAAACGTTTGTCCTGGTTGCGCTTTATTGAGCTTATCAGCAATGACGTTTCTCAATTTCTTCAAATCTTGTATTGTCCCCGCAATATAACTTTCAGTGATTGTAGGCTTGTCCCACGTCATGACTTTTAAGTAACTATACGGTCCATAATGGTCGTGCTCTGATAATGTATCGTTGTTGGGATTGTCGGTGTACTTGTCAAGAAGAGAAATAAAGTTTTGAAGTCCCTGCTTGCTTCCGTAAAATTTCCACTGGATCACATCCATTCTGTCGTCTTGGTCATAATAAAAGCCAAGTTCTCGCCACTCGTCAATCATTAGCTGGTCAAGGTCAATCGGTTTGTCTCTCATAAATTTTCTACTAAAAATTTGAAAGCAGTTTTGTCAGGCATGACACACAACTACTAAACATACGTGATTACCTGTATTCACGTGGAGCTACCGTAGTCTGATTCCGGCTTTCAGTTGGTTGTCCGGTAATTTGTTACAAGCAAAAACGCTCCAGCCGCGAAGGGTTGGAGCGTTTTTGCTTGTAAACTATCGAGCCAGAAGAGCAGATTACGATTTTTTAGATTTCGCTTTGCTGGTGCTCGCTTTTTTCGCCGGGGTTTTGTCCAGCGAGTTAATCCAGACCGCCAGTTTCATAGCGTCTTCTTTCGGCACCTGCTTCATTGGTGCCATTGGCGGATAACCCGGCCAGTGGCTAGGCACCGGATTATAAATCAGGTTAACGATCTCTTCGTTCGAATACTTCTTCTTAGCTACATCTGCATAGGCCGGGCCAACTAAGCGCTGGTTAGGGCGGTGGCAGGCAATGCATGTGTATTTGCTCATTAAAGCATTCATGTCCGCCGGAATGTCGGCCGTTGGAGCCTGTGCGTTAGCGTTGAAAGAAGCCAGGACTAACGATGCCGCAGCGATTAAAAAGCCAAACGGTTTTTTCATGTGAATTAGGTAAGCAATTGTTTAGTAAAACTGAACCACAGGTTGTAGTGAACCTTACAAAAATAGACGTTTCGGGCGATAAGCCAATTTCGACTTTGCTTTTTCTTATTCTAGACTTTCGTCCCCGTCAATTGAAGTGACTACCGCCTGCATTTACACGATAGCCTGTGATTATCACTATAACAATCATTCGACAATTCTTTCCCTAAATAGTTTAATACGCAGGAATAATTTTGTCAGGCTAGTACGCACTCAAACAGCTTATTAGTTCTGAATCGTCCAGCAAAGGCCCTTTTACTGATTTTTTGACTTTCCTGTAATTGCAGACCGATGACACCAATTGACCGTTTTTCCGGACACGCTGATCTGTACGCGCAGTACCGTATTGACTACCCCACGGAGTTATATGAATTTATCCTGGCCAATGTTTCTGAGCGGCAACGGGCCTGGGACTGCGCAACGGGTAACGGACAGGTTGCCCGGTCGCTGACCGATTACTTTCCGGTTGTCGAGGCTACCGACATCAGCGAGACCCAACTGGCCCGCGCTACGCCACATGACCATATACATTATCAGATCAGTCCCGCGGAACAAACGCCCTTTGCGGATCATACGTTTGACCTGATTACCGTTGCACAGGCCCTCCACTGGTTCGATGTCCGGGCGTTCCATCGGGAAGTGCGTCGGGTGGCTAAGCCGGGAGCGGTCATTGCCGAATGGGGGTACGGACTGGCGCAGATCGGAACTGACCTTGATCCGGTCCTGCTCGATTTTTACCGCAACCGGGTGGGGCCGTATTGGGACCCCCAGCGCAAATACATCGACGATGGCTATAAGACACTGCCCTTTCCGTTCGCCGACGTACGCTGGGGTGAGTTTACGGTACAGCGTACCTGGCCGCTTGATCGGTTTCTGAATTACCTGCGAACGTGGTCGGCCGTACGGCAATACGTCCATGAAAACGAAGATGATCCGGTAAAGGCCCTGCACGAGCAATTGGCTGTCAGCTGGTCCAATGACGAGCGGATTGTGCGGTTCCCGGTGTTCCTGCGTGTGGGCAAAGTCATTGCCGGGTAAGTCACCAGTGGGATACCTGGCATTTTTCCGGGTAACAATTAGCTTATTTTTTTTCGCAGTAGAAGGTCGTAGAGCCTGGCCTCAGCAATAACTAAATAGGAATCGACTAATTTGAGCAATCCCTAATTGACTTCGGTTACAACTCCCAAATTACCCGAACGACCTTGCCGTGCACGCCGATCGTCTGGAAAAATTCCAGCCAGTGTAACTGTTGCGGGCCCAGGTGGTCGGTTGGGGACTTGACTTCGACGAACTCGTAGTACCCTTGCTCGTTCCAGACCAGGAGGTCAGGAAAACCACGGGTGTGTTCGCGGACGTTACGTGCCATCTCCAGCAGAATCAGGCGCAACTGCTCCGTATCCAGCAGCTCAATCATCCGTTGCACCAGCGTCAATAGCTCGTCCGACCAGTCGACCAGAACGTTGGTGATTCCGTATTTAGCGTTGAACATCCGGCCGGTATGGCGTCGCCAGTCGTCTTTTGTTTCGAGTTCGGTCAGACGTTTCTTCAGCAACTCTTCCCGCTTATGATAAAAATCAGGTAAGTAAAAGTCAGACGGAGCACGCTGCAGGGGGTGGTGGATTGCCGATACGTTCGCGTCATAGATAATATCCCAGAATACCAGTCCGAACAGCCCCCGCCAGGGGTAGTTTTCGGTAAATGCCGCGTCGTAGCCCTGCTCCAGGTAGTGATTCATGACCCCGGCTTCAACATGGTGGCGGTAGGCTGCCGGAATGTTAAGGCTTTCGGCATCCGACAAAAAACGAGTCGTGGCTTTTCGTGATCGCTTTTTAGCCCCGGCACTCAGAATCTTCTCCCGAAAGTCGTTGGCGAAGTACCGTTCCTCAGCGTTCAACGGGTTTACGGCAATCTCGTCGCAGAGGGCGAGAGCTTCGTCTACCGACCCATTTTTGTACAACAGCCGAACGCGCCGTTCACGGGCGGGCACCCGGTCCGACAGTTCATAAACGGCAAGAGCCTGTTCAGGTAATTTCTGTCGTTCCAGATAAGCTCCGACCTTACAAACCAGCCGCTGGTATCCCGGAATCGCAATTTCGGTCAGTTCGGGCCGGGTTTCGTTCCAGTTGAGAAACCAGTTATAAATGTCTTCGGCGGGTGTTTCAGCTTCTTTAAGTTCATAAAACTCCTCGTTCGTGAGCGAAATCAGCAGCTTGTCTTCGACTTCTTTACGGGACCGGAACCGAGCGGTCAGTTTGCTTTCATCGTAGCGCTCAAAGTTGACCATCCCCAGATCACGTACCACAAACTCGGTCATGCTGCTGCCCCGGTTGCCGAAGAACAGATACTTGATCATCATGCCTTCAGCCTCAAAGTTCATCTTGACGACCGTCTCGCGCGTGGTCAGACTCGTCACCACTTCGGCAAAATTCAACTCCTGCAACGCGTACCGAACGACGCCTTCTTTCTTTTCTTTGTTCAATGGGCGAACCTCTTCGGGCTCCAGGGGTAACAATTCCAAAAGCTCGGGCTTCGTAAAGATGCCCAGCGCTTCTTCGCCTATAACTTCATGATGGGCCGAGAGTCGTTCGATAAATCCGGCCAGCAATAACTCACCAACCGCGGCCGGAAGGTCATTAATTTCGTTATACTGTAGCTTATTGATGCGAAAGAAGAAGCCCTTCCGGTTGCTGAACCGCACGTATAGGCACTGAGCGTCGAGGCTGAGCGCTTCAAACTGCCGGATGAACGTCCATTCGGCGTCGTTCAACAGGCTGCCATACAAGCGTTTGACAAAATCGAGCACGTAGCGAAAGTTGTCGAGGTAGTAGCGCGGGGTAAGTAAAGCCTTTTGACGTCCAATCATGGGTAAGGCGGAATAAAACCGCAATATTGTACAACTTTTTGTTGATTTCTCTGCATAAATAGAACACCAAAATTGCCGTTTATGTCCCCAACCGACATCCTGAACGAGTTAAGCAAGCAAGGTATTTTACCGGCCGACCAACAGAGTCGAATTGCTCAGGTGGAGCAGCAGAGGCTGTTTTCGTTACACTGGGAGCTGCGTTCAATGCTGTACATCGGCATCCTGCTGCTGAGTGCCGGGCTGGGGCTGCTGGTTTACGATAACTTCGATCAGATCGGCCACGGCGCGCTGCTGATGGCAATGGCCGTGGGCTGCGGAGCCTGCTTCGTCTTCGCCTGGCGAAACCGACCAGCCTGGACGCCTGAGCAGACAAGGAGCCGGTCGACCTTCGGCGATTATGCCCTGATTATGGCCTGCCTGCTGTTCCTGACGCTGGAAGGATACGCGCAGTATGCATATAATGTATTCGGGACGCGGTACGGGCTGGTAACTCTCCTGCCTGCATTGCTTTTTCTGCCGTTAGCGTATCGATTTGATCACCGGGGCATACTCGGTATGGCATTGACGGCGCTGATTTCCTGGGTTGGCGTAACGGTTCGGCCGCTGGAGTTGTATTTTAAAACGAATTTCTTTGATCAGCGAACGGTTCTTTCGGCCATTCTGCTCGCTTTCGTGCTGATCGGAGTGGGACTTGGTTTAGAGCAGCGACGTATTAAAGCCCACTTCACGTTTACCTATATCTCCATTGCTGGAAACCTCCTGTTAGTGGCCTTATTGGGTGGTCTGTTCAACTTTGAAGAGTCAGTACTGTGGTTTGCCATAGGGCTGGGGGGAGCTTGTTTTGCCCTCGATCGGTACGCCCGGCGCGAACGGAAAGCGAACCGGTCCAGCGAAGGATCGTTTCTATTCCTGCTGATGAGCGCAATCTATGGCTACATCGGCGTTACGTACGTATTTTTTCATTACCTGCGCGCAGCCCAGTGGGATGACGGTGCTTACTACTGGTATTTTATCTTGACGGGCATTGGCCTGGTCGTTTACTTAATGAGACAATTGCCCAAAGGTAACGTAGCGAATGAAAGCCTATAACGAACAGTGGATTCACAACCGGGCGGTATTGGCCCAGGCGGAACGGTGGTACCGGCAGCAACTGCTGACCGATGAACAAATTTCGGTTGTCCGAAAGACGTATCCGGTTGAGTTTCGCCGGACCAACGGCTTCATCGAGATTGGCCTCTTCCTGTTTACGACAGTAGCAATTCTGGGTACGTATCTGCTGATGACAACCATTGTATCGAGTGGGCTCGACGACCGGTATACGTATGGATTATTCAATCTCCTATTTGGATTGGCATTGGTTGTTGGTAGCCATCTGATCATCAATCGGGGATCACTCTACCGCAACGGCGTTGATAATGCGTTTGTAGTTACGCTCACCGGCTTTTTAGCCATGGGGTTCAATCAGTTTCTGCCTGCTACGTCACCTTTTTGGGCCTATTGTCTGTTCACCCTGCCGTTGCTGCTCCTGGTGCTGTGGTACTATGGCGATACGTTGATTGCATTTCTGACTTTAGCTACGTTCTACACGTTTATTTTTGACGGCCTGCTGAACTTTAGTTGGGGAAAAGATGCGCTGCCATTCGTGATGATGGGTGTGTCGGGAATCTTGTATGCTATCACCCGACAATCTGTCAATAGGCTCGTAGTGTCACCCTATTACGCCGATCCAGTAAACCTCATTCAATGGATTACCCTGATCGTGTTAGCTGCTGGTGGAAACTATTACGTAGTTCGGGAAATGAACGGGGTATTATTGAGTTCTGGCTTGCCCGATACACCTGAGATCACCCTGCCCTGGCTGTTCTGGCTGCTGACGTTTCTAATCCCGACGATTTACCTCTGGCAGGGCTTTACGAAGAAGAACCGGATGCTGATCATTCTGGGTGGTGTTGGAATCATGGCGGCCGTAGCGACAGTGCACGAATATAGAGGCTGGCTCTCGCTTAATGTGTTTGTGGCCGTTTCCGGACTGGTTTTAATTGGTATAGCCGTAGCTGGTATCCGGTATTTCCATGAACCGCGGAACGGTTTTACCGACGCTGCCGATGAGGAATCGCCGGACAATTTTTTTGTCAACGCCGAAACAATAGGCGCAATTCAGGCAACTGCCGGAGCCCAGCATACACCAAAAGATAATCTACGGTTTGGCGGAGGCAACTTCGGCGGGGGCGGCAGCGAAGGAAATTATTAATGTGTATAGAATTAACTAAATTTATGTATACAGATGCGTGAACCATGCGAACTAATATCGATATAAATGACCAGTTACTTCAAAAAGCCTTGAAAATCAGCCATTTAAAAACAAAGAAGGCTGTAGTGGAACTTACCCTCAAACAATACATAAATCGGCAAGCTCGTCACAATTTAGTGTCTTTGTTTGGAAAGGTTGATTGGGATGGTGATCTGGAACAGATAAGAACCGATTCAATTCCAAACGAATGGGATCAATGATCGTTGGTCTGTATGAGTGGATGGTTTCCGTGCCGTTAAAAACGCATATACTAAGCTGGTCGTAGAATATACCTTTGCCGATCAACCTATTTGGTTGACACCAACTATTTTGCAGGAAGTATTGCAGGGCATAAAAGATGACTGTCGGTACAACCAGATAAAAGAAGGACTGCTGACCCATACCATGCTTTCAATAGACCCAGTTGAAGCGGCCATTGGCGCTGCTGAGCTGTATCGTTTCCTCCGTAAAAAAGGCGTGACGATCCGTAAACCGAACAACTGTCTGATTGCACATTACGCTATTCTTCATAACATACCCATCCTGCATAACGACGCTGACTTTAATCAGATCGCTCGTTTTACAGCACTGCGCCCGGTTACACCGTAAGTAGTAAAGGCAAACTTGACCAACCGCGTCTGCCGAAAAACTGCTAAGTTTGGCCTCGCAAACCAACGACCATACGCAGTCGCATGAAAACCGTAGATTCCTACAACTTCGCTGGTAAAAAGGCCCTCGTACGGGTGGACTTCAACGTACCACTCGACAAGCAGTACAATATCACCGACGATACTCGCATTAAAGCCACCATCCCGACCGTCATGAAAATTGTCAACGACGGTGGCTCGGCTATTCTTATGTCGCACCTGGGTCGGCCAAAGGGCGGACCCGAAGAGAAATATTCGCTCAAGCATATCATCCCGGCCCTGAAGGAAGCGTTCGGTCGGGACGTGAAATTCGCTGATGACTGCATCGGTCAGTCGGCTACCGACTTAGCCGCGGGTCTGCAGCCCGGCGAAATCCTGTTGCTCGAAAACCTGCGTTTTTATAAGGAGGAAGAGAAAGGAGACGTAGCGTTTGCCGAAAAGCTATCGAAACTTGGCGATGTATGGGTAAACGACGCCTTCGGTACGGCTCACCGTGCACACGCCAGTACGGCCGTTATGGGTCAGTTTTTTACGGATCGCGTAGCGGGTTACGTCATGCAGGCCGAATTAGACAACGCCAAAAAAGTGCTTGATGAGGCCGAACGGCCATTCACCGCCATTATGGGCGGAGCTAAAATCTCCGATAAAATTCTGATCATCGAGAAACTGCTCGATAACGTGGATAACCTGATCATTGGGGGCGGGATGACATATACGTTCACCAAGGCGCAGGGTGGTCAGATTGGTAAGTCGCTGCTCGAAGCCGATAAGCAGGATTTAGCGCTGGAGCTGCTGAAGAAAGCCGAAGAAAAAGGCGTAAAAATCTACATGCCCGTTGACAATGTCTGCGCGGACGATTTTTCGAACGACGCCAATCGCCAGACCGTGAACAAAGGTGAAATTCCTGACGGTTGGGAAGGACTGGATATTGGCCCAGAAACGATCAAGCTGTTTACGGACGTAGTGTTACGGTCAAAAACGATTCTGTGGAACGGTCCGATGGGCGTGTTCGAGTTCCCCAATTTTGCGACTGGCACGAACGCGATTGCGGAAGCCGTTGTAAAAGCTACTGAGGAAAACGGTGCTTTCTCGCTTATCGGCGGTGGCGATTCGGCTTCGGCCGTCAATCAGGCAGGCTACGGCGACCGGGTTAGTTACGTATCAACCGGTGGCGGTGCTCTGCTGGAATATATGGAAGGTAAAGTCCTTCCCGGAGTAGCCGCTCTTGACTAACTGATTTGACTGGTTATAGAGTGTTTGTCTGCTCTACAACTGGCTCATTGCAGCTTTGGCTTTATTGTCCACGCTGTTTTTATACTCGTGGTGCTTAAAGCTGAGTGCTTTTTGAAAGAACGACCGTGCTTCTGTGCGGTCGTTCTTTTGTTTGTAAATGTAGCCAAGTTGCAAAGCTGCCGTAGCGCCAAATGACAATTGCTCCGCTTCACTAATGACTAACGCACGATTCAGGTAAGGAATGGCCGCATCAGCCTCGTTCCGGCGCTGGTAGATCCGGCCCAGGCGGTAGTTGTATTCCGCTTTTTCAGTTGTAAGCGAAAATCTAGTTTCGGGGTAGGGTCGGAGGTAAGCGAGTGCGCTGTCGGTGAACCCCCCATCCGATGCGAGTCGGGCTCGCATCAATACCTTCTGATTAGGCGATACACCCCGCTTCAAATACGCTTCAGCAAACTTCTGTGCCGTCTTGTCTGACTCTACAGTCGTTCGACCGAGGGAAACGACTTTTTCCAGATAAGAACGGAATTGCCCCTCTGGCTCATTGGCTAACCAGTGACACAGGAATACTTTGTAGTACGAATCTTTTATGAAATTCTGTCCTTTGTAAGCGGCCAGGAATTTCTGAAAATGAACTGTAGCAGTGGTATACTGGCCTTTCTGAAGGTAAATATCACCCAGAATATTCTCGATAATCGGTAACGATTGGTAAGCAGGGCTGATTGGGCGGGTCATTAGGTACATAAGTGCCTGTTGGCTGTGGCCACTTTTCTGCTCTATAGTTGCTCCGAAAAAATGAAGCAACAAGTTGTCCGGATTATCCGCTACCAAGCGCTCAAGCGATCGTCCATCAGCGTCAGTAAAACTAAGCACATAAGCACGAACCATCAGGTCGATCAGTCGTGCTTCCAGACCGAAGATCGAATCCTGCTGGGCGCGCTGTAACTCCTGCTGGCCTTGCCGAACGCTGCCGCGCATACCAAGCAGATTTGCCACCCAAGTATAATTCTCGGGTACCGAGCCAATCATAATGTGCAGGGTGCCGAGCGATTTATAAGTGGGTAGAAAGTCCGGGAATCGCTTCTGGTTTTCTACCAGGAGTTTATACGCCCGAATCACGTCCCAACTGGCACTGATTTCCTTCCCGAACTTTAGCTTCGCAAAGGCCCAGTGCAGCCGGACCTCCGCCATTAGAACCCGTTGCCAGGGCGAGTTTGCATCTAATTTCCTGATTGCGTCGAGCCGTTCGTCTTCCCGGTCGCTTAGCCTGGTAAAGGCCCGGTCATCATCCGACGTAACGAGCGTTAGCATATCGGCGTAATCATCCAGAAAAATACGAACGCCGTTCGTAGGTTCGGTTGTCAGTGCCTGACGGGCGGGCTGTACCTTAAGTTTCTGGAGGTCGGCATAAACGCGTTGCAACCCCGGTGTCCAGGTGAAATCCTGCGCCAGCGCCAGCTGAGTGGTGAACAGAACTAAGATTAAGCAACGTATCATGATCTCCGGGCAATTTTGGGCACTGATAAACGCATAAAAGGTCGCCTATTCGACGACCTTTTATAAAATGTGTTTGTTTGAAAGCGCTGGATTACCGGCCCCGGCCAACTGGAGCAGGTTCGGGGACGCCTTCAACATCGGCGAAGATTCGGCCACAGTGTTCGCAGACAATGATTTTCTTTTTGTCTTTAATGTCGGCCTGACGCTGAGGAGGGACTACGTTGAAGCAGCCACCACAAGCACCCCGTTTTACCATTACGACGGCTAAACCGTTGAGTGCATTGCTCCGGATCTTATTGTACGAGTTTAGCAGACGAGATTCGATGGTCGTTGCCTGTTCATCACGCTGGTCAATGATCGCTTTTTCCTCTTCCTGGCTCTCCGCCGTGATCTGGTCGAGTTCCTGTTTCTTTGCCTTAAGATCTTCCTTACGCTCGTTCAGGGCGTTCTGCGTTGTTTTGATCTCTTCTTCTTTACCACGTACCCGGAATTGGGCTTCGTTGATACGTTTATCCGCCAGTTCGATTTCGAGCGATTGCAGTTCAATCTCTTTCGATATAGCGTCGAATTCGCGGTTGTTACGAACGTTCATTTGCTGATCCTTATATTTGGTAATCAGCTTTTCGGCGTCCTTCTTCGCCACGCGATTGCGTTCGATTTCTTCCTCAAGCGTCTTGATTTCGGCTTGAAACTTACCAATCCGCGTTTCGAAGCCGGCGATGTCGTCTTCCAGGTCGCGCACCTCTTCAGGCAGACCACCGCGAATTTTGATGAGTTCGTCTAATTGAGAATCAAGAGATTGCAGTTTCAGAAGAGCGTCTAATTTTTGCGCAATCGTTAGTTCCATTCGGAAGTTAGTTAATGTATAATAATGTATGGAGACCGCCTGTGCGGTTGAATGTATCTGAACAGATAAACAAGTTGATCGGCTTAAAAGCTCCTCAGAAATTGTATATTATTCACTATACATTGACTATTAAAAATACCGAACCGGATTAGTGTTCGTTTCAGACAAAATTACCGCAAAAGTAGTGAATTTTTTCGCCAAATACTGACTAATCAACTCTTTCGTAAAGACTTCACTCTCATAATGGCCAATATCGCAGATGCCGATACGTCCGTCTGCGTCGAAAAACTCGTGGTACTTATAATCGGCCGTCACGAACACGTCGGCTCCGGCCCGAATGGCGTCGGGCAGCAGAAAACTACCAACTCCCCCACAAACGGCCACGCGCTGGACGGGTCGATTGGGCAGGGGGGTATAGCGAATCAGGTTCAGATTCATGGCTTGTTTGAGGTACGATAACCAGGTCTGGCCGTCCAGAGGCTCCGGTAGTTCGCCTACGGCTCCCGAACCAACTTCTTGGTTCTGATTAGTTAAAGTAGTCAGATAATAGGCTACTTCTTCGTAGGGATGCGCTCGTCTGAGGGCGTTGAGTAACTGATCCTGCTGGTGAGTGGGGATGATCACTTCAAGGCGGTTCTCGGGTTCTTCGTGGTACTCGCCTACCTCGCCCAGCGTAGGATTGGCACCCTCTCCAGCCTGATACGTACCTGTACCGCCCACGCGGAAGCTGCAATCTTTGTAGTTACCGATCTGCCCCGCTCCGGCCGCGTACAAAGCGTCAAGTACCTGTTGGGTATGGCTACCCGGCACGAACGTAACGAGCTTACTGAGTACCTGCGATTTAGGTGCCAGGATCCGAACGTTCTGGAGCCCGATTTTCGCGGCAATGGTAAAATTTACTCCACCCGCTACGTTGTCAAGGTTGGTATGGGCGGTATACAGCGCTACGTCGTTTTTGATCGCTTTGATCACCGCCCGTTCTACGTAATTTTTCCCGTTGAACTTCTTCAATCCTTTAAAGACAATAGGATGGTGAGCGACAACCACGTTACAGCCTTTGGTAATAGCTTCGTCAATTACGGCTTCGGTGGCATCGAGCGTAACCAGAACACCCGTAATATCGGTTGAAGGGTCGCCGACCAGTAAGCCAGCGTTATCGTAGGATTCCTGATACGTTAAGGGAGCCAACGCTTCGAGATACGTGGTCAGTTCGCGGATTTGGGGCATATCCGGGGCAGGTTTAATGCAAAAAGCCCCGCTAAATGCGAGGCTTTTTTGTTGGCGGTCCGGACGGGGCTCGAACCCGCGACCCCCTGCGTGACAGGCAGGTATTCTAACCAACTGAACTACCGAACCATTTTTGATCTTCGGTCAACCGTTCTTGTTTTCCTTGATCGTGGCACAAAAGTAGGCGCTTTTGGTGTTACACACAAGAGACCTGCTAAAAAAAGTTTGTAATCTTCCTTTAACGGCAAAGCTTTTCTTTGGAAATCAACTGGTTCGAGGAGCAAATTTTTTCGTCTCTGAGTCTATTTGCTGATACTACGCGGTTAGGTTTTGTGAATCATGAGCAGTACCTTTCCTCTTTAACGCCCTAAATTATGGTTACGTCGGAGTCATACGTTGAACTGGTGAACCGGGTCTATAGCCGGTCCCAACAGGATGGCTGCCGACCATACCCTGTTGCCTGTTATGAAATATTTATGCTTCGGCAGGCGCAGGAACGGGCGCAGCGGAAAGAAGCGAATCTGTTCCGCCAGCTTGGCGATATTTTCGACTGGAACCTGTCGCGCCGACAACGGAACCACTACGTTAAAAAATTAAATACCGGCTTTACGCTTGTTCTGACCGACTTGTCCAAAACGATTCTGTGGACCAGCCGCAGCTTCATGACCATGACGGGGTATTCGCACGTTGAAGCGGTTGGACAGACGCCTGCTATACTGCAAGGTCCTGCCACTGACCTGTCGACCGTGAGGCTGGTTCGGGAATCGCTCAGCCGAGCTGATTCGGTCAAGGCAGATCTGCTCAACTACCGCAAGAGTGGAGAACCTTATATCTGCCGGGTGCAAATCGACCCACTTTATAATAACCAGGGCGAACTGACGCATTTTCTCGCGGTCGAAAACGAAGTCTTACTGTAAACATAGCCTCCGATCAGTAGCCAGTGTAATACGGTTACTGATCGGAAGTTTGTCTTTATTCCTGCTTTCCTTCGTCAGTACTCAACTCATTCGCTTCGTCGGGCGTCATCTTCTCGGCATCGTTGGCCTGGAGGGCCTGTAACGTCTCTTCGCGCGTAGCAGATGAACTAATGCCTGTATCGCCGGGAGCATCCGGATTAGGGCGATCGAGATCAATTTCGCTGATTTGAGCGGGGGCTTCGGCTTTTTCTTTCATAACATATTGCGATTTTGTTCTTCTCAACCAAACGGGGCGACTGGCTAAATGTTTGCCACTTACACAGCTTTCCAGATTTTCAAAACCTTTGGCCGCAGATTTGCAGTTATATTAATACATGACACTGCTATGAAACGGTTTTTACATGTCCTTCGCTGGGCATTTTTTTCGCTGCTTGTGCTGGCTACGGGAACGCTACTCGTAGCCTGGTTCGTTGATTCCCGGCAAACGGATGAGGAACTGGCCGAAGAATTCAAAAATCAGGCGATTCGTCCGGCGGTTCACTACTATCAGGTTAAGGATCGTGATGGAGCCATGCGCACCATTCGATTTATGGAAACTCCGGCCCGTGGGGATACTCTGTCTGCCGGAGACGAAAAACCGGTCGTGTTATTTGTTCACGGTGCTCCCAGCTCATTATCTTTCTTTAATGAGTTTTTTAAGGATACGATGCTGCTAAATCGGGCTCGGTTGGTAGCCGTCGATCGTCCTGGTTATGGGTATTCAGATTTTGGGCGGGTGGAAACATCCGTAGTCCGGCAGGCTGAACTGCTTCAGCCGCTGATCAACCGCTATCGGAACGCACCGTATCTAATGGTTGTCGGCTCGTCGTATGGCGGGTCTGTCTCGGCCCGGCTGGCTATGAACAATCCAGGCCGGGTTAATCACGTCGTGTTTGTCTCATCGGCCCTGGGGCCAGGTTTAGAGCGGACGTATCCAATCAGCCATTGGGTCGATACGCCTTTGTTACGTTGGGGAATACCAACCTTATTACGTCTGGCTAACGATGAGAAGCTGGCGCACCGACAAGCTTTAGAGGCTATCTTACCCGACTGGCCAAAAATCCGTGCCAGCATCACTATGCTTCATGGCCAGCGTGACGAGCTGGTGTATCCAACTAATGTTTCGTTTGCGCAGAAACATCTGGTCAATGCCCGTGTAAAGCAATTCCTGCTCCCCGAGAATCGGCACGATATTGTGTTTAATAAGCGGGAGTACATGACGGAGATCATCCTCGACATATTGAACCGGCGAGACGTACAGGAAAATGGCCAAACCAAAGCAATGGCCGTGAAGTAATAAAGTTTAGCTCCTGTTAGGCGACTAACTCAATTCGATTCTCCTCCGGGTCAAGAATTACGCTTTCGTAATAGCCATCACCCGTCCGGCGGGGTTCACCAACGATCGAATAGCCATCCGCTCGCAACCGCTCGGTCAAGGCGTCAACAGCGGCTTCACTGCCCACCGAAACGGCAAAATGAATCAGGCCCGTGAACTGGGCAAGGGCATCGTTCTGTGAGTCGGGGATAGCGTCCATTTGCATCAGTTCCAGCCGGGCGCCTTTTTGAGGGAACGTCAGGAAATACGAGGAAAAACTTTTGCTGACATTGACGTATTTATCGATAGCGGTTGCGCCAAAGTACGTTTCGTAAAATATACGCATCTGTTCCAGATCACGTACCCAAATCGCAATATGTTCAATATACATAGCACAAAAATCGGTACTCGGAGCCCATTATTGCTACGGCTGTATTAACAGAAACTACCAGGGTATGCGCCGATTGCCGCTTACAGCACTAAGGCGGGCATCCAGAATACGCTGTCGCCCAGCCAGCGATAGCGCTCATGCTTGATAAAATAAGCCGGATACCGTTGAATGCCGTACAGGGTCAGGCTCATCAGTCCCAGCATAATGGCCGATCGCTGCGCGAAACGATCTTCGGTAAAGAAACAAAGCGCAAACCCCGTTGCAACGATGACAAACGTCAATCCGCGCAGCACAACATCGGCTCGTTCCTGCCCCCAGGCTACGGCCAGTGATGGCTCTGTCCGCGTAGGAGCTTCCTGTTGTTCCATAACCGCAAACAGAAGCAGGTTCTGGAAGGCGATTCCGGTAAACATTAGAAATTCGGCAATCTCAATGCCCTGTATCGAAGGCCGCTGTACCCAAACGCTACCCCATACCCCCGCTGAATACAACGTAGCGACCAGCGGCTCTTTCAGCAGCAGGGCCGGATGGCGGGCCGGGAGCCTGAACACGGCTCCCACATAAGCCGTACAGACTCCGCCCAGCAGTATACCAAATTTGGCCACGCTGCCCGGCAGGAAAAACGCCAGGATCACAGCCAGTACACCGGCAACGGCCACAACTTGCCAGAGTAATGCTGCATGCTGGCGGTGAAATGTGTGCCGGGCGGTACGTACTAAACCCTTCCGAACATCCAGCAGACGATCGACCGTATAAATGATAAAGACAACCAGGGCCAGTACGATAGGCGTAGCCCAGTGAATGGGTTCAACGTCCGACAAGCGCGCGGCCATCCGGTTCGACAGTACGGCACCCATCACGACGGGGAAACTCAAATAATATGCGGTACGTAGCGGTGTAAGCAAAATAGATCGTGAGCAAAATTGTAGCCAGATAACCGTATACAGCCTTATTGGTTTTGGGCATCAGCCAGAATCGCGTCAAGCGGTGCAGGAGCCGTTAGCCAGGGTTGCTGGCGACTGATAACCTCGATCGGCTGACCGACCCGTAAAACACCACGCGCATTAGTGGCAGGTAATACGTTCTGACCAAACAGGATCTTGTGTTTCCATTGGCGATACGTAGCCAGGGTCTTCAGTGGCTCACTACCTTTCTTACCAGTGGCGGGGTCGATGGTGGTCAGCACACAACGGGCGCAGGGTTTTACGCCGTAGAAATTCATATCCTCCACGCGAAACTGATCCCAGGCGTCTTCGTCATAGGGTGAGGTACCACTGACAATAATATTGGGCCGGAACCGGGTCATGCTCATCCGCGGACTATCGACGGGTAAGCGCTGATTCAGGTAATCCAGCGAAGCCTGGCCGATAAGCAGGAAGGGGTAGCCATCGGCAAAGCTAACGACGTCATGTTGGCGGGCGTAAGCTAAATCAACTTCCCGGCGGGTCGTAGAGGGCATAAACACCAGCCGGCAGTCAATACCGAGCGTTTTTGTAAACCAGCGATCGACCGCCGAACTGACGCTCACCGCTGGCACGCCCTTACTGTCCCAGATCGTTACCCGCAATACGTCGTCGTTGTCGGTAGTCGGCCCGGTAAGTGGAAGTTCCAGCACATCATCTGGCGTATCCCGGTGCCATACCCGTAACGTATCACCCTCAATCGCTACGTCGATCAGGGCCATGTGGTGATTGGTACGTTGGGTAATAAACGTCCATGAGTCATCACCTTCGGCGCTGGGCTGTACCAGCATAAACCGCCGGTCATATTGCAGCCCCTTTTCTTCCACTACGGCTTCGGTAACCGAAATGCCGCCAAGTGATTTGATGGGGTAGATGCGTAGCTCGGAAATTGTCATTGTTGTTCAGGGAAATGGTGAGCGATCGGGGCAACAGGGTTAAAACGCCATTCTGGGCAAAGGACTGACCCGCTGATCGGTAAAGTCGGCCTGCTCGTATTTGAACTGAGCGGCCATGGCAATCATCGCTGCGTTGTCGGTACAATACTCAAACCGGGGGATATACACATTCCAGCTAAGGGCTTCGCCAAGCTGGGTTAGGGCAGTACGCAGGCCACTGTTGGCCGAGACACCCCCCGCAACGGCGATCTCCCGAATGCCTGACTCGCGAGCCGCCCGTTTGAGCTTCGTTAAGAGTATCTGAACCAGCGTATGCTGAATACTGGCGCATATATCGGGCAGATTCTGGGCGATAAAATCCGGGTTTGTCTTTGTGTTGTCGCGCAGGAAATACATAATCGCCGTTTTGATGCCACTGAACGAGAAGTTCAGTTCCGGCATTTCACCCATCGGAAACCGAAACGCCAGCGGATTGCCTTCTCTGGCGTACTTGTCGATAAGCGGGCCACCGGGATACGGTAGCCCCAGCAGTTTAGCCGATTTATCGAATGCTTCGCCTACGGCATCGTCCTGCGTTTGGCCAATCACGGTCATATCGAGCGGACCATCAACGCGCACGATCTGCGTATGACCTCCGCTAACGGTCAGGCACAGAAACGGAAAGGCAGGTTTCCGATTGTCGATGAAGTGAGCCAACACGTGCGCCTGCATGTGATTGACTTCAATGAGCGGAATGCCGAGCCCCAGGGCCAGCGCTTTGGCAAACGACGTACCGACCAGCAATGACCCAAGCAAACCGGGGCCGCGCGTAAACGCAATGGCTGATAATTCATTTTTGGCTAAATTTGCGTCCGTCAACGCACGCTCCACGACGGGTAAAATATGCTGTTGATGCGCCCGTGAGGCCAATTCCGGCACAACGCCCCCGTATTTTTCGTGAATTAATTGGGTCGCAATCACGTTCGATACGATATGACCGTTGGCTAAAACAGCGGCCGACGTCTCATCGCAGGAAGACTCAATAGCTAATATATTCACCGTACAAAACTAATGGATAATGATTCTTGTAAAATGTATAATGGAAGTTGCTCTTAAACCGTTCCCTCTTTTAGAACTCTAACGTGCACTAGTTTTCCGTTATTCATTGTACATTAGGCATTTCCGCCCCGGATGCGTCAGTTTTTTGCAATATTCCTTAAAACGCTGCTCTACCTGTGTCTCACGGTAGTCGGTCTGACGCTGGGCATTCTGCTGAGTCTGCAACTTCCGGAAGTGCAGACGCGCCTGGCTCAGGAAGGCGCTAAATGGCTCTCCGATAAGCTTTTATTCCCCGTTACGCTCAAAGGCGTTTCCATCAAATGGTTTGATTCGCTGACCCTCGAAGGCATAACCATTAAAGATCGTCAGGGTCGCCCCATGATTACGGTAGGGCGCCTGGATGCGGATTATAACCTGCGCAACCTGATCGATTCGTCGGCGCATAACATCCATCTCGACGAGGTTGTGCTGTACAAGCCCAATGTTCAGATGGTTAAAAATCCCGCGAATGGCGATACCAATCTGGACGACTTCATTGCCCGTATCGAAGAGCTGACCGCCGATCCAACCAAACCCAGCATCCCTAATCAGAACGTTCCGTTTACGGTGACCCGCGTTACGTTGGCCGATGGCTCCTATACGCTCTACGATCCGCGTGAGCCCCTGATGAAGGATCGGAAGCGGTTCGACTACGATCACTTTACGTTGCAGCACCTGAACGCCGATGTAAGTAATCTGCTCATTCTGGGCGATACCATTGCCCTGAACATCAAAGGGCTGACAGGTGTCGACAGGGATTCGCGCATTAAGATTCGGCAGCTCGATACGCGGTTTCTGTACTGCAATACCAAGATGGAGCTGGCGAATCTATACGCGCACATTGGCAACTCCATCATTCGAAACGAACTGACGTTCTATTACGACAAGCCGTCGGCATTCGGCGACTTTAACAGCCGGGTGCGGATGGTCGCTCGTTTCCGCGACAGCGAAGTTCGCTCAAAAGATTTGGGGTATTTTTCGGAATACCTGCGCGGTTTAAACGAAACCTGGTTGCTCACGGGTCTCTTTGCCGGTACGGTGAACGATTTCAAGTTAAGCAACACGGATCTGCACTTTGGGGCAAACGGGCGCAGTCAGTTGAAAGGCGACATTGCCTGGAAAGGGTTGCCCGATATGGACAAAACGACGGTCGACTTTGCCTTTACGCCCTCCGTGGTGAACATGGCCGATATTCGTCAGTACTATCCCGATACGTCGTTTAACCAAACCATTCAGAAACTTGGAACCGTCGCGTTCGATGCCACCTTTGCCGGCGCTTTCGACAACTTCAAGACCAAAGGAACGTTCCGGACGGGCATCGGGAACGTAACGGGTGATCTGGCCTTGAAATTAGCTGATAACTCCGACCAAACCACCTACACCGCTACGTTGCAGGCCGAAAACCTTGACCTGGGTCAGTTAATTGATCAGGCAGATCAGTTCGGTAAAGTAGACGGGCAGGGACGTATCACCGGGCAGGGGACGAATGTAGAACGGGCCAATATCGATCTGGACGGACAGTTTGGGCGCTTTGGCTGGCAGGGCTACGACTACCGGAATATTACAGCCCGTGGAAACTTACAGAAAGCTTTTTTTCACGGGCAGGTCGACATTCGGGACCCAAACCTGGCGTTTGCCCTCGATGGCGAATTTGACCTGACCGGCCCCCGCGACCGCTACGATCTGCGGGGTACTGTACAGCACGCCGATTTCCGGGCGCTGGGCTACCTGCCTGACTCGCTGGTGGTCAAAACGAAGCTGAATGTCAGGCTGGAGGGTAGCAAACTCGACGATATTGTTGGCAACGCGGCTTTTAACAACGCTACCCTTACGCTAAATCGCCGTAGCCTGGATATTGACCAGCTCACGGTTGTGTCGTCGGTAGAACAACGGGATTCGGGAGGTAGCCAGCGCTATTTCGACCTCGAATCTGATTTCCTGACTACTCGGCTCCAGGGTAATTTTCAGCCCCAGCGCACGATTGATGACCTGACGCAGCTCGCCCGCGAATACCAGCTTTATTTTGCCAGTGATGCCGCCGGTATGCGTGCGTACTACGATCGGAAACGCCAACTGGCAAATCGGTCCGCAAAGCAATATGCGGGGACTGGTCAGCGCTATAGCATCGACTATCAACTGATCAGTAAGCATATCAGCCCGCTCCTGAATTTCCTGAGTCCCAGCGTTTATATCGCCCCGGCTTCCCGAATAGAAGGTCGGTTCACGGTCGATAATACGTCTTTTCTGACGGCTAATGCCAAAACCGATTCGTTACGTATCGGCACCCTGGGGTTTGGCCCGAGTGATCTGGATGTGACTACATCTAAGTTCACGTATGGTGAAGAGGTGCTGGCTTCGGCGATTGTTACGTCGCAACGGCAGGCATTCAGCGCCCAGTTTCCAACCCGGAATTTGCAGGCCGAAGCGTCGTGGGACGTCGATCACATCGATTTTACCGGAAGCATCGACCAGGCTGGCAGCCCGAATCACGCGAATCTGACGGGCGAACTCCGCTTCAAAGGCGACGCAATCGATTTAACCTTCCGCGAATCGAAACTGCGGGTACTTGACGGTGACTGGATCCTGAATCCGCAGAGTCTGATCCGGAAAGTCGGCGATGATTACACAATCCGAAATTTATCAGTACGGAATCAGGATCAGTTGATTCGTGCGTCGGGCAAGCTGTCGCCCGATTCATTGGAAAGGCTGTCGATTGGAGCCAATAACTTTCTGCTCGCTTCGCTGAATCCCGTTCTGAATACAACGCTTGGCGGTACATTAAATGGCACGCTCGCCGTCCGGAATGTCTACCAAACGCCAATTGTAGAGAGCACCCTCTCGCTCAGTGCGTTGTCGTACCAGAACGCGCTCATTGGGGACGTGCGGGGCCAGGTAGAATGGGACCAATTGGCTCAACAGCTCAATGCTAAGGCCAGTATCAATCGGCAGGGGGTCGATGTATTAAGGCTACTGGGCAATTACGTACCCACGAAGCCGAAAAGTCCCCTGACGCTGGCTGCCGATCTCAACGGCGCCGACCTGAAGATTCTGGAGCCTTTTACAACCGGTTTATTTTCCAATCTGGGCGGGGTTACCAGTGGTACAGTGGCCATCACCGGGACACCCTCTGCGCCCGTTCTGAAAGGCGAAGTGGCGGTAAAAGGCGGCCGGGGTCGATTCGATTACCTGAAAGCTGACTTTACATTCGATGATAACATCTATTTCGGCGAAAACGAAATTATCACCCGTCGGTTGACCCTGCGCGATCCGGAAGGCAATACCGCCTTGTTACGTGGGGGCGTGTATCACAATGGATTCCGCGATCTGACGTTTGGCTTCGACGCCGACTTTAAGAACTTCCGAATCCTCAATACGACCGTAAAAGACAACGATCTGTTCTATGGTCAGGCGTTTGTGACGGGCAAAGCCGAACTGACCGGCCCAATCGATAACCTGATTATTCGGGCGAACGTAGCCAGCAATAAAGGAACACGCATCTATATTCCGCTCGACGGGGCCACGACGGTAGCCTCCGATGATCAGATTCGATTCGTAAACCGGACTGATGTGGCCACGGGTAAACCGACCAGTCAGACTGGTAATCAGGCCAACGATCATACGCTGGGTGAAATTGATCTGTCGCGTATTCAGATGGATTTCAACTTTAACATCACCCCCGATGCTTACTGCGAGATTCAGCTTGACCGCCAGACTGGGGATATTATCAAAGCCTACGGGCAGGGGCGTCTGGCCATGAAAGTCGATACTAAAGGCGACTTTACCATGACGGGTAACTACGAAATCGACAAGGGCGATTACACCTTTACGTTCCAGAATATTATTAACAAACGCTTCCAGATTCGTCCTAACAGCCGAATCACCTGGACCGGCGATCCGTATGGAGCCCTGCTGGACGTAACGGCGGCTTATACGCAGTACACTTCATTGGCTCCTTTGCTTTCGCTGAATGGCTCCACCACAAACACGCGGGCCGATCAGTCGCGCCGGTACCCGGTTGATCTGCTGATCAAGCTGAATGGCGATCTGGCGTCACCCGCAATCAGCTACGATCTGGACGTAAAAGAGTACCCGGCTTCGTCGGATTTCCGGCAGGCGGTAACCGCGTTTGAGTCGCGTATCCAAAGTAATGAGCAGGAGCTGACCCGGCAGGTAAGCAGCGTACTGCTGTTCAACCAACTGCTTTCCGAAGGAACGAGCTTCTTCGATCAGAATCAGGTTAACTCGGGCGTGTTCAACAGCGTAAGTGAGTTGCTGTCGAATCAGATCAGCCGGGTCGCTTCTAATCTGGACGAAAAACTAGACGTTGGCGTTTCGTTCGGTGGGTTTACCAGCGGCACGCAAAACGAAAATCTGCTTAATAACTTGCAGCTCCGTTTCTCTTATCGACTGCTGAACGACCGGCTCCGGATCAGCCGCGACGGCGGGTTCACGTACGGACAAAGTCAGTACAACGCGGCTAGTTTGCTGGGAGAGTGGACACTCGAATACTTCATTACGTCCGACGGTCGGTTCCGGGCCAAGGTGTATAACCGGAACCAGCAAAGTATCCTGAGCCAGTACAGCGTCAACAGTACCATTGCAACCGGTGGAGGACTCAGCTTCCTCTACACACGTTCGTTCAACCGGCTTTTTGGCGGCAAACGAATTACCCCTGGCTTAACGCCAGTCAAATCGGCGGATGAGCCCGCGCCCAACACCAGCTCTACGTTCACAACAAGCAGCCGATAGTGGGTTGCAATTGAGTATTCGCCGGTTCCGGTAGGTGTTCCGGAGAGGTGCATGTGGGTGTTTAACGGATTCGTGAGGGCCGTTGCCTAGCAAACAAGGGGTGTGCCTATACGTTCTAGTAACGAGTGGGTTCACAGAACGTAAGCGCTTACCAATCAGGCGCTATCAGTGCTATGGCCTTCCTTCTTAATGTCACAACGTTTTGTTTAACGCTATCCGGGCTTTTCTTTGCCCACGCATTCCTGCAATCAGAAACCCTGATCCGGCATAGGATGCGAATAAAAGCAGGCTTCCTGTTGTTGCTTGTGGCCGTAACAGCCGCGCTGCTGAATCGGCTGATGGGCCGGTAGCCAGTAAGCAAGGGTAAAATCGGCAGGTTCAGTCTTTACGTTTTAATCGCTGTTGATCCGTTGCCGTTCTCAATCCCGTTCAGTATGCCGTATCGAATGATCCGTTTTTTGTTTTTCTTCTGGCTCATTGCAAGCCAATCTTTATGGGCACAACGCACATTTACAAACCCCATCAAGCAATCAGGACCTGATCCGTGGGTGTTGCAGAAAGATGGCTGGTACTATTACATGAACACGACGGGGAGCAACCTGACGCTCTGGCGAACCCGGAACATGGCCGATCTGGCTACCGCCGAGCAAAAGGTTATCTACACGCCACCGTCCGGCAAGCCCTATTCAAGAGAGTTGTGGGCACCCGAAATCCATTCGTTCAGCGGAAAATGGTACGTGTATTTTTCTGCCGACTCGCTTAATAATCTGTCGCATCGCGTGTGGGTGATCGAAAACGAATCGCCGGACCCCATGCAGGGGGAGTGGACCGTAAAAGGAAAAGTCGCGGACAAAGCCGATCGCTGGGAAATTGATATGTCAGTGATGGAGTATAACGGGCAGTTGTACGCGGCCTGGTCGGGGTGGGAGGGGACGACGAACGGGCGGCAGGATATTTATCTGGCCCGGTTGAAGAATCCCTGGACCCTGGACGGCGATCGCGTACGAATCTCGAAGCCTGACCTGCCCTGGGAGATGCACGGCGACGTACCGCAGGCCTGGCAACGTAACGGCGAAGTTCCTAAAATCTACGTGAATGAAGGCCCCCAATTCCTGCAGCATAACGGTAAACTGTTTATTGTCTATTCCGCCAATGCCTGCTGGCTGGACTACTGCCTGGGTTTGCTTACGTACAATGGACAGGGCGATTTACTTGATCCTCAAAGCTGGACAAAGAGCCCGCAGCCGGTGTTTGTGCAGGCACCGGAAAACAACGTATGGGCCCCTGGTCATGGCGGTTTTTTTCGCTCTGCCGACGGTCGAGAGGACTGGATGATTTATCACGCTAACCCGTCCGCTACGGATGGATGCGGCAACAAACGGGCACCCCACATTCAGCCGTTTACATGGAATGCTGATGGATCACCCAATTTCGGTAAGCCAATGCCTAAATCGCCGATGCCCGTTCCCGGCGAAGAATAACAGAAGCGACTGCTACGTAGTTAATCAGTCGCTGATCAGAAGGTCAGCATTACTTTTGCCAGTCTATTAACCACCATCATACTAATGCAAAAAATTGTTGTTTTTTCGGTCGTACTAGCTACTCTGATTAGTCTCAATGGCTGCAAGCAAGCCAATAAAACCGAACAAAAGGCCGCTGACTCCATAGCCGTAGCAACCGGTGATACGACGGCCATGTTAACCGCGAAATTACCTGATCCGACCGCCTTTGAAGGGACGGTTAAAGGCAGGAAGACCGGGCTGTACATCCTGAAAAACAAGACTATTCAGGTGGCTGTCACAAACTACGGCGCTCGCCTTGTTGGCCTGCTGGTCCCCGACAAAACTGGTAAAGTAACCGACGTTGTGCCTGGATTCACCTCACTCAAAGCCTATGAACAGGCGAATGAGCCATTTTACGGACCCATCGTTGGTCGATTCGGAAATCGGATTGCGCAGGGAAAGTTTATGCTCGATGGCAGGTCATTTCAACTTGAACTGAATAACAATGGCAATACGCTCCACAGCGGCCCAACGGGTTTTCATACGCAGGTCTGGGACGCTAACCAGACGAACGACCAGACGCTTGAATTAACGTATGTGGCCAAAGATGGCGAAGGTGGATTCCCCGGTACCGTGACAACAAAAGTGACGTATACGCTAACCGATGACAACGGCTTAAAAATTGATTATACCGCAACGACGGATAAAGCCACGCCCTACAATCCGACCAGTCATGGTTTCTTCAACCTCAATGGTGAAGCGAGTGGTACCATTAACGACCATGTGTTGATGATAAATGCTGATCGGTATTCGGTTGTCGACAAAGGGCTGATTCCGCAGGGAGAGCCGGCCTCCGTTGCGGGCACGCCATTCGATTTCCGGAAGTCCACAGCGATTGGCGCACGGGTCGATGAGAAGAACGAACAGTTAACCTTTGGTGGTGGCTACGACCACAACTGGGTCCTGAATAAGAGCGGAAATGGACTGGCGAAGGTGGCCGAAATAACGGGCGACAAGTCGGGTATCAAGATGGAAATTCTGACCACCGAACCAGCTTTGCAGTTTTACGGCGGTAATTTTTTCAAAGGAAATGACATGGGAAAATACGGCAAAGCCACTAATTTCCGCGAAGCTTTCGCTCTGGAAGCCCAGCACTATCCTGATGCGCCTAACCACCCAACCTATCCCAACACAATCCTGAAACCGGGGCAAACGTATCGTCAGACTACAGAATACCGTTTTTCGGTCGTCAAGTAAGACCTCAGCCACCAACCTGAACGGATTAAACCGTTTTTGGCATTTTGACGCCAGTAGGAATGACAAAAAAGAAGTCAAAATCGCCTTTACATATAGCTAGAAATGTCGCTGGCTGAATTTCATTGACGTCCGGTTGCGCTACGGCACATCAGGCATTTTAATTGTATCTTACAAGGTTAACTATGGTTTCTAAACCCCAACTCAGTATACCCCGATTGTGCGTAGCGCTATGCGTACTCGTCATTACGTTCATTGTTCCAAATGCCTACGCTCAGAGTGGACGTTGGTCAGCCGATAAAGCCAATGCCTGGTACGCCAAAGAGCCATTCCTGATTGGGGCAAATTACGCGCCTGCATACGCCATCAATGAACTGGAAATGTTCCAGGCCGATACGTTCGACCCGGAGGCCATCGATAAGGAACTGGCGTTGGCCGAAAGCATTGGCATGAACACCATGCGCGTGTTTCTGCACGATCTGCTCTGGCAGGATGCCACCGGTTTCACCAAACGACTCGACCAGTTTCTGGCAATCTGTGCAAAACACAGGATTCGGCCAATGCTCGTTCTGTTCGACTCCTGCTGGGACCCTCTGCCGAAGCTGGGCAAACAGCACGAGCCCGTTCCGGGAATTCATAATTCCGGCTGGCTGCAAAGCCCCGGTGCTGATGCCCTGTCGGACGTATCGCAGTACCCACGGCTGGAGGCCTACGTAAAGGGTGTGGTGAGTGCGTTTAAAAACGATCGACGGATTCTGGCCTGGGATGTCTGGAACGAACCCGACAACGCGAATGACAATAGCTATGGACAGAACCATACGATTAAAACGGAATTGCCCAAGGAGCGGAAAATTGCCATTATAACGAATCTGTTGCCACAGGTTTTCCAGTGGGTAAGGGCAGCCGGGGCCAGTCAGCCGCTGACGTGTGGCGTCTGGATCTATCGGGGACCAGAAGACTGGGGCAACCCGGCTAAGTGGACACCGATGGAAAAGGCACAGTTTGAGAACTCCGACATTATTACGTTTCATCAGTACTCGAAGCCGGCTGATTTGGAAGCGGTTATTCCAGTATTGCAGCAGATGGGACGTCCTGTAATCTGCACGGAATACATGGCCAGGGGCGTCAACAGCAAGTTTCAGACGCACTTGCCCATCGCGAAAAAAGCAAAAGTAGGTATGATCAACTGGGGCTTTGTAGCGGGGAAAACGCAGACCTTTCTGCCCTGGGATAGTTGGCAGAAGCCGTATATCAACGGCCGTGAGCCATCCGTCTGGTTCCACGAAGTGTTTAAGCAGAATCTGACGCCCGTTGATCCGGCTGAAGTCGCGGCCGTTAAACAGGCCGCTGGCAAATAGACAAAAAATAACTCCCTCGTCTAATAAACGAGGGAGTTATTTTTTGTACCCGTTTCTTACTGGGTATTTGTTGTATCGGGGGGCGTTGTAGGGTCCGGAGCCGGTGCCGTGGGGACGAAGGTTGAATCACCTACTTCCGTGGTTACCTCCGTTGAATCTGACTCGCTGCTACTTTCTTCGTCGCCTGAATAACCACAGTTCAGATACTCCTTGCTGATCGGAATGGTCGGTTTCGGAAATGGTCCCTGCAGGTTCTTGAATTTAGCGTCGGCATATACTTTTTCCAGGAACGTACCGACAATCGGCAGGGCTGTTTTAGCCCCTTCGCCGAGGTCCGTTGAGCGGAAGTGAATACTTCGATCGTCGCCACCGACCCAGGCCCCAACCACCAGGTTGTTCGACACGCCCACAAACCAGCCGTCGGAGTTATTCGAAGTTGTTCCTGTTTTGCCCCCCATTTCATGCCGGTTCTTGAACAGGTTGAACGACCATAAATTTTGTGAGGTACCACCGGATTCCTGCAAGCCGCCCTGCAGCATGTACCGCATTAGAAACGCGGTTTCTGCGCTGATAGCCCGCTTGCGCTGCGTTGTAAACGTTTCGATTACGTTGCCGTCGCGGTCTTCGATACGTTGTACAATGAGCGGTTCAATCGCTTCCCCGTCGTTAACAAAGGTGCAGTACGACGCCACCAGTTCATAAAGCGATACGTCTGATGACCCTAAGCCAATGGATGGAACTGCATCCAGGCGACTTTTGATGCCCAGCCGGTGGGCGTATTCGACTACACGTTCCGGCGTAACACGGTCGGTCAATTGGGCGGTAATGGAGTTAACCGACCGCGCCAGCGCCCGGCGCAGGGTCATGTTTGAGTAGGAGTAGTATCCGGTTGAATTACGGGGCTCCCAAACTTTATCTTCGCCGTTCTCGCGGTATTCTTTGCGGAATGGCCGATCCTGAATCCGATCGCAGGGGCTGAGGTTCACTAACGTATCGTCGATGGCCGCGGTGTATACGAAGGGTTTGAACGTTGATCCCGGCTGGCGCTTGCCCTGTTTAACGTGATCGTATTTAAAGTAGTCGTAGTTGAGACCGCCGACCCAGGCCCTGATGTAGCCGGTATGGGGATCCATGGCCACCATACCCGATTGCAGAAAGTGTTTGTAATAAGCGATCGAGTCGTAGGGCGTCATGCGTGTAGAGTCGTAGCCGCGTTTATTCGACCAGCTAAACACCCGCATCTTGTACTTGACATTTTTCATGTAGTACATGATCGAATCCGGGTACAGCGGTAAGAACCGGCGACTCAGGGTTTTATAGCGTTCGGTACGACGGGCGACCGAATCAATGAAACCAGGGAGTTCGTTGCCATCCTCGTCGGTCCAGGGGTTGCGCCCGCGCCAGTGATTATCAAACGTCCGCTGGAGTTGCTTCATTTTCTCGCTGGTAGCCTGCTCAGCGTAGGTTTGCATCCGGGAGTCAATGGTCGTTACAATCCGCAAACCATCTGTATAGAGGTCATAGCCGTTTTCTTCACCCCATTTTTTAACGTAGTCCTGTACTACGTTCTTCAGGTAACTGGCCGGACCTGAATAGGGGTTTTCGGGCGTGTATTCGGTAACTAACGGTAAGGCACTGAGCGAATCGGCCTGGGTCGCCGTCAAAAATTTATACTTGGCCATCTGACTCAGCACCACATTCCGCCGTTCTTTCGAGCGCTTGGGGTTTTTCAACGGATTGTAGTTCGTTGTTGCCTTTTGCAGGCCTACAAGCACAGCGCCCTCCTGAATGTTCAGGCTATCGGGTAGTTTATTGAAGAACGTCCGGGCCGCAGTTTTTAAGCCGAACGCATTACTGCCGAAGTCAACGGTATTGAAGTAATACGTAATGATTTCTTCCTTCGAGAAGTTGCGCTCCAGCTTAATAGCCATGAGCCACTCCTTCGATTTGTAAATGATTTTCCGAACAAACGGGATCCGGTTCAACAGGCCGGAATTATTCTTGCGACGAGTTTTGAACAGGTTTTTGGCGAGCTGCTGCGTGATGGTTGAGCCGCCCCCTTCGCTGCCGAGGTTAATGACCGCCCGGCCGATGGCGCGCGGATCAACCCCATTGTGTTCGTAGAAACGGGCATCTTCCGTAGCAACCAAGGCATTGATAAGCTGCTTTGGGATGTTCTCGTACTTTATGGGTGTTCGGTTTTCCGCGTAGAACTTGCCGATCATTATCCCGTCCTGTGAATAAATTTCTGAAGACTGATTGAGTTTCGGATTGCGGAGTTCCTCAACGCTGGGCATTTCGCCCGTCAGGTACAAAAAGTTGTAATTCAGAATAAAGACATAAGCGCCCAGGGCTAAGGCACTGTACAGCAGTCCCTTGGTTCCATTTTTCAGGTACGGGTAATACCAGGAGTCAGGGTCTATATACTGATGAACAAACGATCGAAGACGGTTGCGATACTGGTGGTACGTCTGTGCCCAGGAACTGACGCGTTCCTCACCGGCGATTCGAGCGGTTTGCCGATAGATTTGTCGGCCAACTCCGCGCCGAACGCTGCCGAGTTGCGTTCGGCGTTGTCGGATTCGTTGCCGAAACGCTCCAAAAGCGTGCCGGACAGCGCGGAATCGCTCCCTGTATTGACTCATGCGTTTTTAGTCGAAGAAGATCTTAGTCGTTACGTCTGGTACTGCTCAGCGGGGTTACCTGTCAGCGAAGACAACGCTAACCCCGTGGCATCAGCCTGGTAGACCTGGCCCCCTGGCTGACTGACCGGGCGAATATGCGCCGGGCGTCAAATATAACGTATTTTCGGCCGATCTGATATACAAAAGCCGGACAGTGTATACTGTCCGGCTTTTAAATTATACCGATTAGGTCAATAGAGAATAAGCAAAAACTGCTTACGATCAGGGGGCACCGCGAACGTATACGCGTTGTTATTTTTTCTCGAAGGACATTGCTACGCCATTCATGCAGTAGCGCAGTCCCGTTGGTTTTGGGCCGTCATCAAATACGTGACCAAGGTGGCCTCCGCAAACACTACAAACCACTTCGGTACGCACCATACCGTACGATTTGTCGGTTGTTTCCCGAACAGCACTCTTCGCGATCGGCGCGTAGAAACTTGGCCAGCCGGTGCCCGAGTTAAATTTAGTATCCGAGGAGAAAAGCGGGTTACGACAGCCAGCGCAGTAAAACACGCCATGTTCATGAATATCGTTCAGTGGACTGGTAAACGCCCGTTCGGTGCCATGTTCGCGAAGTACAGCGTATTGATCGGCGGTCAAAATCTTCTTCCACTCGGCATTGGTTTTAACCACGCGCCGACCCTGCGAGGGGGTATCGTCGGTGATCCGTTCCGATGGAGCAACGGCGTGATCTGGCACTGAAGGCCACGCACCAAGCAAAGCAATCCCAGAAATCAGCCAGACAGGCAATAGCAAAAACAGGGTATGTTTCATAGTTCGGTATCAGAAAATTCAATGAATGTTAATGACGTCTGTCCGGCAATTCATATTTGCCAGCGTATGCAGAAGACTTGACCAGCTTTATTTAGTGATCAGCCGACGTAATGAAAACAAGGAAAATTGAGCTTACGTTCAGGCGTCTACCGAAGCCATTGCGAGCAGGGTCGAGAGTGTAGGGGTGGGGCTTCCACCGCGTTTTTCGATGGTTACCGCAAACGCATCCGCGTGGTCGATCGGCCGGTTCAATCGCTGGATCAAGGCATTCGCAGCGCTGGCTTCGAACACGCCTGCATCTACCGGTTTGCCACCCACCAGCGACCAGAGCTGGTACTGCTGATTGGCGGGCAGCGGGGGCAGCGATTTAACCTCAACGGCTACCTCGTGCGTACGGGCGTTCCAGAAAACCAGCATGTTTCCCTGCGGAGCTTTTTCATTGCCGCGCAACTCCAGGGTTCGGGTGCCGGGCTGACTCAACAGCGCCAGGGACTGGTCTGTCTGGGTTTGACGGTCACGCAACTGACGAAGCTCCGATTGCATGGAACCGTTGGCCGTTCGAAGCGTGGCCAGCGTTTCCTGGCTGGTGCGTAGTCGGGAGAGCAGGAAAAACGAGAAGATCAATAATAATAACCCCACTGAAGCGGCCACCATCCAGGTGGTGCGAAACGTTGAGGATGAAGGACGGCTAACTGGCATGGGCCGAACAACAGTCTGCTCAGGCTCGTGAAAATCAAGTTGCTTCATCAGCTTTTCTTTCACGGATGCGGGTGGCTCAACGCTATACAGCTGGGTATATGATTCGAGCGCTACTGCTAACTGATCGAGTTCGTGCCGTATGTCAGGATAGATAGACGACAGGCACTCGACCTCCCGCCGTTCCTGGTCGCTCACCGCTCCCATAACGTAGGACTCTAAGATACCAGACGCTATATATTCTGTTACGTTCATGATTTAAATAATTGCTTTAACTCCTGCAACGCGGCCCGAATCCGGGTTTTTACGGTTCCCAGCGGCAGATTCAGCTCTTCGGCGGCCTCTTCGTGGGTGTATCCTCCGAAATAAACCAGATCAATTAGCTGTTTCCGTTCGGGCCTCAACTGCCCAACCACTTCCTGAATGCCAATATGGTCAGGGTTAGGTTGCTCAGTGTGATGCTGGCGGTCAACTATATGTACGTTATCTTCGTCGGTTCGGATTGCGCCGGAGGGTTGCGTTTTGCGGGCGCGTAAAGCATCGATAGCCGTGTTCCGGGCTACATTGAGCATCCAGGTAAACAAACGGCCTTTTGAGGAGTCATAAGCATCCAGATTCTTCCAGATTTTAACAAAAATATCCTGTAGCAGATCCTGAGCCTGTTCTTCATCGCGGACGATGCGCAGAACAACCCCGTAGAGGGCAGGCGAATATTGGTCGTAGAGCCACTGAAAAGCCTGCTGATCGCGCCGATGAAGCTTTTCGATCAAAACACTTTCCGAAACTAAAGAAGACTGGCGTTTCACGCAAACAGCGGTGTTAAGTGAGCCAAATATACTAGAAATTCAAAGAAGTAAAAGCCGACCCCAATGTCTGCCCAGTTTGGATAGAAAATGAAGATCCGATACTACACATAACTTCGTAAAATTCATAAACTAGTTCGGAGTGACCGTAATGTGCGACTAACGCGCAATCGGTCACTCCGGTCAGAATAAAGGGCTGTATATGCGAAAGAAACAGCGTCGAAGCGTCAGTTTAGTTGGTTAACGAAAAGCGGACGTACCACCTTTGGGCATCAGCACACTGCTTATGCCGTGTACTACGCCGTTCATCTGTTTCTGGTCGGTATCTTCAACGGTGGCGGTGTTGCCCTGTTCATCCGTTAACGTAACGCGGTCGTTAGAGCCGATCTGGGCCGTTAAAGTTGCGCCCGCGAGTGTTTTTAACTGCGCTTTGCCGTTGCCGGCTTTAATCTGCTGAGTCAATTCCGCTGCGCTCACCGACCCACTTACGACGTGATACGACAGCAACTGTTTCAGCGCATCGCGGTTGCGGCCTTCCAGCAGACTTCCCTGCACAGTAGTCGGCAGCTTTTTGAACGCGCTGTTCGACGGCGCAAATAGTGTATAGGGTCCGCTTCCCTTTAACGTCTGATCCATCTCCGCCGACTGTAGGGCGTTTTGCAGCGTTACGTAATTCGGCGACGACGCAATGAAGTCGCCGATGCTGGTGTTCCGTACGGTGCTGCCCGCTTTAACGGCGGGTTCTTCGGTCATGCGGGCACCCGTAACGGCCGCAGCAGTACCCGTTTTAGGGGCTCCGCTGTTTATGTCGCTCCGGGTGGTAGTGCCCGAGGTGCTGACGCTCGTACCCGATCCGCTACCGCCCGGCGTTGCTGTGGCGTTCGGGTTGCTGCCCGCTCCTGTTGGGGCATTGGTGACGTTGTTGCTGTTATAATTCGTTGTATTACTGTTATTAACGGCCGTACCGTTGCTGGTTGCGCTTTCGCGGTACTGACCATCGGATGGAGACGTACTGGAAGCACTTGTACCCCGTGCGTTCTGCTTCATCCGGTTCTGTTCGCGCTTCATCGCTCGTTTCTGACTCCGGGATGCCTTTGCGCCGGACGCAGAATCCGGAGCTACGGCACCAATTGGGTAACTCGATGGCGTTGCCGTGCCGGGTGGCGTTGTCTGCGCCCAGCTGACTGTCGTAAACAAGCCAACCTGTAGCGCTAGTGGGACAATAATTTGCTTGATTTTCATAACGTTGTCTTGTTTATGGCCTACTGAATTGTTCTCGTTTAACCGCATTTTATCTAAAAAGTTTAGTATAAGAAGCGCAGAGTTTCGACTGAGCCGGTAGATTTGTTGCTTCTCAACAAACCCTATTTTGGTGATATGCAGTCCATTCTTCCGTTACCCACGCAACCTGTAAAACCTGGTACCAGCACCGGTCAGCAATTCTGGCCGCTTGAATCGGCCGGTGATAAAAAAACAATTGACTCTTACTCACCCGCCGATGGGCAGCTTATTGCCCGTGTTCACGTATCGACGCGGGCCGATTATGACCGCGTTGTGGAAACGGCACAAGCCGCGTTTGCCGAATGGCGGCAGGTTCCGGCTCCGCGACGGGGTGAAATTGTGCGGCAGATGGGCGATCAGTTCCGACGCTACAAACGCGAACTAGGCACACTCGTGAGCTACGAAATGGGCAAGTCGCTGCAGGAGGGCCTGGGCGAAGTGCAGGAAATTATCGACATCTGCGATTTTGCCGTAGGGCAGTCGCGTCAGTTATATGGCTTGTCGATGCACTCCGAACGTCCCGCCCACCGTATGCTCGAGCAGTGGCACCCGCTGGGAATCGTCGGCATCATTTCGGCCTTTAACTTTCCCGTAGCGGTCTGGTCCTGGAACGCCATGCTTGCCTGGGTGTGTGGGGATGTCTGCATCTGGAAGCCGTCGGAAAAAACGCCACTGACCGCCCTGGCCTGCCAGCAGATTATCGGCGACGTACTACGTAATAATGACATTCCCGAAGGAGTATCGTGCCTCGTTACGGGCGGGCGCGACGCGGGCGAATGGCTCGCTCGTGACCCACGTATCGCGCTGGTATCGGCGACCGGCAGTACGCGGATGGGGAAGGCGGTTGCCGAAACGGTGGCTGGCCGAATGGGAAAGAGTCTGCTGGAATTAGGCGGCAACAACGCCATTATCGTTTCGGAACATGCCGACCTGGAGCTGGCTATTCCGGCGATTGTATTCGGGGCGGTGGGTACAGCCGGGCAGCGCTGCACCACAACCCGCCGACTGATTGTGCAGGAACGTATTTATGACGACGTAAAGAATCGACTTACGAAAGCCTACGCCCAGCTACGTATTGGCAATCCGCTGGATGAATCCTTCCACGTTGGTCCGCTGATCGATCAGGCTGCCGTCAGGAACTACCAGCAGGCCGTTGACGAGATCAGGCAGGCGGGTGGTCGGTTTGTGGTTGAGCCGGGCGTGCTGGATGGGCTGGGGTTTGAGTCGGGCTGTTACGTAAAGCCCTGCATTGCCGAAGCCGAGAACCAATGGCCGGTAGTGCAACGGGAGACGTTCGCGCCAATTCTGTATTTGTTGAAGTATACTACGTTGGAGGACGCCATTGCGCAGCAGAATGCCGTACCCCAGGGTTTATCGTCCGCTATTTTTACCCTCAACCTGCGGGAGGCTGAGCGTTTCCTGTCGATGACCGGTTCGGACTGCGGCATTGCCAACGTCAATATCGGTACGTCGGGGGCTGAAATAGGCGGTGCATTTGGGGGCGAAAAAGAAACGGGTGGTGGCCGCGAATCGGGTTCCGATGCCTGGAAAGCCTACATGCGCCGACAAACCAACACCATTAACTACGGCAACACGATGCCCCTGGCGCAGGGCATTACGTTTGAGCTATGAGCATACATAAGCAGCAAAAGATAGAAAGCAGACGCCCGGTACAACATATCGGGGCGTCTTGCTGAAAGAGTAATGTAGGCTAATTCAGTCACTATTTTCTCATACCACTACCGCTTTGTAGTGCTCCCCTAAACTTGGACAGTAGTGATAAGTGTAAAACCAATAACTTAGACCTACAAAATGTCCAACCATGGCCAAAATAACTCGGCGTGCTCACGACGCCCAATTCAAGACCAAACGGGGCCGCCCGGCGGTGGTCTTGGAAACATTAAAGGGGCACAGAACACTGGCTCAACTCAGCAGCGAATTTGGCATTCATCCCACCCAAATTACCCAGTGGAAACAACAAGCCTTAGAGGGATTACCCACTCTGTTCAATGGGCCGGCAAATCCGTCAATTCCCGACCACGAACGGGAGCAGATCGAAGCCCCTTTGTTTCAACAAATCGGGCAACTCAAAGTCGAGAACGATTACCTCAAAAAAAAATTACGAACCAGTTAGTCGGTGATCGAAGACAATTGATCGATCCTACTCATGATCGGTTAAGTATTAGCCAACAGTGTGACTTACTGGACATCGCTCGCGCCAGCTACTACTATCAGCCCTTGGGTGAGTCAATAGCGAACCTGGCGTTAATGGCACGGATCGACAAACTCTTCACTGACCGGCCAGAGCTGGGCGTTCGCCGAATGCAGCAAGAACTAACCACAGCAGAATTTCCCGTAAATCTCAAACGTGTACGGCGGTTGATGCGGCTTATGAGCCTGGAAGCGATCTATCCTAAACCAAATTTATCAAAGCCTGCTGAAGGGCATCAAATTTACCCTTATCTATTAAAGGATGTGGCTATTGAAGGGGCTAACCATGTTTGGTCAACGGATATAACATACATTCCCATGGCCAACGGCTTCTTGTATTTATGTGTAGTCATTGACTGGTATACCCGATTTGTGCTGAGTTGGCGTTTATCGAATACTTTATTAGTTGATTTTTGCCTTGATGCTTTACAGGACGCGCTGAAGCAATGGGGTAAGCCTCAGATTTTTAATACTGATCAAGGTAGCCAATTTACCAGTCCACTTTTTTTAGCCCCCTTGCAAGCGGCTGGAATACAAATCAGTATGGATGGCAAAGGACGAGCTATCGACAATATTTTTATCGAGCGACTGTGGCGAACAGTCAAATACGAACATATCTATTTACATGCTTACCCAGACGGTTTAGCTTTGGAACGCGGTTTAGCGAAGTACTTCCATTTTTACAATTATGGTCGTAAACACCAGTCTCTGGCTTACCAAACCCCAGCCCAATGGTATATTGAGGGTGGAAAGGGGAAGAAAAATACAATTTCTCAGACGGCTGGTATCATCTTAAATTGACCCGCTAACTGTCCAACAGTTGGGGAGCACCATCCTTAGTCAGTTTGGAATGAATTCATTTGCAGGAAGCAATCTAAACAAATTTCTTTACGAGTCAGTAAGCCATAATTCTTAATTAAAAGGCAGCTTACGAGACCGTACTGAATCAAAAGTAGTTGGTAATCAAGAAAATATAGTTCCGCGATTTTGCGTACATTAATATGTTGGGCGGGATGCTGTTCTGGCTACGCGCTCCCCTTCCTGTTCTGGCACGGCTTGCAGTAGCGGTACGGGTCGGCCTGGTGCTGGCGCTAGTTGTAGACACGGTAGGGACAAGCCCGTAGGGTGCTGGGCACGGTCGGCACGAGTGGGTGGTGGGAGGAGGGGTTATAAACTTTTCCTAGAAAACTAATGATATATAATAACAAGTGGTTCGCATTAAACACAACTGCAAAGTAGGTAAATTTATATATTGCGCGGACCTTGTCAGTGAATATGGAACAAAGTAAAGACTTTTTGTCACCTAAATTAGAGGGCGAGCGATTCGAGGATCATGCTCTTCCTCTAAATATACTTGAGGACTTCTCTGCGTTGGAGGAATTAATCGTTGAGGTGGCTAAAAAGATATATCTAGAAGAAAACCCCGGCAGGAAGCGCGTGCCTAAAGGATTCACAGACAATGTGAGCCTAAAGCTAACAGGCATTGATCCAGGTAGTGCCATACCTAAGTTTGCGATGGTGACCTTTATTGCATCCGCATTACTAATCGATGCCAATCCCGAGTCTATGACTTACTTTGAAAAGGCAAGGGACAGAGTCGTCGAAGTAGTTAGCGATGCTAATAAGGGCACCTTTAATCCTAATTTATTGGATGTAAAGCACCTGAGTCTATTTAACAGGATTGGCAAAAACTTGTTAGATGGAGAATCTATGGACTTGTCTCCTAATCACGATAAATCTGCAATCCTAAATAAATCTGTCAGAAAACGCATACTGTTGTCTAGGAATGAAAAGTATGAATATTCTGATACTATTTCGGTCAATGCCTCTGTTACTGCTTTAGACAAAAAGCATAATACTTTTACGTTAGATATTGAAGGAAACGCCGTTACGTGTAACCTGGAAAATGCGCTTGATTTTTATGAAACAATAGCGTTAGGTATTCAAGAATATGAAAGTAATACCTTGCTTTCTATCAAGGCAACAGGTATATTTAATGAGCAGGATAAGTTAATTAGAATTGAAGGAATTGAGTCAATGGATATACTAGATCCATACGACGTGAACGTAAGACTTAGCCAGTTGTCGAAGATAGAAGACAACTGGTATGAGGGCTTTGGCAAGGCTCCAGGTTCCGCTTTTTTAAGACAGTTTGGAGAGTATTTTTCTTCGTATTACAACACAAAACTCCCACTGCCGGCAATATTTCCTACTCTTGAAGGCAACATTCAATTAGAATGGAGCCTTTCTAAGGCTTCAATAATGCTTGAAGTAAGCAAGGAAGAGTTCTCTTCTGAGCTTATTATTTCAAAGCCTGATGATACTATTGAAGAGTTGACTTTCGCCCTGAATAGTCAAGTTGGCTGGGTAATTCTAAATGACAATATTAATGCCGTAATTTAATGCAAGACAACACTTTACTACACAGACAAGTCCACCCGAATTTTGTACAAAACAAAACAGTTTCTACACAAGCCTTTTTACAGCAAGAAGATGTTTCGTCCCTGTCCTTTACTCCAAAAAGGGACGACAATAATTTGCTGTCTGTGTACAATGGAGATAAGTTTACCCCGGAGCAGTCTTACAGCCATTATACACAAAAATTTATATCATACGGCGTTCTTTCTATTAGTAAATCTGAATGCGAATCTATTGAGCCGCTGACCGCGAATGAGGACAACGATCCTTTTGATGGGCACTCTCACATTGATTTTTCAAAGGTTGAAAGTAAAGGAAAAATAAAAGTCAAAGCGCAAAACCTTAGAGATATTGCAATAAAGCGGGGATGGGCTTATTTAGGAAATAATACGTAGCGTCCCAGCCTAATTCGCTTTACAACACCCCACCAACCACCTTATCCAGCACCGCCCGTTGCTTGTTCTCATCCATCGGCGGCATAGCCTGAATCTGCTTCATCATCTGCCGTTCTTGCTTGGTTGGCGGCTTTTGTACTCGTTTACGTTTCATATTGATTGTTTACCCACGTTGGGCACGGGGTAGCCATAGAGTTGCTTGAGATAAGTGAGTCATTCAGGCACGGTCAGCAGTTGCCTTGGTCGTGCTCTTTGCGAAGGCACCCAACATGCGAAGTGTGTCAAGGCTCGCTGTCGCTCACCAGCACACTTCGGGGCGTTGGGTGGACACAACAGTGAAAACAACGTAGTGGTCAGGTTCCGGTTGACAGGCCGCACGGCTCGACAGGTTGGCTTTAGATCTCCATTTCGGGCTCTCCAGCGACAGAGGGAACGCCCCGGATGGGTAGGCTTCGGCTCGTTAGGCGGTTTCGGTTGACACAAGAAACGTAGCCTTCGACACGAGAAACGTAGTAAAAAGGAAACTTTACAGCCGCTCAGACCGTAACAAGGAGTTTCGTGCTCGGCATAAATCGGCTCTGTACGTTGTCCAATGTCTAGTTTTTCACTTAGTTATCTGGTTTTTTGAAACCTTGTAATCTAGCCAAATATATAATTGTAGCAAATTTGACTACTGATTGACGTCGATGACGGTAGCAATACTCTAACAAGCTTCTGCTCTTATATTCATCATGTAATTCCCCGTCTAGCTCACATAATGATAAATAATACTTAGAACCTATATCTAGCGTAAAAGTATCTGCTATAGCTAATGCAACTCGATACCAATTTTCATAACTAGTTGTAATAGAGAGATTTTTTAACCTTAAGTACCTAATTATAGAACTGATAGTATGCCTATCACGTGGATTATTTCTATTTAGAGTATCATGATAAGCGCGTTTTTCGCTGATTTTGTATTCTATATTGGCTGAATTTAATCGACTCACAGTTGAGCTAAGAATATTCTGACAGGGGTAAACATTATAGTCAAATGCTTCACAAGTTTCTTTGATCAAAATATTGTTATCATGGGAATAGAAACATAATCTACAAATGTCGCTGCCACTTTTATCTATAGAAATTTGATAAAAATTTTGAAAATAGGCAGCTAAAGAATCAAAACACATCTTGTGTTCTTTAAAGGTGGAGCATACAGGTAATAAAATTTTCAAACCTTTCCCAGAAGGTGATTCCCATAATGCATAAATATGTTTGTCTCTTGATATGTTAGATTTGGCAATTTCCAGTTCAGCTGTGTTAAGGCTGTCTATATCTAGTACCATCATACTAGAGTAATTTAGTAACTCTGCATTTTTACGCTTATCACCAAATGTGCCACTAAAAGTTATAGCGGGTAGAAGTGATTTTAGTCTTTTGTAAGATTGCAAGTCATTATCGGCTAAGGCTTTTCTGCAAGATTTTATCATGTCACCATAATTGCCGTTTTTTATTCTTTCTAGTGCTTCTCCGACTGTAATTTGCTTACTTTCAGAGCCATACATGGATTCATATTGAGAAATGATGGTTTCTGATAAATTTTTCATCTGATGCTATTGGATTTAAAGTAGCAGATGGTAGTTTTGAATGTGGAGTAGTGAAGGGGGCTTTATGCACCAAGTATAGGCGGGTTTAATCATTTGGTTTTGTAGGGCCACCGTCCGTTAATCTCTACAGCTGAAAAATGTCAGAATTTTCGTATCCAACAATTTAGTTCCACTACTCCACATTTTATCTTAATATGTTGCTAGAAGACTACTTTAATAGGGAAAACATAATTCATCTTCTTTGTAAATATAGGGTTAAAGCAGCCAAAAATAGCCATAAAGCTCATCTACTAAGAGAAATAAGTTCCTCTCAATATGCGAAAGATAAAGTAGAAAGGGGTATAATTAATAATCAGGAGATTATATCACTATTACCTCCTAGGCGCCAATGGATAAGACCTGACAAAAATTCAAGAAACAAGAATGATTCACAAAATATAGTAATAAAATCAATAAAGAAAAAAATATCAAAAACACAAAAAATTCACCTAAACGATCCTAATAAGATTAAACCAGTATGGTTTACAAGCTTAATAGAGTTTGTGGATGAAATTTTACAGTGCATTAATAATCCTACTATATTTTCGATTAATGAGCCAACCATAAGGCCAATAAAAAAAGACGAAAAGAAAAGGATTTCTGAATGTAGAGCTCTATCATTATATAGTTTAAGAGATAGAATTATAATTAGTTTAACAGCAAAATATTTAACAGATTTATTTGATCCTTTTTTCCTAGACTGTTCATATGCTTTCAGATCAACTAAAGAGAGAACTGTTTCGCATCATGATGCTATAACAAAAATATTAGAGTATAGAAATGAAAGCGCAGTTCACTTATGGGCGTCGGAATGTGATATAATGAAATTTTTTGATTGTGTAAATCATGAAGTAGTGTTGGAGAGTTTAGATTTTTTAGTGAAAGAAAATAATATTAAGTTAGACAATAGAGTTTTAACGCTTTTCAAAAGTTATCTTAATTCTTATTCTTTCAACGAAAACGTATATAAAAAGAATAACACTAGATATTTTATTGATTTTGGACTTCAAGGGTGTTGTTTCCCGTGGCCAGTAGAAGACTTAAAAATTGATTTTTATGAGAATATAGATATATACAGCCAGAGAATAGGGGTGCCACAAGGGGGAGCAATATCTTGTTTTATTGCTAATCTAGTGATGGATAGTGTAGACCAATTAGTCATTAATGAAAATAGCGATAGCAAGTTATTGTACGTACGTTTCTGCGATGATATGATTATATTACATCCAGAAAAAGAAAAGTGTGAGAAAGCATTAGATAGATATGAAAAAGCCGTTTTTAACCAAAAACTTTTAGTTCATCCAGCTAAGCCTATTACCAATTACTCAAAAGAATTTTGGGATAAGAAGATCAAGTCAAAAAAGCCTTACAAGTGGGGAAATAGTCGTAATACTGATAACATACCTTGGATATCTTTTGTTGGTTATCAAATTCGATATGACAATAAAGTAAGAATTCGTAAACATTCTTTAGATAAAGAAATAAATAAGCAAAGGAAAGAAATTAATGAGATTTTAAAAGTCTTAGAACAGAAGATAAACAATTACTATCCCGAGAATGAAAGCGTTGATGTTAATAGTATATCTCGTAAATCTATTCATCAGCAAGTACATGCTGCGCGGAGTAGATTAATTAGTATGTCTGTAGGTAGAGTTAAGTTGCATAATAAGGATCAAAAATTCGGATTATGTTGGACAAATGGTTTCAAATCATTGAATGATAATTCTATTGTCAAAAGTCAGTTAAAGAAGCTAGATAGGAGTAGAAGTAAACACCTGTTCTTATTAAAGAAAAGATTGAGTAAACTAACACAGAAACCGTCAAATGTTAAAAGTAAAAATTCTTTAAGATATTATGGGGCCCCTTTTAGTTATCATTACTTTCTTTATCGGCTTAACAAATAAATTTTGATTTATACAGGCGGACTATGGCTCTATCAAATTAATTGACATGAATGCAGTAAATTATTAATTCGCTTCGCGTGGGGTAGCTCTCCGTCGACAGGGAGCCCGTCCCGCAGGCGAGTTGGCAGCCCAACCTCCGCTGACTGCGCCCACGCAGACACGCACAAGAACGCATGAGGCCAGCAAACCGCCCCTGGCCCTATATTCACAAAGCTATCAGTAGCCCCTTCGGGGGAAGATCGTCCCTTTTTCTGGTGCTAAACAACCCGGCCAACCTCCCGATCCGGCTATCGGCCATCTACTTCCCCCAGAAGTGGATGCCCTGAACACGTCACTGGTGGAACGGCCCTGCCGTTACCCCGTACATCCTACTTATGTCTCGAGAGGATAGCCCGCTGATAGCCTTTTGTAAACCTGCTAACCCGTTTCGACTATGAACCAGCAGACCCAAGACTATCGCAAAATGCCTATCGTCCACCAGCAGGTAGCGGGCGTGGACATCGGCTCCCAGTTTCACGTAGTCGCCATCGGAGACGATCCAACACAGCACGTTCAGCAGTTTGGCGTATCGACCAAAGAACTCTTCCGATTAGCCGACTGGCTGCGGGGACACGAAGTCAGGCACGTAGCCATGGAAGCCACCGGGGGCTATGAACGACCACTGGTGAACGTCTTGCAGGAGGCCGGTTTCGACGTTCTGGTGACGGCCGGGGCCAACACCAAGAACTACCGCCGGTTCAACGGGGCCGCCCGCGCGGTCCGACACCTCGGATGCCATCCACATCCGTACCCTCCACAGTTTGGGTCTGTTGCCGCCCATCTTTCTGCCCGACGAGTTTTCGACATTGATTCGTCCCTTAGTACGGTTGCGGAGAAGTCTGGTCGAAGATGCTGCTGATTACATTCGGCGTATTCAGAAGGCTCTACGGGCGGGTAATGTGCGCCTGGATGCAGTTCTGACCGACACCAATTCGGTCTCCGGTCTGCGGATCATTGCCGCCATCTGTCAGGGCCAGGAGGACCCGGTTGAATTGACGGCTTTGGTGGATGGTCACTGCAAGAAGAAGCCCACCGAAATCATTGAACTGCTACGGGGTAACTGGAACGGGGCCATGCGTTTTGAAGTCCGCAGCAACTATCGGCTCTATCTGAATCTACAGACCGAAATCGCCGAATTGGACAAAGAACTCGATCAGCATTTTACTGACCATACGACGGGATTGGAGCAGCCTCAAGCCGTGGCCGACCCGACAGTAGGCCGTCAGAAACTGCGTCAGTCGCGCAACACGCCCCGGTTGTCCATCGAGCAGTATGCTCATAAACTGCTGGGCGTTGATTTAAGCAACATACCGGGCTTTGGGCGGGATGCGCTGCTGACGTTCATGGCTGAAGTGGGCGAGTCGATCAGCAAGTTCCACTCGGCCAACGCCTTTGCCAAGTGGTTAGGCTTTACGCCCAATAATAAAGCGTCTGGTGGCAAGGTACTGTCCCGCAAGACGTTGAAGAACAAATCAACGTTGCCTAACACGTTCGCTTCGGCGATCCGATCGGATGGTGGCTAATTCGTTAGGTAACATGAAAAAACCGAATCCGATGACAGCGTTTTTTCAGCGGATTGCATACCGGGCTGGCCGAATTAAGGCCATCACGGCCACGGCGCGGAAGTTGGCGGTCGTGGTTTACAAAATGCTCACGACGGGTGAGGCCTATGAGCCAACCAAATTGATGCGGGATGCGGCTCAGGTGAAGCAGCAACAGATTCGGCAGATGAAGAAAAAGCTGGTTAAGTTTGGCATCACAGGCACAGATTTGGGTCTTTTTACTAACTTAGGGGTAGCTTGATAATGAGCAAGTTAGGAGGCATGCGTACATCCAAACGGGTGTGTAAAGGTTGGTAGTTGTTGCAGTTTAGGGACGTAGCGCCCTCATCCATCAGCCCCTGTGGGTGTTGTACGAGATGCTCCCTACCTCCCCTTGCTTTTGTCCTATTTTTTGGGTTGCTTGCCACAGCTGCTAAGCGAGCTTCCCGCTGTGGCAAGCAACCCAAAAAATGCACGGTCAACCGCTTCAGCCCATCCCCCGGACTGGATGGATGAAAACGGCCACCAAGCTGTCGGTCGAGCCGGTCGACCATCGATACAACATGGCAAGGGTGTACACTCCCTGTCGGTCGCGTCAGCCCTTGCCGATGTTAGGTGCTCACCTAAGCAGTGCGTTTTCGGCGGCTCTGGTCGACAGATCACATTTGATTGTCAAACAGTTTTTTATGGTTGCATCAGTCTGGCTCCGGTCGACAGGCCAAACCCGGTGACAGGACAGCATGAAAAGCCCTCTTGACAGTTCAATCCACAACACCCTACATCTAACAAGCCAGCCGATCAATAAAACCGCTTGACTGGAAGTGGATTAGTGGCGTAGTTAGACGTCGCATTCAGCACCACGTGGGTGTTGTGCGTCGCGGTGAATCCAACCTAAAAACAAAAAAATGATCAACAGACAATTTTTGAAGAGACTACGATCGATTTCGGTCATCCTTGGGTTGCTTGTTGCCCTAAAAGCGTACAGTCAAGTTCCACCCGTAAACAAGTATGATACGTCGTCTTATCCCGAAGAACGAAAGGCAATTGAATTAGTAAGCCGAAAAAATGACAGTACCAGGTTTAAGAACGATGACTACATTGCTGTCGGGCCAGAGGGACGTATATCATATGGCTTTGAAGAGTGGAAAAAGGGATTTGTTGAGGAAGGAGCCACATTTAAATCGGCTAAACCGGTACCGGGTGCCACGATACTTCGCATTTATAATGGAGATGCGGCCGTAAAAACCTTTGTCCTAGATGTTGTTTTTGCTACAACCAAAGGCGACTTCCCCCTACAAGTTGTTCGAACCGAGACGTATATTAAACAAAATGGCACCTGGTACTTTGTCGCCGGGCAAGGCACAAGGGTTCTGTCCAAAGCTGAGTACGATGAGCGAATGAAACGATAAAGCTCAGCCATCTAATCAGTTTGTTGTCGGCTCCACATAGGGTACTGTCGGTTGACAGGCAACGCGTCCCAAAAGACAATTTTTAGTCAAACCAAATGAGTGTGTAAAGGTTCAGGTACGTTTGTATTGTTATCTTTTGCGCTCACCATCAACCCCTTGGAGGGCGTCGGGTGGAATGAACGGTGAAAACAATGTAGTAGTCGGGCTGTGCGCGACAGGCATACATTGAGTGCGAAGAACCTAACTACAGTTTCTTACCCTAAACATCAGAATGTTTTCAAATAAAGACTACTCTGCAATGACACGTGACGAATTAGTGTCAGAAGAGAAAAAAATGAAATCAAAACCAGCTACAATTACAACGGCTTTATTCATAGGTTTTTTGGTCGGCTGTGCTGTCTGGTCGGCAACACACAAAGGTGGGTTTTTCCTTACTGCTTGTTTGTTAGGTTTTGCTTTGTTTATAAGCTCCCGGTATACAAAAAAGCTGAAGAGTATCCAGGCAGAAATCAGCCGCAGAGATACTGTCGATAGTTAGCTGCACAGTAATACGTTACGGTGGTTACATAATCCTCAAAAGTGTTACGTCCGGATAGCCAGGTAAGGTGGTGGGTGAAGTTAGGCGATCATGTCAAGTTCGACTAACAATTGTATCGTACTGGCCTGGTCGTGGCCGATTGTAGTTCCAAGATTCCGTTGATAAGCTAACCAATAAAAACAGCCTGTTATATGATTTATTTAACCCAGTTGATTTACGTTAAAGAAGGCCAGGAAGAAGTGTTCCATCAGTTTGAGGATGTGGCCATTCCGTTGATTGAGAAATACAATGGGCAGTTGTTACTACGTATCCGGCCAACGGATGAGTCGTTCGTAGAAAACCAGATTGATAAGCCCTACGAAGTTCACTTTGTGAAATTTGACTCTGAGGACGACCTGGCGGCTTTCAATCAGGATGAAAGCCGTAAACAGTTTTTGCACCTCAAAGAGCAATCGGTTCAAACCGCACTTCTGGTTAAGGGGGTAAAACTATGAGCCGAGTCTTAACCGGCCGAGGCTTATAGAAGGAATGACCCGTGACTGATTATAGCCAAAAAGGTCGTTCATCACTGGTGTTGTAAAGGCGATCGACCAAAAAAAGCCTTACTTTGCTTCGCTTTTGAAAGCGTTACACTACACAAATTGATCTATATGAAAGTTAAGCATCTACTTGGTTTAGCCGTGGCCGTTTCTCTGTTGGCGGGGTGTAATTCGAAACCGGCGAACGTCCCGCTCAATGGAACCTGGGAATTGGTTTCGGCGACAACGACCGAAAAGGATTCGACGTTCTCTACGTTCGATCCGAGCCACAAGATGATTAAGATTATCAACGATACTCACTTCGCTTTTCTCAATCACAGCCTGGACCGCTCGAAAGATTCTTCGGCTACTGCCTTTACAGCCGGTGGCGGAAAATACACCTTAGCGGACAGTACATACACCGAGAACCTTGAGTACTTCACTGATAAAAACTGGGAGAACAATACGTTCAAGTTCACCGTAAACGTGGTCGGTGATACGTTGGTACAGAAAGGCGTTGAAAAAGTTGAGAAGCTGGGCGTCGACCGGATTATTATTGAGAAGTATAAGCGGGTCAGCGAGTAACTCGGTAAATGGGTTCGGTTGACATCGCAACAGCGTACATGGAGTATTATAAGCACGTATTTGAACCGTCTGGTGAGCTGCCCGACAACTGGACGAATCATGAGTTTGAGCAGTGCACATTCCGAAAACTGGACCTGTCGCAGACTACACTTGCCCGTTCGAACTTTATTGGCTGCTCGTTCGAAGATTGTAACTTAACGAATGTCAGCCTGAAGGAGGCTAAGCTGTACGATGTCAACTTTTCGGGCTGTAAGCTGATGCACGTCGATTTCGGGCATTGCAATCCGTTCGGCTTTCATACCAATTTCCGGGACTGCCGATTAGATTATACCGTGTTCATCAGTCGCAGACTTAAGAAAGCCCGCTTTGTAAACTGCTCGCTGAAGGAAGCGTATTTCCTGAAATGTGAGTTAACCGGATCGGTTTTCGATACCTGTGACCTTGAGTTGACCCGGTTTGAAAACAACGACCTGAGCCAGGTAGATTTTTCGAGTTCGTTCAATCTAAAGCTGGATCCTGACCTCAATAAAGTGAAGAAAGCCAAGTTTTCATTGTACAACCTGCCGGGTCTGCTCAGTAAATATGAACTGGTCATCAAAGGGTAAACGGTACGTACTAAGACAAAAATGGCTGACGCCCGGCGTCAGCCATTTTTGTCTCCAGTCCGCCTGTCAGTTACAATAGTCGCTGATCACTTTGTAGGAGGGGTTATAGCCCAGTTCACCCGCTTTCGACAGATCAAGGCAGCCACCGTTTTCGTCGCCGAGACTGTGTTTGATAATCCCCCGTACGTAGTAGGCTTCCGCGTAACGAGGGTTTAGCTTGATAGCACTGTTGCAATCCATGATAGCCCCCTTCTGGTCGCCCTGCGCTGATTTAATCATGCCGCGTGTGAAATAGGCTTCGGCATAGGTCGGGCTCAGCTCAATCGACTTGTTCAGGTCGGCGATGGCGGTTTTGGGGTCGCCCTGCTTGTTTTTGCTGATCGCCCGGCTGAAATACGCTTCGGCCCGTTCGGTGCCCAGTTCGTTGATTTTGTTACGTTCCTGTACGACGTTACGTAGGTTGTCGAGGATGGCGTGAGTGATGCGGCCGTTATAAACCACTTTCGACTCTGCATTTACGTTGTTTATTTCGATAGCCTGGTTGAAATCCTGAACGGCCCCTTTCTGATCGCCGAGCTTGCTGCGGCAGAAACCCCGACCGTAATAGGCTCTGAAATTGTCGCCCTTGAGCGCAATCGCCCGATCATAATCGGGCAACGAACCTTTGTAATCGTCTAACTTACTTTTGGCATAGCCCCGGTAAAAATACGATTCGCCGTCTTCCGGACTTAACTCAATTGCTTTATTCAGGTCGGTGATGGCTCCGGTGAAATCGTTCAGTTCAACTTTCGACAAACCCCGGCCAGCATACGCCTGCGCGCGTTTGGGACTCATTTCAATGACCTTCGAGAAGTCAGCGAGGCTGCCGGAGAAATCTTCCAGTTTTTGTTTGGTGACACCCCGGACGTAGTACGTCTGCACATTGACGGGTTCGAGTTCGATGGCTTTGTTAAAATCGGCGAGCGCACCCCGGTACTGATCGATGCGGCTGCGGCTAACACCGCGGTTGTAGTAAGCCTGGGGATCGTCGGGGTTGAGTTCAATGGAACGGCTAAAATCGAGCAATGCACCGCGATGATCTTCCTGTTTGCTTTTGCTGACGCCCCGGCTCAGGTACGCCAAGGCATCTTTCGCATTCAGTTCAATGGCCCGGTCATAATCCAGCACCGCGCCCCGGTGATCTTTCAGATTGGCTTTGGCCAGGCCCCGATTGTAGTAACTGGCTGAGTTTTCAGGGTTCATGGTAATGGCCATGCTGAAGGCCTGCAGGGCACCCGTATAATCGCCGGTTTTACTTCTGCTAAGGCCATTGTCGAAAAAATCAGCGGCTGTTTGCTGTGCCTCTGCTGTAACTGATATCAGGGCCAATAAGCCTACTGCAAGCAACGGTGTTAAACGTTGTTTCATAAACGTAAATACAAAGTACGTGGTGAGTAATCAATTAACTGGTGAAATTAACCATTTGACCAGAATAGCCCAAACTGGCCTGTGTTAAATTTCGTCTGAGTATCAACACATTTAGCCGAACGATTTACCAGACAAAGCCCTGGCAAATGACAGTTATGCTTTTATTAGCCTACTAGTTTTTGGGGAAATACGACATTTTGTCATTATAAAGACGGCCATCTGTTCAAAATCAAGACATTTTGTCGTGATACGAGATTGCAAGTCGATTGGTACAGAGTTTGTCTATAAGAGCGTGTAACACTTGATTGATAATTAACTAACACATACTAAGACAATGGCAACGCTAGTTCGGTATAACAACGCTCCGTCCTTTTTCAACCCATTCTTTGGTTCTCATGCTTACGGCCGTCCGGTTGTGACCCGTTTCCAAAACACGAACCTGAATGTTCCTGCCGTAAATGTTAAAGAAACCGAGACCGCTTTCCAACTGGAATTAGCCGCTCCCGGTTTGAAGAAAGAAGACGTGAAAGTCAACGTAGAACACAACAAGTTGACGATCGCCTACAAACACGAAGAAAAAGCCGACGAGACGACGGAGAAATACACCCGTCATGAGTTCAGCTATAACGCGTTCGAACGCAGCTTCCGCCTGCCCAAGAACGTAAACGCCGATCAGATCACTGCCGCTTATGTCGACGGTATCCTGACGGTTGAACTACCAAAAATTGAAGTGAAAGAAGAGAAACTGGTGAAAGAAATCACCGTTGCTTAATCAGTCGCAGCGGATTACCCACCATCTGATAAATGAAACCCGTGCCATTGATGTGGCACGGGTTTTTTGTTAATACAGGGCGTTCACGAAGGCCGCCAGCTTTTGCTCATCTAGCTGGCCATTCGTGCGGACTCCGCTGCATATATCCAGACCGTAGGGCCCCACGCTATCAATGGCTTGGCGTACATTCTGCAAGCTGAGACCACCGGCCAGGAAAACCGGTATGGGTGACTGGTCAACAATTTGCCGGCTAATCAGCCAGTTATGCACCCGGCCGGTGCCGCCTAGCTCTTTTACGGCCAGAGTTGGGTTGCCTGAGTCGAGCAGTAGGGTATCGGCTCCATTCTGCACGGCCTGGAGTGCTTCGTCGACGTTACGTTCGTCGATAACATGAATAACCTGTACCAGCTTTACCGCCGGAAGGGCATCTCGAAGCTGGCTATACGTCTGCGCAGGAATCGCGTCGACCAACTGAATGGTGTTGGCACCCACGCGCTGCTGATGGGCGATGATGTCCGCAACAGTGGTTTCACTGGTCAGCATAAACGTAGCAACGGGCGGGGGCGTTGCCCGAACGACCTGCGCGGCCAGGTCATCGGCAATAACACCGGGGCCGCTGGGCATCCGACCCACTAACCCGAGGGCATCGGCCCCGTAACGAATTGCTAATTTCGCTTCGTCAGTGCTGCTGATGCAGCAAATTTTTAGTCGTGTCCTGAACTGAGTTTGCATTGTTTTGTTGAATATACAAGGAAAGGTCGGCAAAGTTAACTTTCCGTCTGAAACGCTGCGCTCATGGTTCAGGAACACCCCGTTGACACATTCGCTTCTCTACGCATCCCTGATTTCCGCTATTTTGTAATGAACAGTTTCCTGATCACGGCCACGCTGCTGATTCAGGAAGTCGTGCTTGGCTACGAGCTGTATAAGCTTACGCACGACCCGTTGGCATTGGGTCTGGTCGGCCTGGCCGAAGCTCTGCCCTTTATTGCGCTGTCCTTATTTGGTGGGCACCTGGCCGATCGGCGTGACAAGAAACGGATTTTGCAGTGGAGCCTGGGCGTTATTACGTTAAGTTCGGTAATTCTTTATTACGCGTTCCAGCCGACTGTTCTGAAAGGGCTGTCGGAAACGGCTCGGTTAGTGGTTATTTACGGCGTGCTGATGCTGATTGGTACGGCTAAGGGCTTCTATTCTCCGGCCAGTTCGTCGCTCAAGCCGTTTCTTGTTCCTCGGGAACTGTACGCGAATTCCGCTACGTGGAGCAGCTCGTTCTGGCAGGCGGGTGCCATTGTTGGGCCCGGTATGGCAGGTTTTCTGTACAGCGGTCTGGGCTTCGACAATACGTTACTAGTGGTTATTGGTCTGCTGGTCGTCTGCTTCATCCTCATTACGCTGGTTAGTCGAAAGCCCGTAACGGTGAGTGATGCGCCCGTGCTTGGCTTCCGGGAGAGCCTGAAAGAAGGGTTTCAGTTTGTGTTCAAAACTCAGATTGTGCTCTACGCCATTTCGCTCGATCTGTTCTCAGTCCTGTTCGGAGGGGTTGTGGCCATTTTACCCGTTTACGCCGAAGATATTTTGCGGGTAGGAGCCGAAGGGCTAGGGTTTCTACGGGCGGCTCCGTCCGTAGGGGCGGTGCTGACAATGGCCTACATGACCCGGTATCCACCGATTCACAACGCCTGGCGGAATATGCTCCTGGCCGTAGCGGGCTTCGGACTCGCGACCATTGTCTTTTCCCTGTCCACGAACTTTTCCCTGTCACTGCTTATGCTGGCGTTAACCGGAGCTTTTGACAGCGTAAGTGTAATCATCCGGCAGACAATTCTGCAAATCTTTCCGCCCGATCACATGCGCGGGCGTGTCGCGGCCGTAAATGGCATCTTTGTCAGTTCATCCAACGAAATCGGGGCGTTTGAATCGGGGCTGGCGGCCCGGCTGCTGGGTACGGTTCCATCGGTGCTGCTCGGCGGGGTGGTTACAATGGTGGTGGTGGCGTATATATACACCAGATCGAAGGCGTTACTAGCTGTTAAGCTTAGCTGAGTACCCACAAAAATGTGCGCCCGAATAGTGGCCATCTGGCGGATATTCGGGCGCACATCGTCCGTTCAGGCGATTATGCCTGAACGGAAGCACTGTTCATTTCGTTTACAAATTCATTTACATCAATCTGCTCATTCAGCAGGACGCGGGCGTTGAAAACTTCCCAAAACAACTCGTCTGAAAGCTCATAATCTCTTTGCAGGCGGATCATGTCACGGATACTCTCTTTGAGGGGCGCAGTCGTTATGGCCGACCGTGCGGTCATTGGTTGATACGTTTCCATCAGTGTAAAGGGATTTGTTTAGCGTGCGTGGTGTTAAACTGCCTCATTCTTAGAATGTTCATCAAAAAAATTGCCTGATTTAATCATTGGTTAGAATAATACTATCGTTTCTACCATTTTTGGGACCGAATGCCAGATTCGGGTTGCTTAGGTACAACCGAAAAAATTTCAAAAATTTTTTTGTATACAAACTGTTGACAAAACACATGAAAAAAATACTCTATATTATCAGTGGATTTGTGGTTGCTGCCGGGCTCGTTTCCATGACCCTGATTCGAACAACCAAGCCGATGAAACTGGTAAAAGTCTGGGAAACAGACTCTACCTTACGGATTCCTGAGTCAGTACTGTATGATGGAAAAAACACCATCTACGTAGCGAACATCGATGGAAAGCCCGACGGCCTCGATGGCAGTGGGTTTATCTCGAAGGTGTCGCTCGATGGGAAGATCGAAAACCTACGCTGGACATCGGGCCTGAATGCACCCAAAGGTATGGGCCTGCACAAGAATCGGCTGTACGTAACGGATGTGTACCGGCTCGTGGCGATCAACACGCAGACGGGACAGGCTGAAAAGACCTGGGATGCTCCCGATCAGAAAAACGCTTTCCTCAATGACGTAACAGTCGCTGACGATGGTACCGTATACGTATCGGATAGCCGCTTTGATAAGATCTACCGGTTGAAGGATGATAAATGGGAAGTCTGGATGGAAGGTGAGCAACTCGATAAGCCGAATGGGGTGCTGGCGGTTGGCAAAAATCGATTGATGATTGGCTGCACAAAGAAAGGCGAACTGCGGGCTGTGGATACCGGCACAAAGACGATGACAACCATTGCCGATGGTATGGCAGCTACAGACGGCATTGTACGGGAGGGCAAAGGCAACTACTTTGTTTCGGACTGGAACGGCCAGCTTTTCCACGTAAAGGGCAACGGCACCAAAGAAAAGCTTCTCGACACCCGCGATCAGAAGATCAACTCCGCCGACATCGATTACATCAGCAAGAAGAAGCTGTTAATCGTACCTACCTTCTACAAAAACACCTTAGTCGCGTACCGGGTAGAATAAACGCAAAGCGGGTCGGCCAGTAGCCGACCCGATTCGTTTAATAAACAATCTCTTCGTCGTCGAGGAGCTGTCTGATGTTGATCGCGTAGTCATCCAGGATTGTTACGTCGTTGCCCCAGTCCGTGACGATCCAGTCCTTGTCGGGCTGGATGATGACTACCTTCTGAGTTTTGGAAAGTACCCACAGTACCCGTTCAACACCAAAGTTGAACAGCTCCTGCGTTTTCTCGGAGATGTACGCTACGTCGCTGCCAATTTCGGCAAGATCAATCTTGATATCTACTTCGATAACGATTTTGGGAGCTACGTCGAAATACTTTCCTTTTGGCTTCGCAACGTCCGCTTTATTGAAAATGGCAATATCGGCGGAGAGGTTGTCACCCGGACCAATATGAAGCCCCGACTCGTTGGTAGCAAGTTGATATAACTTGCGGTTGACTTTACTCCAAAGCGTTCCTGCCAATATCATGACAAGAATACTTTGTAAGTCGCTGCTTCCCATTACAGACTCTGGTTTAAGGACACTGGCTACCACATCCTGATAGCCTTTGTAATAAAGAGGACGACCGTTGAGTGTTTCGTAAATAAGTAACTCAGGAATGGCTGGTGTCTGAACCGCTTCGTTTGTCGTTGCCATACACGTTCTTACTTTTTCAGGAAGTTACGCAATTAACGGGTCAAACCTACTAAGCGTTCAATAGCTTCCTGCGCCCGGTCAGCGCCGAATCCTTTAACGGCCTGCTGCATCTGTTGCGTGATCAGGTCGTTGCCTAAGTTGCCGATGCTGCCTTCGTGCGTATGCTGCAACGTACGGGGAGGGCTATAGGTGTGTTCCGCGATTTCTTTGCCAACCGTTCGGTAAGCCTCGCGGAACGGAACGCCCTGCAATACCAATTCATTAACCCGCTCCACGCTGAACAGCAAGTCGTACTTTGGATCATCCAGCAGACTGGGTTTTACCTGGATGTGTTCGAGCATGAAGTCGGTAATGCTGAGGCAATCCAGAATCTCGTCGAAGGCCGGCATCAAGACTTCTTTCAAAATCTGCATGTCCCGATGGTAACCCGATGGTAAATTGCTTAGCACCAGCGTCACTTCCATCGGGAGGGCTTTCAGCCGATTCGTTTTCGCCCGGAGCAACTCCGCTACGTCGGGGTTTTTCTTGTGCGGCATGATGCTGGAGCCGGTCGTCAGCGCATCGGGCAAGGTCAGGAAACCGAAGTTCTGGCTGTTATACAGGCAGATATCCATAGCCATTCGCGAAAGGGTTGCTGCAATGGCCGCCAACGCTGTCAACGCCGTCTGTTCGGTTTTGCCCCGGCTCATCTGCGCATATACTACGTTGACGTGCATGCCTTCGAAACCCAGCAGTTCTGTTGTGAGCGAGCGGTTGAGCGGAAAGGACGACCCATACCCAGCGCCTGAACCGAGCGGATTCCGGTTGGCCAGCCGATACGCCGTTTGCAGGGTCAGCATATCATCGGCCAGAGCTTCGGCATACGCGCCAAACCACAGCCCAAACGACGAAGGCATCGCAATCTGTAAGTGCGTATAACCGGGTAACAGATCGTCTTTGTGCTGTTCGGAGCGCTCTATCAGGCGAGTGAAGACCCGCTGAACCGCTTCGGCAACCTGCCACAGCCGGTCGCGCGTAAACAGTTTCAGATCAACCAGAACCTGGTCGTTCCGCGACCGGCCCGAGTGAATTTTCTTACCGACATCACCGAGTGCTCGCGTCAGCATCAGCTCCACTTGCGAGTGGACATCCTCAACGCCATCTTCAATCGCGAACTGACCCGCCCGTATTTGCGTATAAATCTGCTTCAATTCGGCTTGCAGGGCCGTAAGCTCATCGCTGGTGAGCAACCCAATGGTTTCGAGCATCTGCGCGTGCGCAAGGTTGCCCTGTACGTCGAACGGAGCAAGGTAAAGGTCCATCTCCCGGTCGCGGCCGACGGTGAATCGTTCGATTTGTTCGGCTGTTGTAACGCCTTCTTTTTGCCAGAGTTTCAAAGTGAAAGAGCGAAAGAGTGAATGTGTGAAAGAGCGAAGGGTATCAAACCAGGACGCCTTTCACGCGCTTTTACTGCAAAGATCGTAAAATTAGGGGTTGTGTACTCAACCTAACGGGAACGGCGTATTACCGGTTGTCGCTTTTGTTGAAGCATCCAGTTATAAATGGCCTTGTTCTCGTATACATACTGAATGCCGTGTCCTTCGCCGTTCAGACGGGTGAACGTTACGTTGCCATTGCACTTTTCTAATCGGCTAACTAATCGCTCGGTTTCCGAGACCGGAATCTGATCGTCGGCTGTCCCGTGGAAGGTCCAGACGGGAACGTGACTGATTCGGCAAATCTGGGTTGAGTCGTTACACCCTCCGCATAAGGGTACTACAGCCGCAAACGTATCTGGATAGTCCATGGCTACCTGCCAGGCTCCGAAGCCGCCCATGCTGATGCCGGTTACGTAAATTCTGCTGGTATCAATCCGGTACTTCGCGGTGAGGTCTTTATAAAGGTTCTCAAACCAGTTATCCGTTGACCAGTACGTGTTGTCAGGGCACTGAGGAGAAGCGATGATGAACGGGTAATCAGTGCCCTTATCAACCAGCTGAGGCAGGCCGTACACTTTTAACTTATTGAGGTCCTTGCCTTTCTGTGAGCCGCCGTGCAGATAAATGACAAGCGGATACGTAGCGGTTTGTTTCGTATACTCTTTCGGTAGGTACAGTAAGTAGTCATACGTGCTTTTCACCTTAACAGCCGATTGGGCCTGAACGAGTTGGCTCAGGAATAAGAACAGGATTAGGCAGGGGATCTGATGCTTTATCATTGAGTGGTGACTTGCTCGTTCAGTAGCGTAATACCAGGTGAAAACAGATAAGAGAAATTATTGATCAAGAAGCACGTGTTCTTTCGAGCTCTCAAGTTTCTGCCCTAACCACCAAAAGCCGCCAGTGGCGACCAGGCCGATTCCGGCGAGCGTCAACCAGTGCGCAGTGAACCCAAATCGCTCTACCATAACTGAGCCCAGCGCGGGCGCTGATGTTTGGGCGAAGGCCCCGGCCATGGCGTATAGGCCCAGGTACTGCCCACGCGTAGCCGGACTTGAACGCTCAACGGTGAAAGACTGCATGAAGGGCATGGCCAGCATTTCGCTGATCGTGACCAGCAGAATATAGGCCAGGGCCATACTGACTGCACTGCTTAAGCTAAGTGTAAAATACGAGAAGGCAGTTAGTAAGGCACCCCACGTAATGAGCCTGAGTCTGGAGCGTTTCCGTTGCTCAAGATTATGCACGAGCGCCATCTCGACAATAACAATGATGATTCCGTTCAAGGCTAACAGCGAACCAATCACCTGCTCATTCAGGTGCATCACCTCCTTGAAGTACAAAGGCACTATAGTGAACAGTTGAAAAAACACCAGCAAATGCAGGCCCACGCAAATTACAAAAAAGATAAAGTCTGTATCGCGGTAGGGTGATCTGCGGACATCAACGTTATGGAGAGTGTTTTGCTCTAACGTATTGGTGGTTTGCTTATCGGGAGCGGGCAGAAATGTGGCTAAGACTATACCGGCGGCAATGCAGGTTAAGCCATCAGCCCAGAACAGCAGCTTGTAATTGATACCCGCCAATACACCGCCAAGCCCGCCACCTACTGCCCAGCCCAGGTTGATGGCTAACCGGTTGAGTGAAAAAGCGCGGGTTCGGGTCTCAGCCGTAGAATAATACGCAATCGCGGTCTGGTTGGCAGGTCGAAACGAATCGCCCAGGAGCGTGAAAATGAACACGCTGGCACACAGCGCATAGAAATGCGTAACGAACTGAAGGCCTAGCAGGAAGAAACCACCAAAGAGCAGGCTGAATAACTGGGTGTGGTAGAATCCGAACCGGTCGGTCAGGCGTCCGCCGATGAACGTACCGATAAACGCCCCCGCCCCGAAAACGGCCATAACAATCCCTGCTTCACCCACGCTGTAGTGAAGATGCTGGGTCAGATACAGCGTCAGATACGGCAGTACCATCGTGCCGCAGCGGTTAATCAGCATCACCCCGGCCAGTAGCCAGACCGATGGCGATAAGCCCTGATAAGCGTTTTGATACAGGCGAATGGTACGTTGCAGCATGGCCGCAAGTTACGACTTACGTCGGGCATCCAGGTCCTCGTCTTTGCCTGCGAAAATCTTTTTATCGGTAATCAACGCCCGATGTTCGTCCAGGAACGCTTTGAATAACCTGATCTCTTCCAGCTGTTTATCAATGGGATGCGTCAGGGAGTAGCTTTCTACATACACGTCCTGAAAATCGGTAATGACGTACTCCATCAGCTTGATTCCCTTGCGTTTAAGGGCGTGGAGATACAAATTCTGATGATTGAACAGGTAACGGTCTTTCTGGTAGGTAGCGGTTGTTTTCAGGTCGACGGCTTTAAACTTGCCAATCAGGTCGACGTAGCCGTAGAAGAGAACGTCATCGATCTGCCACTGGCAATACACCTGCGTATCGACAATAGGGCGGGGGAGAAGTTTACGAACCTTTTTGATGATCTCGGGGTCGAAGCGGTCCTCGTCGGTGCCTTTCACAATCGCTTCTTCAAACGAAATGCCGCGCTCCTGCGCCTGCGTGGTGGGCGTTGGGACGCGGTTAATGGAGTCGATGAGTTCCTGCGCAGACAGATTCCCACCACGAACGTAACGGGAGAACACATTCAGCAGGGATGGATAAAAGCGGTAGTTAATCACAGTGGCTAGACATCAGTTTTACGTGGTTGGGCAACTACGTAAAAACTCGAAATCGGGCGCTTAGTTTCTAACCACAAGCAGTACGCCCGCCATAATTAAGGCTACCCCGAGCAAACGCCAGCCGTTGGCCGGGTGCAACGTAAATCCTAACAGCCCGTAATGATCGAGGATAACAGCGGCTACCAGCTGCCCGGCCACGCTCAGGCTGACCAGATTGGCGGTGCCGATTTTAGGTACGCTGATGATTACCGTTGTTACGTAGATCGCGCCGATGACGCCCCCGGTCCATTTCCACCAGCTCACCTGCTTAACGGTCTCAAAAGCCGGAAGCGAAGCACCAGTAGCTACTAAGACAATAAACAAGGAGAGGAAACCCGAACCAAAGGAAATGGCGGCTGCCAGCACGGGATTGGCCATCACCTGGCGCAGATTAGCGTTCACTCCCGCCTGAATTGTAACGGCCAGCCCCGTCACGAATGCCAGGAGAATGTAGATGTAATTCATACCCGCAAAGGTAAAGAACAACCGGCTGAAGGGCTGTTTAACTCCCTGATTTTATGCTCATTCCTCAATTGCATTATATGGAGTTGTTTTTGTAGATTGCTACACTATTCCTTAACTAGCCTACGTTAACATGTTCATTATTACGCAGTATCCGCTAGCCGTGGTCGTGTGCTTTCTGACCATGCTTTGTTGGGGTTCCTGGGCCAATACGCAGAAATTAGCCACGCAATCGGTTCCCACTACCATCTTTTACCGCGACTATACCTACGGTATTCTGCTTCTGAGTCTTTTCCTAGCCTTTACACTGGGGAGCCTTGGCTCGGCCGGTCGGTCATTTCTGGTCGATTTCCAGCAGGCCGAAACGCAGAACCTGTTGTTCGCGCTGACTGGCGGCTTTGTGTTCAATATTGCCAACATTCTGATTGTTGTAGGTATCGAGCTGGCAGGTTTGTCGGTTGCCATGCCGGTTGGGATTGGGCTGGCTTTGATTCTGGGTGTTGTGGTCAACTACATCCTGTCGCCGGTGGGCAGCATCGGTCTCTTATCTACCGGTGTGTTTTCTATTTTTCTGGCCGTTGTGTTTAGTGCGTTAGCGTATCGTTCAAAAGGCGCTGCGGACCAGTCGGTGAATACGCGGGGGATTGCCGTGTCGCTGGTGGGTGGGTTGCTGATGAGTTTTTTCTTCTATTTTGTGGCCCGCGCCATGGCCACCGACTTCGCCAATCCGGCGGCAGGGTTGTTGACCCCCTACACGGCTCTGGTGCTGTTCGCGGTGGGCGTCGTGATCAGTACGCCCTTATTCCTGCCGATTCTGCGCCGGTTTACCAGCAAGCCCGCCGATGGGGAAATTAGCTACGAAGACGTCAGCCGACGTAACCACATCATTGGCATGTTGGGGGGTATTGTCTGGTGTCTGGGCATGGCGTCGAGCCTGCTGGCCTCGGGTGAGGCTGGCTATGCCATTAGCTACGGGTTAGGGCAGGGCGCAACCATCATCGCCGTTCTGTGGGGCGTATTTATCTGGTACGAGTTCGAAGGGGCTCCGGCTTCCTCCAGTCGCTATCTGGCGCTGATGGGCATTTGTTACGTACTTGGTCTGGCGCTGATTATCGCGGCAAAATAAGTGCTGGTAGGTTTACTCACCGGCTGATCAAGGCCAGAAACATCTCTGCAGCATGCCAGCTGTGGGGGAAGGCCAGCTTCTGCTTTACCAGGCTTTTATCCAATACCGTGAGGCCGGGGTAATGCGCGTCGCTGGCCTTTTGCTCCCAGCTAAGTGGGTAATCCAAGTTGCCAACCATCCCCTGTTTATCACCCAAAAAGTGATCTTCGGCCCACGCCAGGTACGGATAATTCGCGCTGGAGTTTTCGTCGAGTCTTGGCCCTGGAACATGGCTGTCTGTATACGCCCACCAGCACAGCGATGAATAACTGTCGTACTGCTTTGGAATGACGTAAGGGTCAGGAAGTTTAAGTGCGTTTAAGCCGTACTTGAGCCACTTCGTCTGAAACACCGGATGCTCGGTGTAATTGGTTTTACCAACGATATAATTGTCCTTACGAAACCGCTTTACCGAATCCAGTACCACCGCGACAGCCGGATGACTTTTGTCGGACACCTGCGAAATCAGGAACAGGACCTGCCCTAAGTTGTCAGCCTCCGCCATGCCCCGATTGTTACGGTCAAAAGGCTCTCGTATGGCCATGATCCAGTCGCGAATCAAGGGCAGATTATCGGTTTCGCGCATAACCATAGCCATTAAGGCCGCATCCCGATACCAGGGTTTGAGATAAACCAGAAAGTTGGGTACCGGGCGGCCGTTGATCACGTTGATAAGGATTTCGTGGTGCAATACACGGAGTACCGGGCCAAATGGTTTGCCGGCGAATTGGGGCAGGTTGACCCGGCTGCGCGTTCCCGGAATCAGCTTAGGCCGCTTACTGGGCTGTAAGAGCCATACGCCGGTTTCATCTTCGCGGATCTGCACAACCTGTGGTCGTCCGTCGAGACTGTCGACTAACGTGAGTTGAACTAAATATTCGGAAGGAACGATCAGTTCCTGCTTTACGTCCCACTGCTCTTCGATATTTCCCGTCAGGGCATTCAACAGCCGACCGTTACGGTAAATAAGCTTGAGCCGATCGCCCATGCCGAACAAAAAGAATCTCAGGTCGGGTAGGTCCCGGTGGCGGGTGTGCTCCTGGCGCAGCCGCGTTACGTTCTCCCGGTACGTTTGCAAAGCACGGGCCGGGTCCGGATGAATGATGGGCGGGACTGGCTTTTGCGCGTACCCAAGCGAAGAAATGGCCAGTAAGAAAACAACCCGGATAAACATACGCGAACCAGTTACTTTTATTACGCTGAAACTCACAACTTAGCCTTCGTCGGTTGGTCGCTGTAGACCAGTAGGTCCCCCAAGCGAACCACGTGGTCCGGGTCTGGATTGAGGAGCTTGATATGTACTGTATGTTTTCCCTTCGGCAGCTTATATTTCCAGAACAGATCATAACGACGCTGGGTGAAGTTTGCCGGTAATTTAGCCGTTTCAATCTTTTGACCGTCCAGGTAGAACTCAGCGTTGAACGCAAACGGATTTTCATAACCCACCGACGACTTGCTCTTCGGCTTTGCTTCACCTTTGAGCACAAAACCGATGCCTTCGAAGTCAAAGGTGTATTCGGTTTCCAGGTCTTTGTGGATGCTTTTGACGAGCGTAGGGTAATGCCCCGGAAACGCCTGTTCCAGTCGGGCAACTTTGGGCGTCTGTACCGCAATGGTCACCTGATCGCCGTGTACGTTACCGCCGTTCCGTTCAACAACTTGCAGGGCGTGCTTCATGCCCATCGCATAGACGTCGTTCAGCGACATGGTCGTGTATTTGAAATCAAGATCTTCGGCTTCTTTCAGCCCTTGCTTCCAGTAAGCAGGAATCTTGTCGTAGCCGAGCATAGTACCCAGAATGCCACCCGCCGAAGCCGGATTGCAATCGGAATCCTGACCTGCGCGGGTGCTAATCTCCATCGTTTTGGTGAAGTCGCCACCGCCGTAGAGCAGACCCAGCACGATATAGGCCGAATTGATTTTAGCGTCGATGTTAAATGCGTGAAAAACACCATCCGGGCAGCCTACTTCATCCGACCATTTCCGCTGAATCTCGAACCAGTTGCGTTTCCAGTCGGTTGGGTACTGTTCGTGCCACTTGATTACGTCGGCAATGCACTGATAGAACGTGCTCTGCTGCGGGATGGTCTTGAGAGCCTCTTTAACGATGTACTTGATATCGTTGGAAACAAAAGCCAGCGAATACATCGCACCTACGTACGCACCACCGTACCAGCCGTCGCCGTAATTCATGAGGTGCCCGATAGGATCGCCGATCTGCACGGCCGTATTAGGCATACCGGGGGCCATCAAGCCCGAAAAGTCGGCCTCAATCTGAAAATCGATGTCATCGGCGTGGGGGTTGTTTAGCCAGTGACCGGCGTCGGCCGGTTTCATGCCGTTCAGGATGTTATACCGTCCGACCTGGTTAGCGTGCCAGAGCATATAGCCCGCCGTCGCGTAGGCTTTGGCGTGTTCTTCGACCGGAGCATCCAACCCTTTATCGTCAAAAACCTGCACGAAGGTAAGATCCATGTATACGTCGTCGTACAGGCCAGAGTTTTCGGTCATGGTCTTCTTGATGTAGCCGTCGTACCAGGGAATCGGCTGGTAGTCGTTAATCATGGTGCCATTGAAGCGGAACTCGGTGGGCCCGCCAAAGGTGCAGCCGATAACCTGCCCCGCCCAGCCCCCTTTGATTTTGTTCTGTAACGTAGCTTTAGACACCTTGACGAGTTGGGGCGCGGGTTTAATGAACGGCTTGGGGGGCGTAGCAGCCGTAAGGCAGGCAATCGTAAAGACGAATAGGAACGGCTTTTTCATGCGTATAAATTAAGGGTAAGGATCGGGAAGAACACAGCAATGAATTCAGCGAGACCATAACGGCAGGCTAAACAACCTGCTCAAGATCAGTACGTTTGGGCATACTGGCCTGGGCTCCCATTCGGGTTACTGACATTGACGCGGCCTGACAGGCGAAGGCAACCGCTTCGGCGAGTGGTTGTCCTTCTGACAAGGCGACAGCCAGGGCTCCGTTGAAGCAGTCGCCGGCAGCTGTCGTGTCAACCGCCGTTACGGTTGGACTTGATACTAACTGGGCACCCGCGCTGGTGTGCAGATAAGCGCCTTTAGCGCCAAGAGTAATCACGACGTTTGGTACTCCCATCCGGTGAAGTCGCTGAGCCGCCTGTTCGGCCGTGATCAGGTCCGTAACCCGAATGCCGGTTAATAGCTCGGCTTCGCTCTCGTTTGGCGTAATCAGAAATAAGTTCGGAAACACATCCGCTGATAACGTAATGGCGGGTGCTGGATTTAAGATGATTCGTAACCCACGAGCGGCCGCTTGTTTGATTGCCTGCTCAACCGTTACGAGTGGAATTTCGAGTTGGAGCAAGAGCAGCGTCTCTGGCTCCGCCTGCTGGATAGCCTGTTCTGTTTCAGTAGGTTGTAGGTTAGCATTGGCACCCGGTGCGACGGTGATGCAGTTTTCGCCCCTGGCGTCGACGTTAATCAACGCAACTCCCGAAGGGTTATCAGAATCCGTTACGACGTAGCTGGTATCAATACCTTCCCGCTCAAATCCTCTAAGCGCTTCCTGACCGAACAGGTCATTACCTACTTTGGCAACAAACGTTACGTGTCCGCCTAAGCGCGCGGCTGCAACCGCCTGATTTGCACCTTTGCCACCTGGATTCATCAGGAACGTACCCCCAATAACGGTTTCGCCGGGGGCTGGCAGCTTATCCGATTTGACCACCATGTCGGTGTTGGAACTGCCAATAACCAAAATCTGGCCAGTCATAGAGGTAAGGGTTAGGTTTAAAGGCAAATTTATCGGGTAATACGTCTGGTGCAAGCGCAGTACGGGCGAACCCGCAAACCAATTCGCCCGGAGAAGACAAACAAAAGCTCTCACAAACGGGTGTCTGTGAGAGCTTAACTGGATTCGATTGTATATACCGCCTAGGCTAGTGACTTCTCAAGAACGCTGGCGGCACCTTCGGTTAACAAAGCCGTTAAGTCAGTCGCAACCGCATCGGCAAAACCGGGGAGCGCCGTCAGGTCGGTTAACCAGAGTGCCTGATCGGCCAGTACGTCGTTCACAAACGCCTGAACGGAAGCTGGCTCTTCGGGTTTCACAGTTTGCCACTTTTCGAAGAAGTAACCGGCCCGCTCGTCGCGAATGGGGTACGTAATGATGCCGCCGTTTGCGGGCACTTCGCCGAGGTATTGGCCTTCTTCCTGCCGAACGCTTTTCATGAACAGCAGGTAAGCCGCGAAACCAAGGGCCATTCGTTTCGGAACCGCGTTGGACTGCTCTACGTAGCGTTGGATGGTCGCTACGTTCCGGGCCTGCATTTTGGCCGTCTGCTGAAGCGAAATGTTCAGCAGCAGGTGGTCGAGATGCGGATTCCGGAACCGGTCGAGAACATCCTGGGCAAACTGAGTTACGGCGGCTTTATCCATACCCGGCGTACCGTAGTGAGGCACCGTCGGCACGATCTCATCCAGCATCAGCGACTCGACAAACCGGCTCATGGCTGGATGCTGCATCTCATCGGCCACCGTTTCCAGGCCCAGCAAATAGCCAAGCGGCATGGTGAGCGTATGCGTACCGTTCAGAACCCGAAGCTTACGTTCGCGGTAAAAATTAATGTCTTCGTCGATGATGATCTGGGGGGTCGAGGCATCAGCGAACGACAACGTTTGCCGGACGCGATCGTCACCTTCGATCGCCCAGAGGTGATACGGCTCCGTAAAGGTCAGTAAGCTATCTTCGTAGCCCAGTTCGCGCTGTAGCGCTTCCTGCGCTTCTGCGGTCGGGCGCGTAACAATACGGTCTACGAGTGAATTGCAGAACCGGACGTGAAACTTAAGCCATTTGGTGAACAGCTTGCCCAGTTCATTGAACTGAGCGAGATTCTCCACCGCTTCGCGAAGTTTCAGCCCGTTATCCGTCACCAGTTCCGTGGGAATGACCACCAGCCCCTTCGCCTTTGAGCCACCGACGCTGCGAAAGCGCTCGTACAGAAAGGCCGTCAGCTTGGCCGGAAACGACTGGGGAGGCCGCTGAAAAATGCTTTCTTCAACGTAGTTCAAACCGACTTCGGTCGTATTGGAAATAATGATTTGCAGACTTGGATTACGGGCCAGTCGGAGCACATCGTCCCACTGCGTCTGGGCGGCCAGCACCCGGCTAATGGCCGAAACCACCGTAGTCTCTGCTACGTCCTGGCCCTGCTGAACTCCCCGAACGGCTACCGTATATAAATTATCCTGGTCGGTAAATTCATCCGTTCGGGTATCTGTCGACTTGACGACCACGATTGAGCCGTTGAACCGGCCCTCGGCATTCGCTTTTTGGACTAAATAATCGGGCAGGCCCCGCAAGAGAACACCCGTACCGAATTGCAAAATTCGCTCGGGGAAGGTAGGGGCAGGATGTATCGAACGGCTTAGTTGAGGCATAATCAATCAGAGAGCGGGCTGCGGTGGGCAGTTCTTACAGGTTAATCTAAAACTAAATGTTAGCGGGGATTGGTCACAATTCAGCAATAATACGAACTACATCGCGAACGGTAGCCTCTATCTTATCAAATGCGCGTTCGGCCAGAACATTTTTAGGGAAAAGCTGCGAACCCATCCCCACGGCCACTACGCCCGCTCCGAACCACTTCGCCAGACTTTCCTGAGTTGGCTCAACGCCCCCCGTTACCATCGCGCTCGCAAATGGCAATGGGCCGCTTAAACTTTTTACAAAATTGGGTCCTACTACGTCGCCCGGAAATATCTTCACAACTTCGACGCCCCATTCGTGGGCGGTGGTGATTTCGGTTAACGTAGCGCAGCCCGGCATGTAGGCAACTTTCCGGCGGTTGCAGACGCGGGCAACTTCTTCACTGAAGGTCGGTCCAACGATGAAATCGGCGCCCAACTGAAGGTAAAGAGCGGCCGTAGGTGCGTCCAGAATCGTGCCCGCACCCAGGGCCATATCCGGAAACTCGCGGGCACACAGACGGCTAAGCTCGGCAAAGCGTTCGTGCGCAAAATCACCCCGGTTCGTAAATTCAAAAGCGCGAACACCTCCCCGGTAACACGCAGCGACGACCTCGGCGCAGATGTCTGTGTCGGGGTGATAGAAAACAGGTACCAGCGGCACCTGCCGGATGGTCTGATAAACCGTTAATCGGGCTGTTTTAGCCATTTGATTCGTAGTATAAAGCTGTTACGTATCATTCATTATCAATTAGTCATCCGCTAATGATAATGAATGACACGTAATGACTATAGATTATCGTCTTAATTTACCGGAGCTGTCGCCACTCGCCAGCGTTTCTACTTCGGCTACTGTCGCCAGATTGACGTCTCCGGGGATGGTGTGCTTCAGCGCCGAGGCTGCCGTTCCAAACTCAACAGCACGCTGCGGATCGTTGAACATCAGCAACCCGTAGATCAGACCAGCGATGTAGGCGTCTCCCGTGCCGATCCGGTCGACAATGGGCTGTATATCATACGCTCTGGACTTGTGCACCGTTGTGCCGTCGAATAACTTGGCTGACAGCTGGTTATGCGAAGCGCTGATTGAGTTGCGTTTCGTATCGGTAACGTAACTGACTTTGGGAAAACGTTCCATCAGGGCCCGTCCGGACTCCTGGAACGTACTGCCTACAACGCCATAAATCTCGGAGAACAACGCTTTGCTGCCCAGCACTAACGTACAGCCTTCGGTAAGGGCAGGCATGATCTCCTGGGGTGTTCGGCCATACTGCCACAAGTTACTGCGGTAAACAATGTCGCCCGATACGGGAACGCCCAGCCGATTTGCCGTTTGGATACCCGCCAGCAAACAGTCGGCCGCTCCCTGCGACAACGCAGGTGTAATACCCGTCCAGTGAAACCAGTCGGCTCCCTGTAGTACCGTGTCCCAGTCGATCTCGTCGGCCTGAATGCGCGCGAACGCGGAGTCGACACGGTCATACACAATCTGGCTGGCGCGGCTACCGGCCCCCGTTTCCAGGAAGTAAAGGCCTAAGCGACCGTCTCCGTAGCGGATGTACTGAGTATCGACATTGTATCGGCGCAGGTATCCGGCCGCGGCCTGACCGAGTGCATGGTCTGGAAAGCGGGTGACGTGCGCGGCCTGAATGCCAAACTGGGCGAGCGAAACCGCTACGTTCGCTTCGGTACCGCCGAAGTGCATGGCCAGCGTATCGGTCTGAGCGAACCGCTCAACACCCGGCGGACTTAGGCGCAGCATGACTTCGCCGAAGGTAATTAGTTTCATACGTAACAGGGGTAATCTCCAACTGGTCTGAGCGGTAAACTCCGACTCAACTAGTTATTATCGACAGCAAACTCATTGATCAGCTCCTCGGGTTTGACCGGTTCCAGTTTCGGTAGTACCAAATGAATGATGGCCAGGGCAATCAGATAAGCGCAGCTGGCAATGATAAACATAGGCAGATAGCCAAACGCCGTGATGATGCGGCCCGCCAACAGCGCGAGTAAGATGCCACCAACTGCGCCAAACATACCACCAATCCCGGTTACCGACGCCACTACATTCTTTGGGAACAAGTCGGACGCAAAGGTATACATATTTGCCGACCAACCCTGATGGGCTGCGGTGGCTAACGAGATTAACGCGATAGCGACCGTCAGGCTGCTGGTTTGGGCGGCAAAGAAGATGGGAACAACACACAGGGCGCAGATGAGCATGGTTGTTTTACGAGCCCGGTTTGCCGACCAGCCCCGATTCATAAACTGGGTGCTGAGCCAGCCAAAAAAAACGCTGCCTGCGTCGGATACGACATAAATGATCAGGAAAGGAACGCCGAAGCTTTTCAGATCGAGTTTCTCGTCGAGGGCGTCGTTAGAATTGAAAAAGTCGGGTAGCCACGACATGTAAAACCACCAGATCGGATCGGCCATGAACTTGCCCACCGCAAAAGCCCAGGTTTGTTTATAGCCCAGCAGGCGACCCCAGGACACGTTCAACGGCGTTACTTTCTCTTCGTCGCTGCGAATGTAAGCTAGTTCATCGGCCGAGACTTTCTTGTTACGTTCGGGTTTGCTGTAGGTGAACCACCAGACCGCCAGCAGAAAAAAGCCTAATATGCCGGTGATAAAAAACGAGCTCCGCCAGCCGTATTGCAGAATGAGGTAAGGAACGGAAATGGCAGTCAGGATGATACCCACGTTGGTGCCCGCGTTGAACAGGCCATTGGCGAACGAACGCTCCCGCCTTGGAAACCACTCCGCCACGGTTTTGATGGATGACGGGAAGTTGGCCGACTCGCCCAGGCCCAGCAGCGCCCGCGCCCACCGGAGCCCGGCCATGCTCTGCACGAACGTAGTGAGCACCGCGGCAATACTCCAGACCAGAATGCCCAGCGAAAATCCGCGTCGGGTGCCGATCCGGTCGATCAGCCAGCCCGCCAGCAGGAAGCCAATGGCATAGGCAAATTTAAAGGCAGCATCGACATCGCTGTACAGGATCTTGAACCGATCGGTTGCTTCTTTTGTCAGAACCGCGTCGGGCGCTACGTCGAGCATTTCTTTGCGGAATACCTCATCGGTCATGGTAAACGATAACACCTGCCGATCTACGTAGTTGATGGTTGTTGCCAGAAAAAGCAGCGCCACAATGCGCCAGCGAAAGCGGCCGGAGGTAGAAGAGGTTTGCAAAACAAATCAGGTCTTTTGGGGAGAAAAGCAGCTCCAACGGCTTTTTTACCTAACATAGCCGCCCTAAACTCCCTCAACCTGCGGCTGGCTGCTGTTGACTACTGATATGCTTGAACAAACCTGGCGGTGGTTCGGACCCAACGACCCCGTATCCCTGAACGACATCCGGCAAGCCGGTGCTACTGGTATTGTGACCGCCTTGCATCACCTCAAAAATGGTGTGGTATGGACCCTGGATGAGGTTCTTCAGCGCAAGGCGCAGATCGAAAGCACCGGGCTAACCTGGTCCGTGGTGGAAAGTATTCCGGTCCACGAAGGCATTAAAACGCATACCGGCGACTACAAACAGTATATCGAGAATTATAAGGAGTCCATCGTCAATCTGGCGCAGGCGGGTATTGATACGGTCTGTTATAATTTTATGCCGGTTCTCGACTGGACACGTACTGATTTGGATTACCCAATGCCCGACGGATCGACCGGGCTCCGGTTTGATGCTACCGAATTTGCCGCTTTTGAGCTGTATATTCTGCAACGTCCGGGCGCAAATTACCTCTATACCGACATCCAGAAGCGTCAGGCGCGGGCGTATCTGGATACTATGACCGAAGCGCAGGTGAAACGCCTGACCCGTACGATCATAGCCGGGCTGCCCGGTTCGGAAGAAAGTTACACCATTGAGCAATTTCGCGAAGCACTCGATACGTATAAGGACGTCAGTGACTATGATCTGCGGCAGCATCTGTACAGTTTTCTGCGGGAGATTACGCCCGTAGCGGAGTCCGTGGGTGTCCGGCTCGCCATCCATCCCGACGATCCGCCGTATCCGATTCTGGGATTGCCCCGCGTGGTCAGTACCGAAGCGGATGCGCGTGCGCTACTGGCGGCTGCCGATTCACCCGCCAATGGCATCTGTTTTTGCACCGGATCCTACGGTGTACGGCCCGACAATGACCTGGTCGGTATAATTGACCGGTTAGGAAACCGCATTCATTTCATTCACCTGCGTAGTACGGAGCGGACAAGCTCAGCCGGTGGTATTGAGGGCAGCTTTCAGGAAGCTAATCACCTGGAGGGTGACGTGCCGATGGCACAGGTCATGCGGGCATTGCTCTTAGAGCAGAAACGTCGACAGGAAGATGGACGTACTGATCTGCGAATGCCGTTTCGCCCGGACCACGGTCATCGGATGCTCGATGACCTGACATCGGGTAAGCGAACCAATCCGGGTTATACCGCTATTGGACGGCTGCGCGGCTTGGCCGAATTGCGGGGTCTGATGCTTGGAATAACGAGTTCCTGGGGGAAATAGCCAGCCATTGCGCTACGGATTTCGTCCTGGCTGGGTCCGTGCCTCGAAAAAAGGAACCAAAAAGCCGGGAGAAACGGCCCGGCTTTTACTTTTGTGCGTATGAATACACTCGCTCCCTCGCCCACGTTTTTGTCCGACGATTTTCTGCTGAAAACAGAAACCGCACGGCGACTCTACCATGAGTACGCCCGTTCGATGCCGATCATCGATTATCACTGTCATCTGCCGCCCGATCAGATCGCGGTCGACAAGCGGTTCGAGAACATGACGCAGATCTGGCTCTATGGGGATCACTACAAATGGCGGGCGATGCGGACGCATGGTGTTTCGGAGCGGTTTTGCACGGGCGATGCGAGCGATTGGGAGAAGTTTGAAAAGTGGGCGGAAACGGTACCGTATACGCTACGTAACCCCCTGTATCACTGGACCCATCTGGAACTCAAAAACCCGTTCGGAGTCACCGATATCCTAAGCCCGTCAACGGCATCCGCCGTTTATAGTACCTGCAATGAGCAGTTGCCACACTTGACGACACGTACGCTGCTTCAACATTTCGATGTTCGCGTCGTGTGTACAACCGATGATCCAACCGATTCGCTTGAATACCACCAGGCCATCGCCAGGAGTAATTTTAAGGTGAACGTATTGCCAACGTTCCGGCCCGACAAAGCTATGGCGGCCGACGAACCGGTGGCCTTTCGGGCGTACGTTCAGAAAGTAGCCGAGGTAACCAATACCGGGATTCGTACGCTGGCGCAGTATTTAGATGCCCTGAAGTCTCGGCATGATTATTTCGCCCAGATGGGATGCCGCCTGTCGGATCATGGCCTCGAAATGGTGTACGCAGAGCCTTACCTGGAAAGCGAGCTTAACTCGATTTTTATTAAGCTGCTCGGAAATGAGAACGGAGAAGCCGCAGTCATCAGCCCAACCGACATATTGAAATTTAAATCGTTCATGCTGGTTCAGTTTGCCGAGTGGGACCATGAAAAAGGCTGGACGCAGCAGTTCCACCTGGGCGCACTACGTAACAACAACCGGCGTCGCCTACGTGACCTCGGCCCGGATACGGGTTGGGACAGCATTGGTGATTTTCCGCAGGCACAGGCGCTGTCTCGCTTTTTAGGTGGTTTAGACGATCGTGATAAGCTGGCTAAAACGATTATATACAACCTGAACCCCGCCGATAATGAGGTTATCGCCACTATGATCGGCAATTTCAACGATGGTTCGGTACGGGGTAAAGTGCAGTTTGGGTCGGGATGGTGGTTCCTCGATCAGAAAGACGGCATGGAGAAGCAGATCAACGCTCTCTCGAACATGGGGCTGTTGAGCGCCTTTGTCGGGATGCTGACGGATTCGCGGAGTTTTCTGTCCTACAGCCGCCACGAGTACTTCCGGCGGATTCTGTGCAATATGTTCGGCAACGACGTTGAAAATGGTGAGCTGCCGAATGATGTTGATTGGATTGGGCAGATTATACAGGACATCTGCTACCGAAATGCCGAACGGTACTTCGGCTTTTAACCGGGCCGTATGGAGCATCAGATTGTTGAGACAAACGGCATTCGGCTACACGTAGTGCAGGCCGGTCCTGCTGATGGTCCGCTGGTCATTCTGCTGCACGGCTTTCCGGAATTCTGGTACGGCTGGAAGCGCCAGATCGACGACTTAGCCAGGGCGGGTTACCGGGTTTGGGTGCCCGATCAGCGGGGGTATAACCTTAGCGACAAACCGGCCGGGATTAAATCGTACACCATTGATACGCTGGCGGCTGATGCCGTTGGCTTAATGGATGCCGCTGGGACACAAAAAGCCCGGCTGGTGGGCCACGACTGGGGCGCGGCCGTCGCCTGGTGGACGGCTGCTACGTATCCCGAACGGGTTGAACGGCTCGTCGTCCTGAATGTACCGCATCCGGCCGTTATGAAGCAGTTTGTTAGTCATGACTTCGGACAGATGCGCCGGAGCTGGTACATCGGCTTCTTTCAACTGCCCCTATTGCCTGAGCTATTCTCTCGGATCGGCCGTTGGCGGCTGCTTACCCGCACCCTCACCAGCAGCAGCCGACGCGGTACGTTTACCGAAGCTGACCTCGACCAATACCGGAAAGCCTGGTCGCAGCCCGGTGCGTTCACCGCTATGGTGAACTGGTACCGAGCCACTGTTCAGCAACCGCCCAAACGCCGTACCCGAATTCGGATTACCGTGCCGACGCTGCTGATCTGGGGCGTCAGGGATACGTTTTTGAAGCGCGATATGGCGCAGCCCAGCATCGACCTCTGCGATAAGGGACGTATCGTTTTCTTCGAAAAAGCAACGCATTGGGTCCAGCACGAAGAAAGCAACGACGTAAATCAGCTACTGATCGGCTTTCTGGCCGAGTAAGCTTAACAAAGTCTGGCGGGGGGCTCAACGACTCATCTCCTTTTCTGCGTCGCCTGTTATCCATAAACAGCGTCTCAAATTATCTTCTTTGATCTGAGCTGGGTAACTGCTCTAGTTTTGAGTCGTAAACAACACAACGACTCATGACTTTTGAACAAGCCCGGTTGGCCCGAAAGACCTATCATCGCGTTGCTGACATAGCCCCCGAAGCGGTTAAACAGGTATTCGTTGATCGGTTAGTTGAATCGCGCCTGAGTTGCAAACTCTCTTTGGCCGCGTGGCTTTACCCAATCAATCCATTCAGCTTATGGCCATGCTGACCTACGTAGTCAGCCGACTCAATACTGTCGATAGCCTGGTTGCGGATGTAATGGTGTTGGCCCGTGACCACAAACAGTGTGGTATTACTGAACGGCACTACACGTATGTAGGGCAGGCACTACACGTATGTAGGGCAGGCACTACACGTATGTAGGGCAGGCACTACTATGGACGCTTGAGCGAGCGCTTGACGCTGACTGCACACCAGATGTGAAAAAAGTTTGCACGGCCTGCTACACGTTGTTGGCTGAAACGATGATTAGCGCAACGCAACCGGCTCTTGCCACTCTTATGCCATCAGCACCTTATCCGCTTAGCTATGCACCCGGTCATTAAGATCATATTCTGCATTCCTCTAATCGTCAATGGGCTGGTTACTGCCTTTTACTTTGTCATGACCCTTGACTCCCTGGTTAATCCTCCCGGACCATCCTACACAAGACAGGAAGGGGTATCGTTCCTGCTAATTACAATGACGGTGTTGGGACTGCTAGGATGGGCTTATTATCTGGCTATGATACGAGAAAAAGCCGGAGCTGGCTTCGGTGTGCTGGTACTATCGTATCTGGCCTGGCCGATTTTGTTGCTCATACTTTTTCTCTTTACGGACATAAAGAACTGGCATTAAGAAATGGTGTAATACGAACTGCTATTGACACCAGGTCGGGTTTGGAGCCCGGTTTATCCCCTTTACTCGCTGATTCGGTACCGGCTGCATTCATATACCATACTACAACTATGCTTCGCCTTTGTCTGCTTATCAATGCCCTAGCCCTGCTTGGTGTGCTTTCCTGAAGGGGTGGCTACCAGCCAGAACTTTGGTCATACTCGCAGTTATAGTTAGCTTCATTGGTATAAATATGATGCTGGGCAGTCTATCCGGCTACCATACCGCCCGAACGTGGCTGGGCCGTTCCGCTGTAGCCTCCGGTGAGGGTATTGGTTTTGAAAAACGGAGGTCACACGACAGTGCCAGGAACCGAACGACTACGTATTACCACCCAACGGTCCGGTTCCAGACCCCGGCAGGAAAACCGTTACGTTCATAGCTTCGGTGGGGTCATCCCAGCGCAGTCATCGCGTTGGACAGCGACCAGACGTTCGATACCTGCCCGCTGATCCGAAGGACGCTCAGGTGGATGAGTTCATGAGCCTTTGGCTGACAACCGTTATCCTGACCTTTATTGGCCTGCCCATGCTACTCGCGTCGCTAGGAGCAACCTTATTCTGTATGAAGTCTTATCGTAACCTGAATTACGGATAAGCACCTGACTCATAATAGTCAGTTTTGCCATCCCGATGCCGGGAGAAATGTTATAGTTAAACTGCTTATTCGTGATTCACATTAGTGTAATCAGGGTAAACGACTGAGGCCCGGCTCCCCTCAGGATAAGAGCCGGGCCTCAGTCGTTTATAGGCTTATATCGACCAGCTACTGTTTTGCAAGGAGCTACTGCTTGTACACCTTTCCCTCTTTCATCACAAACCGCACAGCTTGCAGCGTTTTAATATTCTGGATCGGGTTTTCGTCGACGGCAATAATATCCGCGAATTTGCCCGCTTCAACGGAGCCAATTTGCGTGTCCAGACCTAACAACTTTGCGTTCGTCATTAACGCCGACTTAATGGCTTCTACTGGTGGCATACCGGCTTCAACCATGTATTCAAACTCTTTGGCGTTGTAGCCGTGGATGTAAACGCCGGCATCGGTACCAAACGCGATCTTAACTCCTGCTTTATATGCTTTGCCGAAGGTTGCCTGAATCTTCGGGCCAACGGCTAGCGCTTTCGGCGTAACCAGGGCAGGGTAGTACCCAAACATCCGGGCCGAATCTGCTACGGTCTTGCCCGCAATGATGGTCGGTACGTAATAAGTACCATGCTTTTTGAAAAGCTCAATAGCCTCATCGTCCATGTACGTGCCATGCTCAATGGTTTGTACACCGGCCCGAACCGCGCGCTTTATTCCTTCGGCACCGTGCGCGTGAGCGGCTACCGCAAAGCCGTAATCTTTGGCTGTTTCAACAATCGCTTTCAGTTCTTCGTCCGAAAATTGAGGCCCGGAACCATCTTTGGCGTTACTAAGCACCCCGCCCGTGGCTGTAATCTTGATGAGGTCGGAGCCGTCTTTGTAGCGCTGCCGTACGGCCTTGCGAGCCTCATCCGGTCCGTTGATGACGCCCTCTTCCGGCCCTGGGTCACCCATCAAATCTTTGCGGAAGCCGTTGGTCGGGTCAGCGTGGCCACCCGTTGTCGCAATTGATTTACCAACCGTCAGAATGCGCGGCCCATCGACCATGCCTCGGTTGACCGCGTTACGTAACGCTACGTTGATCCCGGTGCCGCCCAGATCACGTACCGTAGTGAAACCAGCCAGTAGGGTCTTTTTGGCGTAGTTAGCCGCCTGGAATGCTACGTCTGGTACGTTCTGCGTGAAGCGGTCGATCAGGCCCCCGCGCCGGGTTTCACTTTCCAGGTGAACGTGCATGTCGATCAGGCCGGGCAGCACGGTTCTGGCTTTCATATCCACAACGCGGTCCTGACCAACGGGAAGAGTAAACCCCTTTTGTACTGCCGTGATCTTATTGCCTTCGACTACAATGGTCATTTCCCGCTGCATGTCGTTCCGGACACCGTCGAAGAGATTGCCGCAGTGAATTAGGGTACGTTGGGCGAATAGGGGCGAAGCCAGTAGCGAGAGCCCCGCCAGCAGGTATATTTTTCTCATGACCGGTTGGTTACGTACAAAAAAGCCGCAACACCAAGTTGCGGCCCTGAAAATACAGAAGCAGACGAATTAATTCGTCTGCTTAGGAAAATTTAGCGGTTGCGATACCTAATCCAACACTGGAATCCGTAATCCCGACCTGCAAACAACTCCGCATTATCGTTTTACAATCACGCCATCGGCCATAAACGTAAGGGCCTTTTCGGGTTCGGTTATTTTGGCGATTTCTTCTTTCGACTTACCTGCGTCCTCGGCGTAATGGCGGAGTTCATCGACTGGCGTCGTGGTTGATTCAGCGACGCCTTCGACAACGACCGTTTTGCCAACGATATCTTTAGGGACAAAGAAAGCGTAATCCTTAAACATCACGCGCATGGTTTGACCATCGCCGGTTTTGACTTTCATCCAGCAGCCTTTCACTTTGCAGACCGACTCAACGGTGCCTTCAACCCTGGCGGGCATCTTTTTCTTGTCGCCCATTTTAGCCGTCAGCTGGGTAGCCGGAATGGCGTTCGTTTCGGAAATCTTTTTGCCGTGATAGCTTACCTCATGCTGAGCGAAAGCGCTGAGTGACAAGACTAATACTAAGCAGAGAGACAGAAGATATTTCATGCGAATGATTTAGTTTTAATTACGATTCTTATCCAAACTCTATACGATAGCGGACCGCAATTCATTCCATTGCTAATCTGCTATATTTACCCAAAAGTACCACATTGACTGCATTCCCAAAACCCTTTATGGATCGCTCAAAACAAATTTTAACGATCGGCCTGGGCGCCCTACTCGTCACCGCCTGCCAGAAAGAACAAGAGACTCCAACGCGCACTTCATTCTTCGATAAGTCGGGTATGGACACGACGGTTAACCCCGGCGACGATTTTTTTACCTACGCCAATGGCAACTGGATTAAGAAAACCCAGATTCCGGGTGACCAAACTGGCTGGGGTGCTTTCTACCAGCTTTACGAGGATAACCAGCGCAAGACCAGATCGATTCTGGAGGAAGCGGCCAAAGCCGATGCGAAAACGGGCACCGTGGAGCAACAGGTGGGGGATTTCTACGCCAGCGGTATGGATACGACCGCCATCGATAAACTTGGCTACGAGCCGATCAAGGCGGAGTTAGCCAAGATTGATGCGTTGACTGATTATAAACAGGTACTGAGTTATCTGGCCGCGGATGAATCAAACCGGGGGGGCGAATTTATCGGATTATACGTGGGAGCCGACGATCGGCAAAGCTCGATCAACCGAATCAGTTTTAGCCAGGCGGGTTTGTCGTTACCCGAAAAAGAGTACTACACCAAAACCGACGAAGCGACCAAAAAAATACGGACTGCCTTTGTGGCTTACGTAGCCAGGCTGTTCACCCTCACGGGCGTAGACTCTGTCTCGGCCAAAACAAAAGCGGACGCGATTCTGGCGTTCGAAACGGCCCTGTCCAAGTCGCACAAGTCACCCGCGGATCTGCGTGATCCGGTGGCTAATTACAACAAGTTTGCCGTCGCTGATTTAACGAAGCAGATGCCGAGCCTGAATTGGCGAAGTGTGTTGAACGCCATGGGCTTAAGCCGGATCGACACCATTCTGGTAGGGCAACCGGGTTATTATCAGGCCCTGGAAAAAGCACTGACTACCACACCCATCAACGTAGTAAAAGACCGGTTGAAGTTTGACGTACTAAACAACAACGCCAACTTCCTCAGTCGCGATTTTGAGCGGGCAAGTTTTGAATTTAACAACAAAACGCTGTACGGCCAACCGCAGCAGCCCGAGCGCTGGAAGCGTATTGCCAGCCGGGTCGATCGTTCACTGGGTGAAGCGCTGGGGCAGTTATGGGTCAAAAAATACTTTCCCGCTGAAGCGAAAGATCGAATGCTAACGCTGGTGAACAACCTGCAGAAAGTGTATCGGGAACGCATCGAAAAGCTCGACTGGATGGCTCCTGAAACGAAAAAGGTAGCTTTGGTGAAACTGGATCGGTTCGTTAAAAAGATTGGCTATCCGGATAAATGGAAAGACTACTCCGACGTAGCGGTTAAACGGGATGATTACTTTGGCAATGTGCAGCGGGCGCGCAGGCACTATTTCAACGAAGAGTTTGCCAAGATCAACCAGCCTGTCGACCGCGCCGAATGGGGCATGACCCCGCCAACGGTTAATGCTTATGCCAACCCCACCAATAATGAAATTGTGTTTCCGGCCGGTATTCTTCAGTTCCCGTTCTTCGATAAAGACGCGGATGATGCGATCAATTACGGCGGTATTGGTATGGTGATTGGCCACGAGATGACGCACCTGTTCGACGACCAGGGACGCCAGTACGACGCTAACGGCAACCTGCGCGATTGGTGGACAAAGCAGGATGCCGAGCGGTTCAAGAAAAAGATTCAGCCGGTTGTTAATCAGTACGGAGCCTACACGGTCTTGGATAATCTGCACTTAAACGGCAGCCTGACGCTTGGCGAAAATCTGGCTGATTTGGGCGGTATTACGTTGGCGTATCAGGCGTTTAAGCTGACGAAACAGGGGCAGAGCACTGAAAAGATCGACGGGTTCACGCCCGACCAACGGTTCTTTCTGGGATTCGCTCAGGTTTGGCGCGAGAAAATTCGTCCCGAAGCGGAGCGCGTTGGCGTTTCAACCGACCCACATTCTCCCGCTAAATTCAGGGTAAATGGGCCTTTAACGAACTTCGAACCCTTTTACCGGGCGTTTAACGTAAAAGAAGGCCAGCGGCTGTATAAGCCGGAAGTGCAACAGGCACGGGTTTGGTAAATGTTCCTGCCCCTCTCCCGCAGAGAGAGGGGCAGGGCACACTATGTCCAGTACAGGATAGGTGCGTTAGGGAAACGCTTCGTCCATTCGCTGAAGAAAAACGCTTTCATTGCCTTCATCTCTTCGGGGCGGTACACGTATTTGGTGCCGCCAAATTTGTTACGTTTCTCCGCCCGCACGGCTTCATCCATTTCCAGCGATGTATTGGGGTACCACTGCAGAAGTACATCTTTTGACCCCGGCGTGAAGCGGTGACTAATAAACTCAACGGTCAGGTCGCAGGGAAAGTCCAGCGTCGCCTGAATCCGGTCGAGCAGATCGGTATAGTGTTCGCGCCAGTCGGGTATCGGCATAATTGGAGCCAGCACAACGCCGATCGGATAGCCACCACCGCCCAGCTCCTGAGGAAGCGCCATCTGGCGCATGGCCTGTAAACGGGCTTCGACGGATGCTGTACCCCCCTCCAGTCGCCGGGCTACCGTCTCGGCGTTCAGGCTAAAGCGGGCGCGGGTCTGACCGTTATGAGGCAGATCAAGCAAGCTATTTACCTGGTTGTACTTGGAAACAAACCGCAACTGTGCGTTCTCCCGAGTGCCATAGTGCCGGATGCATTCGGCTAAGCTGCCCGTGAGGTGTTCGATGCCCAATACGTCGGTATAACAGCTCACTTCGAATGTTGTGGGACGGTCAGCTGCGTTACCCTGCCAGCTCTTATTCGGCGGATACGTACCTTCGTAGGTGACCGTATGGGCAAGCATCTTGGGCAGGTTGGCATACGCTCGCACCACCGGAGGACCGGCCAAACTACCCGCCAGGTAACAATAGTGACAGTGGGCCGGACACCCTTCGGCCAGGTTCATCTGCCAGTCGGCCGAGGGGGGAATGGGCTGTAGGCGAAAAGCACTCGGGGGGGCGTTCACAATGGCCAGCGTGTTTTTGGCAATGCGATACGTTTCGCGCTCATCGGCTCCGCGCAGACCGGTAATGCGGTTGTTCTTGGCGATTTCAATGGGAAGGTCAAAGGCCGAAATACGTTCGTACATGGCCTGGCCGAACGGCTCCTTCAGGGCATCAGCTGTAAAGACAACGCGCTTTGGCATCCACACGCGGGCCGATTTTACAAGGGGTGATGACGATGACGAAGTTTGAGGCAATACAGATGGTTGAGCGGTCATAACGAGAGTCAGTAGACGTAGCTAAAAACGGAAGAGACCCGTTACTACTACAAATACATAACACATTTTGAAGCCGGATGAATCCCCGCAGTAGTAAATAGTTTGCTTAATAAAGTACTGATAATAAACCAATTAGAAGTGAATTTTTGCTCCTGGATTACTTAGTTTCAGGATTCAGGAAGTGTCCGAAAAAATCTGTAATCTTGGAGAAAACTAGTTGCTATGAATGACCTGAACCCACAAATTCAAGACCAGCTGATAACTGACTGTCAAGCCTTTCTGACTGTAGCGAATCAGTTCGCAGATGAGCAGTTCAAAGCTCGGCCGGATGGAAAATGGTCAGTTGCTGATACTATGCAGCACCTGTACCTGTCGGCGCGTCCGGTAGCCCGGCTGATGGCGGGGCCACGCGAGATACTGCTGCAATGGGGGGAAGCCCGACAGGCCTCCCGGCCGTATGACGTGATTGCGGAAACGTATCGACAGGTACTGGCTACCGGTGTGAAAGCTCCCGAATCTATGTCGCCCCGCCCGGAGGATATGGCCGACAGCCGAACCGTGATCACTGAACGGTTTCAACAGATTTACGAAGCGCTGGTTGAGGCTGCACATACCTGGACCGATGAGGAACTAGATCGTTACGTTATGCCGCATCCCGCCCTGGGTAAACTAACGGTTCGGGAAATGCTCGACTTTACCAGTATCCACACGCAGCATCACCTCGCGCTGCTGCCGGTCGAATAAAAAAGCGATCAGGCCAGCTTCAACCTGATCGCTTTTCGTAAATGTACTCTTGTCCTAAACGCTGTATACTTACCGGTTCAGACGAACGCCCCGATTGCTGACCTGTCCGAAATAATAGTTTACGCCGAACTTAAGCCGTCCGCCTTTGCCGCGACTGGCTGTAGGGTCAATTTTATTATAGAAGTTGCCTTCGTAGGTTACCTCAGCGCCCAGCCGACGGAGGATCCAGGCCATAGCGCCAATTTCCAGACCCACACTCGTGTAATTGGCTTTTGTACCGGCTGGTATGTTCTCCGAAAATTCCCGGCCTGAATTAAGACTCGCACCCACAAAGCTGCTTACCCGCGTACGGAAGGGGTAATACCGGGCAAACACGCCAACCTGACGGGAGCGGTATTTATTGCCAACCAGCCGATCGTAGTCATACCGCAGACCCGCAGCAAAGCCGGGCTGGAAAAAATAGCCAAGCCGCGTATTAAAAGCGGTATAGACTTGCTTGTTGGCCAAGCCAAATCCGATGCCACCGCCTAAAAACAGGTTACCGGGCTGAAACCAGGTCAACTGATTGCGTTCCTGATAGCTGAGCGACTTTTCCACTTCTTCGTCGATTCGGCCTTCAACCTCGGCTGCTTTCTGACGGGCTTCCTGTTTCGTATTTTCATCGAGGAGCGGCCGCGAATTTCGGGTCGAATCTGACCGGCTCTGGCTATATCCAGCCGTTGTTACACAAGCCAGTACAGCAATCGTTGTAAGTAGTTTTTTCATCGTCGTTGAGTTGAGTAACGTGTTTATAGAAACCCTGTTTTGTTAACCATATCTACCTGATAAGGTTGCAGGCACGGCGACAAAAAACGCCTTTCCACAAGTGAAAAGGCGTTCGATCAGTACTCGACAGCTAGCAAATTTATCGTTTCAACTGCTCAATCAGGGCGTTCACCTGCTCAGCCGATGTAGCCGGAAAGTTGGCGATACGTATCTGCGACTCTTTGAATTTGCCGTAACCACTTCCGATCACCATATTGGCTTTCTTGCCGTCGGCGATTACGTCGACCGATGGTTTTTGGGTGGTGGCGACAACAACCGTTTGCGACCGATGCCGCTCCTGCTTCACAAACGGCTCGAACTGCTCCGAACTATCCAGAAACTTATACAGCATCCGGGCTTTTTCTTCGGTCTGTTTCCGGATGGTGTCAATGCCGATCCTGTTGAAATCCTCGGCGATTTTACCCAATACGTAGATGTACAGGACGTTCGGCGTCGCGGGCGTCTCGAAGGTTTGGTAATGCTTCCAAAGTGTCGGCAGGGTATGGTGGGCACCAATGGTCAACGAGTCATACTGTTGCAGCCGTTCTGCCTTTTGCAGGCAGGTCTCATTGGCGATCCAGACACCCAGGCCGGCGGGCATACCAAACGCTTTTTGTACCGAGAAGAAGGCCGAATCAACCAGGCTGAAATCTAGGTCAGGATACGGAGCCGAAGAGACCATATCCACGCACAGCAAGGTTTTTGGGTATTTACGCTTGAGCTTGTGCAGCTCGGTCGGGCGCATCTGTACACCCGACGAGGTTTCGTTATGGGTGGTACAAATCAACTCGGCGTATTCTGGTACGTCGATCTCCGCAGCGTCAAATCCCTCGCCGAATGGCTTTTCGAGAATGTGTGCAAACTTGTGCAATGAATGTGCATAGTCGAAGAATTTCCTGGAGAACGAGCCGTTGACGAGGTGAAAGCTTTCGTGCTCAACGCAGTTAAAGAGCAGCCGTTCCCACACTTCAGAGGCTGATCCGGTAAAAAATATGCCGTGCGTAGCGGGAATATTCAACAGCGTTCGCAACTGCTCGTCGGCGAATTTATAGATATCCCGAAACTTCTGACTCCGGTGCGAGATCGAGCCGATCTGCTCATCCATCGCTGTTTGCAGATGCTGGTAAATCGTCGGATACAACTCTGCCGGACCCGGCGTGAAGTAAACTTGTTTCATAGAGAACCAAAGAGTGAAAGGGTGAAAGGGTGAAAGAGCGAATGTACCATCGGTAGCTTAATACACTCTTTCACTCTTTCGCTCTTTCGCTCATTAATATAATAGTCTGAATTTGATCGTTTGATCGATACCTTTTAACTCTTCCACGACCTCTTCACCGTATTCTTTAGCAACGTCTGTAATTACGTAGCCAATCTGCTCATTCGTCTTCAGGTACTGACCCTGGATGTTGATATGGTATTTGGCGAAGATGTTGTTCATTTTTGCCAAGATACCCGGTACGTTCGAGTGGATGTGCAGTAACCGATGCGAGTTCTTCAGCAGGGGCAACTGGAGCTCGGGAAAATTTACACTGCCATACGTACTGCCATTATTGATGTATTCGAGCAGTTTGCTGGGTACGAAATTGCCGATGTTTTCCTGCGCTTCTTCGGTGCTGCCGCCAATGTGTGGGGTCAGAATGACGTTGGGCAGGTTTCGGAGGGCATTTATAAATTCCTCGTTGTTTGTTTTGGGCTCCTGCGGGAAAACGTCGACGCCCGCACCGGCAACCTTGCCCCGCTCGATAGCATCGACCAGCGCCGGAATATCGACGATATGACCCCGGGAGAGGTTCAGGAAGATGACGCCGTTTTTCATGAGCGCAAACTCCCGGTAGCTGATCAGATTCTTGTTTTCCTTGCGGCCGTCGGTGTGCAGGCTGATGATGTCGGCGATGGCCAGCAGTTCATCCAGGCTCTTGCATTTGCGGGCGTTGCCAAGGGCCAGTTTATCGACCGCGTCGTAGAAGTACACTTCCATGCCCAGGGCTTCGGCTACTACGGACAGTTGGGTGCCGATGTTGCCGTAGCCGACCAGTCCCAGTTTTTTACCCCGTACTTCAAAGCTGTTCTTTGCCGACTTGTCCCAGATGCCTTTGTGCATGGCATTGCTTTTCGGAACAATATTGCGGATAAGCATAATAATCTCGCCGATGGCCAGTTCGACTACCGAACGCGTGTTGCTGTAGGGAGCGTTGAAAACGGCAATGCCCCGTTCGGTGCAGGTGGTGAGGTCAATCTGGTTGGTGCCAATGCAGAAAGCGCCGACCGTCATCAGCTTGTTGGCGTTCTCCAGCACCCGGCGCGTAACATTCGTTTTTGAGCGAATACCCAAGATTGATACGTCGCGGATGGCTTCGATCAACTCGTCTTCATCCAGCGCGCCCTTCCGAATTTCTACATTAAAACCTTCCTGCTCGAATAACTGAACGGCCACTGGGTGTACGTTTTCAAGCAGCAGCACTTTGATGCGGCTTTTGGGGTACGACTGACTGCGGCTTAAATGATTGTGATAGAGAAACTCATCCAGCGATGGGGCTACGTGATCGGCTTTCTCGACAACGCGCGGACGTAATACGTTCTCGGTGAAAGCATAAAACCGGTTGGCGAGGCCAGCCGCCCGGATTTCGTAGTCGGTGTAGCCATCCCCAATGACGTACACTTCGCCGTCGAGGTTGAGCGCGCGAATTACCTGCGATTTCCCCCCGTTGGCCGATAGGGGGTTCTCCCGATCAAACCCGATGATGTTTCCGGATTCATCGAACACAAACGTATTGGCAAAGACGTTATCAGCCCGTACGCCCAATGACGTAACGATTGGCACAATGAACTCTTTAAATCCATTGGAGACCACGTAGATATGATCCGCGTTTTCGCTCAGAAACTGCTGATTGCGCTGGAATGAGTCTGATATTTTACCCATCAGCGTTTCGATGAGCGCAGGCAGTTGCTCGCGGTGGGCCTTCAGCAGATTCAGCCGAAGCTCCAGCGATTCGGTAAACGAGATTTCGCCCGACATACCGCGGTCCGTAATGGCCTTGATCTGGTCCAGCGTATCATCCCGGTCAGGTCGGCCAATGAGTGAGATTTCGCCCAGTACGTCCAGCGCTTCAACCTTGGTGAAGGTGCTGTCGAAATCGATGATGTAATACGTGTGTTCGGCCGGGCCGACAGTCATTGGTTTGGTGAGCATTGGGCTATAAGAAAACCCCCGGAATTCATTCCGGGGCAATTGACAACTCATATATCGACCCAGCCCTACGACTGGGGTGTACTGGTTTGCTGCAAAAATTCAAGTGCCCGCTTCTCTGACCAGGATGGGGCGTTAAGGCCGCCCTCTTTTGCCGGAAAGCCACAATGTCCACCTTGTTCGGGAAACTCCATCCAAACGGTTGGGAGTTCCTGAGCTAGTGTTATCGGGAAACATTCCGGTGACAGAAACGGATCGTTTTTAGCGTTGATGAGTAGGGTCGGAATACGAATAGCCGGAATAAACTGGAGCGAACTGCTGCGGGTGTAGTAGTCCGTTACGTCCCGGAAGCCATTTTGCGGGGCCGTGAACAAATTGTCGAACTCGCGGATGCTGCGGGCTTTCTGAACGGTTGCGGTCGAAAATACACCGGGCATCGCTTCGGCTTTCTGCAATACTTTTCGCTTAAGGGTGCGGTTAAACCGGTAGTTGTAGACCAGGCTGTCCCAGCGCTCCAGCCGCTCCGCTGAACCCATCAGATCGACGGGTACCGAGAAAACGACCGCGCGTTGAATGGCCGGAGGCAAGGAGGTCCCCCGTTCGCCCAGATATTTCAGCGTTACGTTACCGCCCGCGCTAAACCCCATCAGGTAAATGGTCTGGTAGCCTTTTGCGAGCGCGTATTGAATGACGAAGTGTAGATCACCCGTTTCGCCGATGTGATAGAAGCGCTGCTGCCGGTTCAGTTCGCCACTGCACGACCGGTAATGCCAGGCCAGACAGTCGAACCCATGTTGCGTTAAGTGCCGGGCCATACCGGCCAGATACTGACTCGTTGAACTGCCTTCCAGGCCGTGCGATAAAACGACGAGCGGCCGGGAAAGAGTGGCTGAAACAAGAGCTGCTTCCGGCGTTACGTTCCCGGTTGCCGACCCGTATGCCCAATCCAGGTCCAGAAAGTCATCATCCGGCGTGTCGACACGTTCGCGGACGTAAGGAACCGTAACCTTGCGAAACAACGAAGGAATGATGGTTTGCAGATGCCCGTTCCATAAGCGAGCGGGCGGTTGATAACTGGATGGAGCAATCAGCGGCATTACAAGACGCGGGTGATTGAAGCCCCAAAGGTAACACAAAGCAAAACGTGTTTCCTGCTTTATTTTAAAATTACCCTTTTTCGACGTCAGGGCATCCCGTCGATTTCCGAAACCGTTGGTATGCAGCAAAAGCCACCCATAAGAGCAGCTTTTGTCTTGCATTAAGAATATACAATACGTAACGCTTACTTTCGGCGGAGATAGATGTTGTTACTGATCGATTCGAGTCGTACGCTCGGGCCTCCGCCGTTGGTAGTGCCTTCCAGCTGGTAGCCTACGATTGGGTTCTTTTGTTTTTTGCCCTTAAACTCAATGTCTAAATCGGAATACACTTCGCCAGTTATGGTTTTCATGGCCAGATTCGCGCCCTTGGCCTTGGGCCAGCTCATATCGACGTAGCCACTGATAGTTTTAGCGAATACGGCTTCGGAGGCCCCCTGAATGTCGATGTTGCCGCTGATGGTCTCCAGCTTAAGCTTGGCTTGCCGGGGCAGGAACACCTGGTAGTTGATGTCACTGCACAGGTAATATCGGGTTCCGCTGCGATCACTGCTCCAGGAGTAGCGTTGATCGGGGCAGTCTTCGGCTTTACCTTGTTTGGTCATTTCCTGATCAAAATCGGTTTTCAGAATGACTTCCTCGTCCGTTGCATTGGTTGTGACAACCAGCGCGTCGTTGAGTCGGCCGCCGTTGATCGTAACGGCAATGCGAACGGACACTTCTGCCTTATCCCAGTAGCGAACCTGAATACTATCAGCAAATTTCAGGTTAAGGTTTACGGTTTGATTCGTTTTGTAAGACAGTTTCTTGTCAATGATCTTCTGAGCAAAGGCTGGACTGACCAACCCGATGAGTAAGAGAAAGGAGACGTATTTTTTCATGGGAGTAGGAGGAAGAGATAAGGCTTATTTTTGCTTGCGGATATAAATGTTGCTGCTGATCGTGTTCAGCTGTAGCTCAACGCCCCCGCCGTTTGTGGAGCCTTCAATGTTGTTGCCCCCGCCAACTTTCGACATCCCATCTTTGGTGTTTTTCAGACCCAGTTCGAAGTCCGTGTACATCTCCCCGTTAATTGACCGCAGCCGTAGGTTCGACTTGGCAGTAGCCGGTAACGTAATGTCAATCGCTCCGCTGACGGTTGAAATGGCCGAAGGCTTCTCCTGACTCAGGGTTGAATAAACGACTTTCACTTCGCCACTGGTACTGTTGGCCACAACCGGTCCCGTTACGTTGGTCAGATCAATGTTGGCGTTGTGCGTACGGACTTCCAGGTCACCGTCCATATTGCTGATGACAACGTCGGACCCGCCTTGCCAGTTGGCTTGCTGGTAGAGAACGGCTACTTTGCGCGGGAGCCGAATGGTGTATTTAACCTGTTTACGGGTGGCTTTCTCGATCCGAAAGCCCCCGTTTTCGGGCGTTACGGCCAGGCCAATCCCCGAGTTATCTACGGCATTGTTGTACAACGGTTTCAGGCCTTTGGCCCGTTCTGGTGGAGCTTCGTAGCCGGAAGAGGCCTGGATAACGACTTCGTCGCTGTTGTGACCCTCAATCCGGATGTCAGCAGCGGCCATCTCGATGGTCACCTTTCGGTCTTTCGAGTTGGATAGTTTAGTCTTGTATTCCTGAGCCTGGGCGTTTGCTACGTAGCATAATACACTGGCCGTTACGATAAGGAGCTTTTTCATTGGTTTAAGGCAAACAGATTGATAATTAATGATTTATATAGTTTGATAAACGTTTTCACGGGAATGTACGTCTCCTGTCTCCTGCCTGAGGAGGTAATTGCAACGCTGCTGCCAGTATTGTCCAGACGCTACCGAGAAGAAGATTGATACGTTACGAAGGCGAGTTGCTGTTATGCGCCAGCCGGTTGATGCCTTCCTGTGCTTTCAGGCGTACTACATCCAGCACTTGCTGATTCTTCGCCAGTTGCTGAATCGGCTCTACGGCTCTTCTTTCCTTAATCGACACCAACGCTTCGATCAGAAATATCTGAATATTGGGATCGGTTTGAATGGAAAGCGACTGCATGAGTGCTTCGCGGACGCCGGGTTCATTTTCGAACCTGAGCAAAGCCTGACATGCCGCGAGTCGAACGTTCACATTGGCGTCGAAATTCAGGGTGTTAACCAGCAGCTGCGTAATGTTCTGGTCGGCCTGATCCAGGTCATAACTTTGGTTAACGGCCTGAATCCGTTCGCTGGCCGATGTTTTCGGATTATGTTCATAGGCCAGCACTTTCTTCATCTCCTGGGCCGGAAGGGCATCGTTGGCGGAAGTTCGCGTTTGCCCTTGGGTTTCGCCGGAGCGCCATTGGTTATAGAACGTACCCCCCGCAAACCCGGCAATAATCAGAATTAAACTGGCGGCAATCCTGACAATCCAGTTGGCCAGTTTGCGGACCGGACCGGGCTCAGGTGGATTCAGTTTCTCGGCGAGTCGGTTACTAAAGGCCAAAGATGGATGTTCTGTCCGGGCTTCGGCAAAGTACCGGAACTGAGCCGCATGACCCTGCAAATGCGTGGGAACGGGTTCATTCTGAAAGAACTGACGGAGTTGTTTTTCTTCGTCCAGCGTTGATTCTCCGTCGTAGTATCGTTCCAGCAGCGTTTCAATATCTGGCTTCATAGTCGTTGGCTTTTGCGTAACTGTCGCGAAGGCGTTGACGCGCCCGCGACAAAATCACTCGAATGTTGTTGACATTAAGGCCGGTTACCTGTTCAATTTCTTCGAACGTGTAGTCCTCAACGTCGCGCAAATGAAGAACAAGTTTCTGCTGATCCGGCAATTCGTCCATCAACTGACGCATCAGGCCCGCACTGTCGGCCAGTTCCGTCTGGCGATAGGGGGTAAGGCTTTCGGCCTGGATGTCCAGCAGATCGGCATCGTTCGTCACGTTCTGACGCTTGTGCGCTTTCAGTTTATCCAGACACAGGTTTTTGGTGATCTGTACCGCCAGAGCTTCAACGCTGTGGTACTCTTCCAGCTGCTGCCGATTCGTCCATAGCCGGAGCAATACGTCCTGCAGGGCGTCTTCGGCTTCTTCGCGATTGCGGAGAAACAGCTTCGCGAGCCGAAAGAGTCGGCCCTGAACCGGAAGAATGCGTTGTTTGAAGGCGTGTAGATCCATTTCAATGACAAAGACGCCCTGGAGAGCAAAACATTACAGCTTTGCTCGGAAAATTTTTAAATAATCTGCTATAACTGGAATACTGTAAAGATAAATAATTGATCGTCAATGCATTGTCTATTGAAAAAGAGTTTATGAAAAGAGAATTATTACGTTGTAAAGCAGACGTAACGCCAGATATTGCAGGCGGATTGGACAAATCAGCCCTGGATTTCGTTAACCAGTATGCAACAAGCTGTCACAGGAAATTCCAAATTGCTCTTCCAGATGACCCAAGATGATATTTATAACGTACTGACCGACGCCATCAGCTCGGTTATTCCGAACGAGTGGACAATCGCCCGGCTGAATGTTCAAATGCTATCGGATGGGCAGGACATCGAATTTGACGGTACGTACCTGACGCCGGAGGGAGAAGCCGAGCCCTTGTCAACCGAATTTCCGGATGAGGTAACCGAAGCCATTCAGGCGCTCTACGTTTTGCGGAAAAACGAAGGTCATCCGGCCGCCAATCGGCTACAAATTGATCTGACCGTGCAGGGTAAGTTTACCACCGACTTTAGATGGGATCAGGAATTACAGGATGAAGACGATCACTTTTCGGCGGGTGGTACGGCCCGCGAATGGATGGCCATTCGGGAGGCTAAATACGGCCCAATTGAAGAAAAATAAAGAAGTTGAGGTATAACCTTACCGCTTTCGTTCTAACTCGGTAAGCAGATAGTCCAGCCCGTTCAGCCGAATCTCATACAGCGTTTGCAGCAGCATGCCAAGTTTACCCGGCGGAAAACCGGTTTGGGCAAACCACTCCAGATACGAAACAGGCAGTTCCCTCAGCAAACGGCCCTTGTATTTGCCAAACGGCATGGGATAGCGTAACAACTCGATCAGCAAAGCGGGATTACCCAAGGGAAGTTCTTCAGCCATGTAGCCTGGAGGAAAAGTCAATACGTACCGGCAAAGATAGGCCAGCTTAACCGACCGAACTACTCCGCAAAGCGCAAATCAACGACGAGCGCCTTATGATCTGAGCCGGGGTGTTCCAGTGTTCGCAGCAACTGCGGATAGAACCCCCCATTGACGAAGGCATGATCAATCGGAATCATCATGGGCGGAAAAAACCGGGGCCAGGTCGGCTGCGTCCGCACTCTTCGGGCGGATAGTAACGTAACGGGTTGCGTAGGTGATTCGAACAGATCGGTGTAGATGGGCGAAAAAACGCTGATGTTAAAGTCCCCGATCAGGACGGTAGGTGTCGCATTCTGACGGGCCGCATTAGCTACGTAGGTCAGTTGATCGTTACGTTCGCGGAACCACGAAGGCAGGATGGGCGTACGTGGGTGCACCGTAAGCAACGCCACATCCCGTCTCTGCACCTGCGTTTTAAGTGAAATAACCCGCCATTTTCTGGCCAGCGCCTGATCTACACGAATGGGTTTCCGGCTGCCTGCTAATACCCAGCACGGGCCCTTCGACCAGCAGGCAAACCAGTACGGAAATTCGCGTTTTAATACAGACGTAACGAGCCGGATGCTCTGGGGCGTCATCTCCTGCAACACGTATACGTCAGGCCGTTGCTGGCGGATCAGCGCGATTGTGGTGTCATACGTATTACGCGTGTAGAGAACATTCGCGTGAAAAACCCGAACATCCGGGCGCGAATTAGCAGGCTTTATGTCTTGTTCGCCGGGTGCCCAGCGGCTATCCTTGAAATAAAGAATAGCCCCCAATAAGGCGAACGGAATCAGAACCGCTCCCGACTCAAACCGCCTGCTGTGCACAAGCCGGTAGAGAAGCTGAAGCGTCATCAACGCATACGCCAGCCAGACGTACTGAACCTGAAAGTGACTGAACAACTCAAAAAAGTAGAAACGCCCCAGAACCCGCCCCAACAGCCAGCAAACGGATAGGCCGACGGATAACCAGTTTAACCAACGGCCAACCTGAGGTAAGAAAAACTGAACGTTATGCCGGCGCGAGAACGATTTCTGTGAGGGAGAACGAGCAGTCATGAATTGTACTATAAGCCTCGATAACTGGATAGTCAGGTATTAATTCTGGTTAGAAACCCAAATATAAACCGAAAACGCCGGACGAAGTGGCCCGGCGTTAAAGTCAATCAAGGGTTAACGGGCGTTTGAAAAGCTACAGCTTGCGAATTTTGATGTTCCGGAACCATACGGAGCTACCCCAATCCTGTAGGCCAATCCGGCCTGTAAACTGGCCTTTGCTGATCGGCGCATTGTTTAGTTTGCTGGCGGTAATTCGCTTCTTCCAGTCGGCACTGTTCAGGTCGTGCTCCTGAATGGAAAATCCATTTAACGTAACCGTTAACTTATTGTTTTTAAGTTTAAAATGCACCTGGTTCCACGATCCCACTGGGTTTAACTCCCGAACACGAGCGTTGGCTACGCTGAAAAAGTCGCCTGCCCGGTGCGTGTTTTCGTTCGCTCCTTCGTAGATCGCGTCGTCGAGAACCTGAAGTTCCAAGCCGGTATTGAAAATGTTTTTATACTCGGGCGCTTCCTGCACAAAGAAGAAGATACCGCTGTTGGTCAAACGCTCGACTTTCCACTCGACTTTAAATTCAAAATCGCCGGAGAAGGCGGCATCGGTAACCAGATCGCCCCCATTGACCGCCTTGTTACCGGCTCGCTGAGGAACGTATAATTGCAGCGCTCCCTGATCGATACGCCAGGCTGCGCCCACGCCTTTGTTGCCGTACGTGTGCCAGCCCGCTGTATTACGGCCGTTGAACAGAAGTGTCCATCCTTCTTTCTTCTCCTGGGCCGATAACGTATTCAGGGCCTGTGCCAACAAGGTTGTGCCACTGGCGCAGGCTACCAACACTGCTAGAGTAATGTGTTTTAACATAAATGTACAATGGGTTTATCGACGTATAAAGTCACTAGTTGGGCTTGTGCTACTGATTGGCGAATGACGTAACAGAAACGCCGGACGTAGAGGCCCGGCGTTTTACACACTGTCAGAAGCTATAGTTGTTGCTCATTCAGATGGCTCCAGCCTTAATCTCATCTACTACACCTGGGTCGAGTAGGGTAGTGGTATCACCCAGATTCGACGTATCACCTTCGGCAATTTTACGCAGAATCCGGCGCATGATCTTGCCCGAGCGGGTTTTCGGTAAGCCACTGACGAATTGAATCTTGTCGGGTTTGGCAATGGGGCCGATCACCCGGCTGACCGTCGCCAGAATATCCCGCTTGGTCAGATCGGCATCGTGGTCGGCGGGCATCTGGTCGGCAATCACGTAGGCGTAAATGCCCTGCCCTTTGATGTCGTGGGGGTAGCCTACAACCGCGCTTTCGACAACACCTGTGTGCATGTTGATAGCGTTTTCAACTTCGGCAGTGCCAATGCGGTGGCCGGATACGTTCAGGACGTCATCGACCCGGCCCGTGATGCGATAGTAGCCGTCTTCGTCACGCAGGCAGCCGTCGCCGGTGAAATATAAGCCAGGGTAAGCGCTGAAATACGTTTGCCGGCAGCGCTCGTGGTCTCCGTACGTAGTGCGCAGGATGCCCGGCCAGGGAAACTTCAGGCACAGGTTGCCGCTGACCCCATTGCCTTCAATCTCTTTCCCGGTTTCGTCAACCAGAATGGGCTGTACACCGGGCAAAGGCAACGTCGCATAGGTCGGTTTGGTTTTGGTGATACCGGCCAGGGGTGAAATCAGGATGCCGCCCGTTTCGGTCTGCCACCACGTATCAACAATCGGACAACGATTTTTGCCGATGTGATCATCGTACCAGTGCCAGGCTTCCTCGTTTATAGGCTCCCCAACTGAACCCAATACTTGTAAGCTGCTGAGGTCGTGGCTTTCAACTTTCTCTAAACCAAATCCCATCAGCGACCGGATGGCCGTAGGGGCGGTGTACAGAATATTGACCTGATGTTTGTCGACAATGTCCCAGAAGCGGCCGTAATCCGGGTAAGTGGGAACGCCTTCGAAAATCATTGAGGTAGCCCCACAGGCCAGCGGCCCATACACGATGTAACTGTGACCCGTAATCCAGCCGATATCAGCCGTGCAGAAATGAACCTGGTTCTCTTCGTACTGGAAGACATTCTGGAAGGTATACGCCGTATAAACCATGTACCCACCACAGGTGTGTACTACCCCTTTCGGCTTGCCGGTAGAGCCGGAGGTATAGAGAATGAACAGCATGTCTTCGGCGTCCATCTCTTCGGCGGGGCAGTCGGCGGTGACCTGTTTCAGTTCCTGCTCCATCCATACATCCCGTCCTTTAAGCATGGATACGGGGGTGCGGGTGCGCGTCATCACGATCACTTTCTGCACACTCGGGCAGCCAATGAGCGCGTCGTCTACGACACTTTTAAGCGGAATTTCTTTGTTGCCCCGATAAGCGCCATCCGCCGTAATCACCAGCTTGCACTGCGCATCGTTGATGCGGTCGGCGATGCTCTGGGCCGAGAATCCGCCGAACACTACCGAGTGAACGGCTCCGATACGGGCACAGGCCAGCACCGCAATCGCCAGTTCGGGCACCATCGGCAGGTAAATACAAACCCGGTCGCCTTTCATCACGCCATTACGTTTCAGCACGTTCGCCATTCGGCAAACCTGGTCGTGAAGCATCCGGTACGTTAACGTAACACTCGCTTCCGATGGGTCATTCGGTTCCCAGATAATGGCCGGCTGATCGCCCCGCGTCGCCAGATGGCGATCGAGACAGTTTTCGGTAATGTTGAGTTTTCCACCGATAAACCACTTTATGTTGGGTTCGTCGAAGTTCCATTGCAGCGTTTTGGTCCAGGGTTTGCGCCACTGAAATTCCTGAGCAATTTCAGCCCAGAAGCTTTCGGGGTCGTCGACACTTTTCTGGTAAGCTGCCTGATATTCGTCAAAGGTTCGGATACGCATAATTAATTAAACAACGAATGAGTGAAGGAGCAAATGATTAGTCGCTTAAAAGGCGCACAAATCTATTCACTCTTTCACTCATTTCCTTGGGCGAGCCGATTCATTCCTTGGAGCCATATTCGCCGTCGAGCGCATACTTCCCGAACAGGATCAGGCCGCTCACGACAATGGGAGTCAATACCAGCAGAACGACCCACCCGAATACCCGATCTTCAAGCTTATCGCTGGCGATTTTGGTCAGGCTATCCGTGATCTGGTCGTAGCCGACGTAGATGCCCAGCAAGATCCAGACAATACCTAAATATTTTTTTACTGCTTCCATAATGTACTTCTGTTACATGTCAGGGGAGTCCACAGTCCGTTAATCTTCGGCTGTGGTGTAGCTTTTATTATTCAAATACAACAGGCCGATTACGAAACAAACCCCCGCTACCAGAATCGGATACCAAAGTCCTTCGAGGTACGGCTTGGCTACTGAACCGGGTGCGGCTTCGTTTGCTTTTGTTGCTGTTGCCACAAGCGCCGTAGCGATAAACGGAGTCAATCCGCCGAATACGCCATTGCCAATGTGGTAGGGCAGCGACATGGATGTGTAGCGGATACGGGTTGGAAATAATTCAACCAGAAATGCGGCAATCGGCCCGTATACCATAGTTACGTACAACACCTGCACAAACACAAGGAGAATCATAATCACCAAATCGCCCGTGGTTAGCAGAACCGACTTGGTTACTTCTTTAGGGGCGGTACTGGTCGCGCTTTTCTCGCTTTCTTTCAGCAACGTACCGTCCAGATAGTAATGAGTTGTGGTAATGGTTGCCACCAGCGGGGTATTATCTTCCTGCTTCACCAGCTTCCGTTCGATGCTCCGGGCGTCGGTGACTTCCTGTTTCTGGCTCAGGTCGGTCAGGTTGTACATCTTGTCGTAAATCGGCCGGTAGGTAAGAAGCCCCAGCGCCATACCGGCCAGCATGATCGGCTTACGCCCGATGCGATCCGACAAACCCCCGAAAATCACGAAGAAAGGCGTAGCGGCCAGCAGGGCCACGGCGACAATGATGTTCGACTGGACAAACTCGACGTTGCAGGCTTTCTGAATGAATGACAAGGCGTAGAACTGGCCCGTATACCAGATTACCCCCTGACCGGCAGTTGCTCCAAAAAGCGCCAGCAGAACCATTTTCAGGTTTTGCTTTTTCCCGAAACTCTCAGCCAGCGGGTTCTTCGACAGGTTACCTTCCGACTTCAGCTTGGCAAACAAGGGGGACTCGGCCATGCGCATCCGAATCACGATAGAAACGGCTACCAGTAAGATGGATAACAAAAACGGCACCCGCCAGCCCCATTCAGAGAAGGTTTCCACGCCCAGTGTCTGCCGCGTGAGCAAAATAACCCCAAGCGATACAAACAGGCCCAGCGTAGCCGTTGTCTGAATGAAACTGGTGTAGAAACCACGGCGACCTTCGGGCGCGTATTCCGCTACGTACGTAGCCGCTCCGCCGTATTCACCCCCCAGCGCCAGTCCCTGAATCAGCCGAAGGAGCAGCACCAGCAGGGGAGCCCAGAAGCCAATGGTCGCGTAGCCCGGAATCAGCCCGATGGCGAAGGTCGATCCGCCCATCAGAACCAGCGTCACCAGGAACGTATATTTGCGACCGACCAGATCGCCCAGTCGTCCGAATACCAGCGCCCCGAACGGGCGGACAATAAACCCGGCGGCAAAGGTGGCCAGGGTTGACAGAAGGGCAGCCGTGGGGTTGTCTTTTGGGAAAAATTGGGAGGACAGAATGGCAGCCAGACTACCGAAAATATAAAAATCATACCACTCAATGAGTGTCCCGACAGAAGAAGCCGAGATGACACTGAAGAGCGTACGTTTGTCGACAGCCTGTTTGGCTGAGGCTTTTTTAGCGAGCATTGGTAAGGAGAGTAGGTAAATCCGGTAGTACAGGACTGCTTTTCCAGTATAAGCACCGCTAACCGGCTTTTTACCTACCCGCCGTTCAGACAACTTTAAGGAGACAGGCGCTCGATAATCCAGTTTTCGCCGTCCTGACGATACCGAATCCGATCGTGTAAGCGACTCGGGCGACCCTGCCAGAACTCTACCGCATCGGGTACAACCCGAAAACCGCCCCAGTAGGGCGGGCGGGGTACGGGCTGATCGGCGAATTGGGCTTCCAGCTCCTGTTGCCGTTTTTCCAGTACCTCGCGGCTGTCAATCACCCTGCTTTGGTGCGATACCCAGGCTCCAATTTGACTGCCGCGCGGGCGACTGTTAAAATAGTGATCGGACTCAGCCGGGCTGACTTTCTCGACGGTGCCCTCGATCCGAATCTGGCGTTCGAGTTCGGGATAAAAGAACGTAAGGGTGGCAAATGGGTAATCGGTCAGTTCGCGACCTTTCCGGCTCTCGTAGTTTGTATAGAACACAAAACCGGCCTCCGATACGCCTTTAAGCAGCACGATACGTCCATCAGGCCGCCCGTTTACCCCTACCGTGCTCACGTACATCGCGTTTGGTTCGGGGACACCTGCCTGTAAGGCCGCATCGAACCATTGCCGGAATTGAGCGATCGGATGTGGTGAAACATCGGCTGCGTCCAAACCGTTAAGGGTGTATTCCTTACGTAAATCGCTGATTGTGGATGACATTCTGAGGGGATGTTTAACGGCTTTTCAACGAGTGTACTACAAGAAAATCCGCTTTTTGTCGTAATTTTGCAAAAGTAATCGGTACGTTCCCAACATGGCAAACGAAGAACAGGAAATTAACCAGCAGCCGGAAGCACCAACCCAGGCCGCCGACGAGCTGGAAGTGAATACTCCCGAAGATACCACCCCTTCGGTTGCAGCAACGCAATCTGAAGAAGCGGTAGCGGGTACGGAGGCTACGCCACCATTGGCGGAAGCACCGGCCGTTGCTGCTTCTGCGGACGAAACCCAGCCTGCTGAAACGGCCGGGACGACGCCGGAAGGTGCTGCCGAAGACTTAGATACAACCGCATCGGAAAGTTCAACAGAAGCAGTTTCACCCGTGACGACTGAACCGGAAAACGCAGAAGCCGCCGTTGATCAGCCTGCGGCCGAAACCACACCGGATGCACAGGAAGCCACCCTGCAATCCATCGCAGATACAACTCCCGCGCCGGAAAGTTCATCGGATGAAGATACATCGGAACCTGCCGCCGAAGCGACGCCCGCCGAATCAGCAGCCGGTGAAGAAATTTCAGCGCAGTATGCCGATGTTAGTGACACCGACGAAACTGAAGACGCGACTCAGCCAGCGGTAGATTATAGCCAGTTCTCGAAACAGGACTTCGTTACGTTGCTGGAATCGCAGATGGCGACGATCAGTACGCCTGCTGTAACGCCCGGTGACTTTAAGAAAGCAGATCAGACGCTGAAAGAGGTTAAGCCCCTGTTCGACCAGATGAAGCGGGCAGAGCGGGAAGCTGCGATGCAGGTATACGTTGCTGAAGCGGGTTCTGAAGAAGGATTCGAGTATAAGCACGATGATCTGGTGCAGCGCTTCGACGAACTGTACAAGCAGATCAAGAGCCAGAAGAACACGTATTTCCAGAATCTGGACAAAGCCAAAGACGGCAACTTCGCGGCTAAAACTGAATTGCTAACCCGTCTGCGTGAACTGGTCGAAACCGACGAGAACAACGCGGGTGATCCAAAAACGAGCTGGAACGAATTCAAGAAGATTCAGGACGAGTGGAAAGCGGCCGGTAACATGAATTCGCCCCACAATGCTACGTTATGGGCTACGTATCATGCACTCGTTGATCGGTATTACAGCAATCGGAATATCTATTTTGAGTTAAAAGAACTCGATCGGAAACGTAACGCCAGCCTGAAAGCAGACGTTATCGATAAGGTCGAAGCGATGGCCAAGGCTACGGAAGAAACGCCCGTAACGCGTCAGGTAATCGACGAAGCCAATGCCTTGTTCGAAGAATATAAGCACATCGGGCCCGCGCCGAAAGCCGAACAGGAAGTCTTGTGGGGCCGGATGAAAGCCGCTCTGGACGTTTTATATGACAAACGCCGGGATCAGACGAACGAACAACGGAAAGAGTCGGCGCAGTTGTACGAAGAAAAATCGGCGATCTACGAAGAGCTGGTGCCGATGACCTCGTTCACCTCGAACAGTATTAATGACTGGAACGACAGAACGAAGGCGGTGATGGCGCTGCAGGATCGTTGGAACGCCATTAAAGGGCCAATGCCGCGCGAGGAGGGCAAAGAGCTGAGCAAGAAGTTTTGGGCCGCGTTGAAAACCTTCTTCCACAACAAAGGTGAGTTTTTCAAGCAGCTTGAAACAAAGCGTGAAGAAAACCTTCGGGCTAAAACGGAACTTTGCGAACAGGTCGAAGCGATTCTGGCTTCGGGCGAAGAATCACCTGAGATTACTCAGACGGTGATCGAGCTGCAGCGCCAGTGGAAAAACATTGGTCAGGTGCCCGAAAAGCAGAAGAACTCAATTTTCGACCGGTTTAAAGCCGCCTGTGATGCGTTCTTCAACAAGAAACGCTCGAAGAATCAGGAGACGGAACGCGAGTTTGAAGGCAATCTGGCTAAGAAAATCGCGCTGATCGAGCGGATTGAAGCCGCAGCGAACGAAAATGCAGACCTCTCTCAACTCAATGAGTTCAAGAAAGAGTGGAACAGCATTGGTTTCGTGCCCAAAAAAGACATGCAGTCCACGCAGAAACGGTACATCAATGCCGTAAATGCATTAGTAGGCGCAACGGGTAAGATTCCCGCTAAGGATAAAGAACGGGTGATGCTTCAGAACGAAGCCGAAGTTACGCGTGGTCGCGACCGAGACGCGGGCCGTAGTGGTGATCGTGACGGCGGTGGTAACAAGCGCGAAAGCGACATTCGTCGACGGATCACGGCTATCGAAAATGATATTGCTACGTACCGGAACAATATTGAGTTCTTCGCGCGGTCGAAGAATGCCGATAAACTCCGGGCGGATATTGACAAGAAAATCGCTGATGCTGAGAAGCAACTCGACGATTTACGGCATCAATTAAGAGTAGCACAAGCATAGCAGTACGTATGAATGGCGAGCTAAATTTCTGATTAGCTCGCCATTTTTTTTACCCTTTCTTGCATAGAAACCTCAAAAGAACTACTTTTGCACCACGATTCGGAAACGAAACGTTGTTTTTGGCCAGTGTCGGATAGCGGTCGATTCCGCCTGATTTGTAATCAGGATGCGCAAGCGCGTCGGGGGTTCGAATCCCTCCACTGGCTCGCTGATAAACAGCCACTTAGCAAATTTGTTAAGTGGCTGTTTTATTTCGTGTGCAATGCAATGTGCAATGCATTTCGTTCGATTGATGCTTGCGAACTTTTGTTTCCCTTTTGGTAATTATCCAGCCAACCCCTCATTATTTCCTCATCCAATTGTGGGAGATGAAAGAATAATTCTCGTTTTATCATCGTACTAATATCGTCTATCATCTCATCGGTAGCAGGATAAATAAGTTTAGTAGTGGCCCCAAATAAATCTTGCTCGTAATTATCGGCCTGTTCTTAGTATTCGACGGCTTGATTGGTAAGCAACCACAACCCACTAAAATGGCGATGATAGGGGCTTTTCCAGAGTACACGCAATACGGCCGTCGATTATCTGCTCATACAGGTGCCGTTGGAAGAACTCGCCACTATTCTTCTAAATGATGACGTCGCACCATGCATTAGCATATTCGTCACTATGGTAACTGGGGTGACTTTTCAGGTAGAGCCGAACGCTATATACGAGACCGTCTCGTAACCCGTACATTTTGACGTAGGTCATTGTCGTTGGTGGCTTAATTGAATTTCCTTTCTGCTGTCGACAACTGCTAGATGGAGACTTTATCTCACTTACTGTTTATACCGGCTTATTCGATCGTCTAGCTCCTTCCAATTTGGAAGATGCCGGGATAGCTCGGCCCAGAAGGCTTTGGAGTGACTCTTCTCTTTGACATGACACAGCTCGTGTACAATCACGTAGTTAATGAGGGTGTAGGGGAGTTTAACGACTTCAGGGTTGAGAATAATGACGTTACTATCTGTGCAACTACCCCACCGTTTGCTCATTTGGCGGAACTTGAGGTCCTGATAAGGCAATCCGGTTATGATGGCCCACTGCCTGACGCGGCTCGTTAGCTTCTCATGAGCCTTCGCCCGAAAGAACGCGTCTAAAGCCTCCTGAATTGCGATCTGGCTATCTGTTGTGCGATTTACCTGGATGCGGAAACGAGAGTGGTTGAAATCAACATGCGCTTTGTATAGCGTAGGGTCGAAGACAACCTCGGTATAATAGTGCTTGCCCAGATAGGAGATACGGGAGCCGGTTACAACCGCATCCGGATCGATAGCCCGCGCGATTTCCAGCTTATACAGAATCCAGTGGGCTTTCTTCAGCACCAGACGATCGGCCTGGGCGGATAGCAATCGGGGGCCCTTTAACACAACATCCTCATCACGTGACACACTGATGTAATGGGCCTGGCTGTGGGGGCAGTCCTGCACGATATAACTGATGATCTGATTGCTGTAGATTACGTCAGGCATGCTAGTCTTTGCGGAGTAGGTCGATTAGTTCTCTAGCCTTTTTTTGCCGGTCGGCAAGAAAGGGTATCTTCTCTCTTAACAAGCGAATAATTCTTTGCTCCATTGAGTGGCTTACCTCGGGCTTACCTTCCCAGCCTACCACCCATGACTCATAATCAGTAAGCCCCAGGTTCGAGCCCTGGCTGGCCCACTCTACTAATCAGCCACTTAGCAGAAATGTTGAGTGGCTTTTTTCATGCATTTGCTATACATTTTTTCTAATTGTTACATTAAAGAATGAGTATCCTCATTCACTAATATTGAACATAGAGTTTAAGCTCAACTCATAGGCGAGCTTAAATACAATAATTAACAGCTTAACTTCTCAAAATAAGGTCTACCTTAATTTATGTAAAAATTAGACCTTATTTGATGCTCAATGAGCATTTCGTCTTAAAGACACCTTGATTACCAGTTCTTTTACGGTACAACACTTAGGTCATCAATTGCTAGCCAAAGAATCATCTTTATTGCTTTCTTTTCAGTTGGTAATCGTTCGAAAAATCGTCAATATATCCAAGACAAGGCACAATAGCTCTGCGCTATTAGTACCGGAGATCTTTGTGTGACGGAGCCGTGACCAGCTGGTCCAACGGGTGAAAAGAACTATTGAGTAATATTTTAGAAAGCCTTGATTGGGTTATACAGGGCTTCTTTTGTGCCGCAAACCAAGAGAAACAAGCATGTTTCCCATACATTATCTTTCTACAGAAAAATAACTTCCTTGTCGGTTCTGGCGTTGGTACCTTGAACACCATAGGTTGTAAATTAGCATCAAAAAGCCCGAACGGTTAAGTCCGGGCTTTTTTGTTCGTTAGCTGCAATTAGTTAGGCTTACGGCTTGACCACCTTAATGCTCAGCCGCTGAGCAGGAACATCATCCCCCGCTTCACTCACTACCAGTAAATGGTAGATACCACTAGTTTGAGCCTGCATATCCCAGTCAAGTAGCTGTTGAGCCTCGGCTTGCTGCCAGTGTTGTTGTCGAACCAAATGGCCTCGTAGATCAAGGAGCTTCACCTGTAACGAGCGGCCTTCGGCACCGCGTACCACTGCCCGCAGTTGATCCAACTGGATCGGGTTAGGCGCTATCTCCACCTGCAATGGCGTTTCTAACTGAGCCACTTCCCGAGCCCGGCAACTCGCGTCCACTGTTAAGCGGTAAGGGCCGTAGATAATCACAGTACCCGACTGATCAGTCACTTTGAGATAAAAATTTCCCTGAGTGTTCGATTGGGCGTTGATCAGGGTCAGACTGCTGGTCGCTGTACCCCGGAAGAGCTGGGGCGTCTCCATGATCTTGGGACTGGTGAGACTGTTTTTGAACCATTCGTACCGAACCGGCATACCTGTTACCACCACATTAATAACGGCCGACGCACTACGGCAAACGGTTGGGCTGTTGCCGCCGGTAACCGTCGTAGAGGCACTTGCTGTACAGCCATTGGCGTCACGTGCCGTCACGGAAAAGACCCCCGCCGTGGTAACCGTTGCTGTAGCACCATTGACTCCGCCCTGCTGAGCGGCTCCTGTACTGAAGGTGTACGAACTGCCCCCACTGGCGGTGAGCGTAACAGTGGCGTTAGTAAACGATAAGGGGCTGGTGTTACTTAAACTGACCGCTGATGAGAGGGCACTGCTGACCGTTGCGGTTGCCGTAGTCGTGCATCCACTTCCATTGCTAATCGTTGCCGTATACGTCCCCGGTGTACTCACCACGAACTGCCCTGTTGTGTTCACTTGACTGCTCTGGCCATTACTCAGTGTATAGGACGTACCACCCGTTGCGCTAGCGGTTAAATTGACTGTAGCCACCGAGCAAGTCAGCGTACCGCTGGTCAGGCTGGCATTCGTTGGTGCCGAAGTATTACTCGAAACTGTTGCAACGGCTGTAGTCGTACATCCGCTGGCGTTGGCGATGACGGCAGTGTAGCTGCCCTCCCTGCTGATGGTAAACATACCTGTGGTATTCGTCTGACTAGAAGCTCCCCCCCCTAACAAGGTGTAACTGGTTCCGCCCGTTGCGCTGGCTGTCAGCGTAGCCGAAGGGGTGGTGCAGGTTAAGGTGCCGCTGGTCAGGCTAGCATTGGTCGGCAGGGTGTTAATCGTTACATTACCGCTGGCGACCGTTGTGCTGATATTCGCCGAGGTCAATACCGTTGCTGTAAATGCGCCCGGTTCCGTTACCACCACACTGGTTACTACCGCCGTTGCCGATACGCCCGATGCCGTGGTACTGTTCGTACCATTGCTGATCGTATAGCTGTAGGTCTGGCCCGTGTTCAGGCCGGCTACGGTCAGCGACAAGTTAGCTGGGCTACCGGTGCAAACCGATGTGCTGGCAACAAGTGTGGCCGAAAGCAACGAGGTTAGGTTCAACCCTACTACGACCGGATCGTGGTCTGATGCTTTGAACGGATCAGGTGCATACAGCCCAGACTGGCTTTGCTTAAAGTTCGTATTGTAATCTAGTACGATTGGCTCATCGGAGTTAATGTGCCAGTCGGCTGATCCAGTTACCTGAGAAAGCATACTGGCGTTTGCGAACGCATAATCCAGGAAGCCAAACTGCCCATCGAAACTATACGAGTAATCAGAAGCCGGGCGAAGGCTGGTATAACCAGCTGCTGTCAGGCTGCGGATAGGGTCTTCCTGAGCATACGAGTTGAAATCCCCCAGCATCAGTACATCCGGATCGCCAGCCGTTGCTGTTACCGACGGTACGAAAGCGATTAAGGCATTGGCCTGTTGTACCCGACGGTTGTTAGAAGCCCCCTGACCATCATTCTGATCGGCATCAGCGCCCGAGCCACTTCCTTTCGACTTAAAGTGATTGACAATTACGCTAAACTTTGCGCCGTTACCGTTTTGCTGGAATGACTGCGCGACCGGTGGCCGGTCGAACACCGGGTCACTCGAGCTGATCGGCAAGCCAAGTGGCGTAACCGAAGCGGGTTTATAAATAAGCGCTACTTTAATGGCATCGGTACCCACCGCGTTCGGTGCTGGGTTAGGATCGTTCACCAGGTTAGCATCATTTACGAACGTAAAGCTACCAGCGCCCGATACGGCGTTGAGGCCGTCGACTAAGTTCTGAATGGCAGTTGTTCCGTTGTTTTCCATCTCAATCACGCCCAGAACATCCGGGTTAATGGCGGTAATGGCTGTAATGATCTTATCCCGCTGGCGCGTAAACTCTTCCGCTGTTTCGGCTCCCCTTGGCTCAAACGATACGCTACCTCCATTCGGAACGGTGACAATCGGGTTGTTGCTGGCTGGATTACTGTCTAAGTCAGTGAAGTAGTTCAAGACGTTAAATCCGGCAACTCGTAACGACCCCCCTACAGCTGGTGGTGTCGTCAAACGAGGACTGGTCGGGTTAAAGTTGACCGGCGTATTGGTTTGTATCCGGTACCCGTCAAACCGCTCATCGAGGACCCCCGTAATGCTGGCAACATCATCACCGGCGCGCAATGTGTTTGATGCGCTTAACGGGTTACCCCCACGTGCATGGATGATCGTTGGCGGGTTTTGCAAGCCGGATGCATCGTCAAGGATGATGAGCCGTCGGGCTACTGCGGCCAGGTAAGCGGCATTACCTGAAGCGCTGGGCGCATTGAACTGGGTGTACTGCTCAATGCGTGGATCGGTACCTGGTTGGTTCGTAGTAGGGTCAGTAGCTGCCAGCGTGACCTGGCCAAAACGCCCCAAATAGAAGTTATCCGTTACCGTCAGATTGCCCGTTGCAGCTTGTAGCTGCACCAGCATACTTTCGTACCGCTCCAGGTCTGACCGGCTGGCTACCGGCAAAGTGATGGTCGTGATGGTCGGCAGAGAGCTGGTTCCTAAATTGGTCAGGCTCGCGGCTGCTGTCAGCGTCAGTTGCGTCAGGCTGCTGTTCACGCCGTCGAAGTTGCTGGCAAACTCACCTACTGAACCCGTTACCCGAACTTTAGTACCGACACTTCCCATGAAGAACCCGCTTGGGTCATAAACCGTTATCGCTTCTGAAGTCGCCGGGTTTCCGTCGCTGTCGGCGTCTTCTTCCTGAACGTAGAAGCTATTCAGGCCGGTCGAGCCGGGGAATACCCGCGTGACAACACCCTCGATTGTACGTGTTCCCGTCAGCGCTGCGCTGGTGCCGGTGCCCTGGATGGCGCTAATGAGCGTAATACCGGCGGCAGAGGTCGTGTTGCTCACCGTACCCGTTACCGCTACCGTGGCTGTTGCACCACCGCCCGTGAACGTGATGGTACCGGCGTATGAACCGACTGACAACTCGCTCACTAAGCTAACGGAGAACAAAGTATTGGCTAGTGATGAAGCACTGTAGGCAACCGAAGCCGGAGAAACAGCGAAGGCTGTCGAAGAAGCGGTGGCTGTAATAAGACCTGCTGCGGGACTGAGATTACCTGCGCTCACTGTTACTATTTCCGATGCCGGACCACTGCCGACCGTATAGCTCAGGCTAACCGGGTTGGGGAGGGCAGCAATAAATGGCGTTGTGTTTGGGACAACTGAGCCAGTAATGCTAACGTTGTCAAATCGCCAGGTTCCGCCTGTTGCTTCAGACGCATAACCATAAATTCGGAACGTCACCGGGGAGATGATGTTACTCAGTGATGTAGCCGCCGTTTGGCTCCGGGGATTGGTGTCATCAGGAATAGAAATTTCTGAACCAGCATCGAAAAACGTGTTGCCGTCAATGCTATAACGTACTTGAGCATTGCGCACCCCCGTTCCTGAACGTCGTTCGGTGAAACCGATTCCAGTGACGTTGAGCGCATACCCTGAATTCGGAGTAATCGTAAATTGAATGTATTTGCCTGGGTCGAGGCCTCCCGTTGACCAGCCTTCCGCCGAGTAAGCAGCACCTGGAGTGGGATTATATCCAGCCGGGAACGTAATGTTTGTAACACCAGTAAAAGTCGCATTGCCAGCCGTTGCATTAGCCGAAACGCTGGCAGGGGTGTTTACTGACCCTTCGAAAGTCCATGTCGCCAGATTCCCGGATGGGATTACCAACGCATTGACCGTGCCGCTTACCGCCACATCCGTGCTTGCCGAACCGCTGATGTTCGTAACCGTACCGTTTACTACACCTAGTGCCGCCGTGGCAGACAGCCGGGTTGTAATGGTGGCATTAACGGATCCGGCGGTGCGCGTTAAAGTCAGGCTGTTCGCGAAGGTAGTACCATCCTGGCTGATTTCGTAACCTGCCGGTGCTGCCACGCTAACATCGGCGGTCAGATCGGAACCCGTCAGGCTGTAGGTCTGCAAAGTTGATGCAGTTCCCTGGGTAGCGGTGAAATTACTTAGTGTTGTCGGATTGGCCGTCAGCGTTGGGGTGCTGAACGCCGCGCCGAGCGTAGCAAAATCGCTGCGTGATTTCTTCCAGTTGTTTTGCGAGAGGTCTTTAGCAATCGTTCCGTCATTGTAGTACACACGGTCGCCGTTGTCCAGCACGAACTGAATTGAACTGGTGGGCGTCAGCGGAGAAGGCAGCTCCACAATCGACTCAATACTGCTGTCATTACCGCCCAGGCTGCTAAGGTCAGCACTCCGCAGCCCAGGTTTATCCGTTGGGTTTCCTGTCCAGGTGTAAAGCCGGAAGTCATTGGGAGCTGCGCCGAAAGCACCGAACGACCCCGCTACAATGACGTATTCGTTGCTGCTGTTCTTTTTGATTTCGCGGATGCCGCGACCACCCAGATCAAGCAAAATCGGAGCACCAAACGTAGCCGGACCGGTAGTTGGATTCGTCGTTACCAGTGAGGCAAAATTCGTCACCGGAACAATCAAGGCTTTGGTGCGATCGCTGACCGGTTCGATTGGCGCGCGGAACGCTACGTAAGCGGCTGAGTTATCGGGCGACGTAGTCAGCCCTTCAATGTTCAAGCCATTACTATTTTCACCGGGTACGCCTGTAGCCGTGCTCGCTGCCAGACCTAGATAATCAGCGCCCAGACCGTGCCCGTTCGACTGATCCCAGGCAATCATGTCGGTTTTAAGATTGTCGTACCGACCGACATACGACAACGTAGTGAAAGCCCCACTGCCTGTTACGTCCGTCGCGAATAAACGACTACGGTTCGGGCGATTATTGCCGTTATCTGATTTGTTGCTGTGCGAGCCAATCCAGTAAATCCGGTTGTCGACGCGCACTGACCCTTCGATATCGACCTCACGGGGCAAACCGTTGTCGAGCTGGGTCAGGCCGAGTGAGGACGTAAAGTCGAATGAATTGACCGGAAGCCCCGATTGCGAGCGGTTGTAAAGCTGCAGTCGCTGGCTTTCGTCATCAGCGACCAGCATATAATCTGCTCCGACGGCCTGCGCCGTCGATGCATCACTGGCACCCGTATGGAAGCGGCTGCTGGGCGTTGAAGCCGCTGAGGCCGCGTAGCTTATAGTGTAACTAGTTGCATTGCTGCCGTCCGTAACCGTGACCAATACATCTGAATAACCTACGCCGGTAGGTATAATCTTCAGATTACGACCAGCACCCGAGCCGGTCAGGTTCAGATTGGCTGTGGGAACTACCGCTTGGTTGCTGCTACTGGTTGTTAGAGTCAGGCTGTTCACGTCGGTGTCCGTATCGGCTAGTGTAAAGTCGATACCTAGGGTGCTAGCCGGATCAGTAGGGTCATTAATAACGCCACTAAGGTAGCCCGTTCCTGTGGTGGGCAGATTTATGTACGGTGAAGCCGTATTTTCGGCGATAGTTGGGGATGCCGTCAACTGTGGATCATTATCGATAACCGTAACTGATACCGGGACTGCGGCAAAACCGTTGTACGTCGCATCACTACTCGTAACTGCGTGTGTTATCTGCGCTGGGGTAGTGCCCTGATAAGCATTGTCATTAACTGCCGTAACCGTTACGGTTTGCGCCACGCTGTAGTTCGTTGGCGTAAACGTCAGCGGATTTGGCGAAACCGATAACCGCGAACCCGCCGATAAAGTAACCGTTACGTCAGCAGTTGGTTGGCTTGTTAGTTGTAGGGTATATGTATCATTGGCACCGCCTTCTGTCACCGTCGTGTTGTTTTCCAACTGAACTACCCGCACATTAACAAGGCTTGAGTTGTAGGTGCCAGGGTTACCGACATTATTAGTCGCCGAAGCGTAGGAACGCTGTGCATCCCCAGCGACAGAAAGTTGCCAGGCCGTAGCTGTAGTAGCCGACAAGTTAGCCGGTGTAGTCCAGGCACTGGCATTCTGTGTCCTGGGACCATTGCCCGCCTGGTCGTTGAAGGTTAACTGATCGACCGGTGTACCGTTTGCATTGTAAATATTGATGGCATCATTACGACCAAGATTATCGGTATTTCCGCCTAAAATTTTTACACTAGCAGGCAAAAACCACTCTGTGCGGAAAGCCTCAGCCGAACTCTGGGCAATAATGACACTTTCCCCGGGTTGTACCAGACCAAAACCGCTGAGACTAAGTCGAGGGTCACTTGGTGAACTATCGTCAAAACTCCAGCCAGTCATGTCAACTGCTGCATTACCAACGTTCGTTAGTTCGATAAATTCGCCACCAGGGTCCGCTCCATCATAGGCAAATTCTGTTATTTCGATTTTACCTGCCGGTGCTGCGTTGACTGCCACTGTTACGGTTGTCGCCGAGTTGTTACCTTCGTTACTTTCGGCAATGGCTCCGGATGGATCAACCAAGGCCGTACCACTGGTGAGGTTGCCCGTTACAATTGGTGTTACATTTACCGTGAGTGTAGTACTGGCTCCAGCCGTTAGTGAACCACCCGAAAAGGTAACCAAATTACCCGACTGGCTGTCCGTGAAACCGCTCGCACCCGCAGATGAATTATACGTAGCATTAACCGATGCGGGCAATTCAAATTGAGTGGTAATACCTGACGCATCTGCATTGCCCAGATTACTGACAACTAATGAATAGGCAAAGGGCTGATTAAGTAGGGTTGATGCAGGAGCTGACAAAGAAACGGTCAAGTCAGGTTGGGCAGCCGCCTGTGCTGATTGTGAAGTCACGTTGATCTCGTCAAGACGGATTTCAGGCCGGGTACCTCCATTGTTAGAAGCTATCTCGTAATAAACCCAGCGTAATTGGACCACTGGTAGGTTTTCTAAATCAACTGGTAGTGTAATCGGACCAAATGTCTGCGAATTTCCCGTCGTTGAAGAGGTATATAAACCACCCGAAACATTTGTGAAAGATCCAGATGTACCGATGCGATACTGAAGTTGTAACCCCCATGATCGAGGTGAGGGAGTACCATCGCCTGCCGTTATCGTTCCAGCTGTCCAGGAGACTTGAATCGTTGAGCGACCAATCGTCTTTAGGCCCAACACAGCATCGCCTAAAAATCGTGTGTTTGTAGCATTGCCTGAACTACAGTTATCATATTGAGCCGATCCGGTATTAATGAATCCAAGCCCATTGGCATCCCGTCCATTAATTCTAGGTCTGGCAGCGATGTTATATCCGCAGTTATAATCAGAAATTGGCAGTGAAGCGGCGGCCGGGCTGGCGGCACCAACAAAATGAAATACCATGTTGGCTGGGTAAGAACCAGCGGATGAGGTAGCGGGCCAGTTGGTGAAACTATAGGACCCCACCGAAAGGTCAAAGGGGTCGGGATTAGTCTGCGCCCGGGAGTACGAGGCTAGTCCAGCGTTTAATAGCATTCCTACAAACACAAACAGCCACTTCAGTGGCTGCGTTCGTATACTTCGTCTCATAAAGTTTATTGGATGATTATTTGCCCACAAAGCTACTCGAGCACTGAGGGTTTGACTGTTAATAGATTATTATGTTTAAGGGCTTGGACCGCTAAGCAGCGTAAAGGTATTTAGTCAAGGTAACCCCAGTCTTGATCACCTGTCCGGAAAGCGTCTGATTCGAATTTAGGGCCGGAGCGCAGATTTTACCCTCAATCAGCTACAAGTACTCGCCTACGGTCATACCGGAACCCTAAATCATTGAAAAGCATAAGTTGTTTGCTCTATTATCAATCTGTTAAGAATACTCAGCCCGTCCTACTTTACCCAAGACTGCTTTCTATATTTAGGTCAGCGACCAAATTAATCTGCACGCCCTTACTCGCATCATGAATTACCCAGTTGGGTTGAATAATCGCTGATTTAGGAATGAATAAACAAGGTTTAACGGCTCTGTTGTGGCTCAGCCTGATCACCATAGCCAAGTCGCAGCTGATCTACGCCCCGGCTCAAGCTCATTCACACAATGATTACGAGCAAACCATTCCATTCTGGCAGGCGTATGACCAGCAGTTTGGCTCCATCGAAGCAGACATCTACGCCCGCGACGGCCAGCTCTACGTGGCTCATACCCCAACTGATATTACGCCCACCCGCACCTTGGAGGCTCTGTACATCAACCCGATCGTTGAAAAAGTACGGGCGAATAGAGGGAAGGTATACGCCGATACGCCGTATGGGCTACAATGGCTGATCGACTTAAAAACGACCGCTCAGGTATCGTTGCCTTTGCTGGTACGTTCGTTGAGTGCCTATCCCGATATTTTTGGGATGAGTGGCCCGGTACGGGTTGTCGTGAGTGGTAATGTGCCGCCCCCTGACCAGTTTGCCATGTATCCCAACTGGATTCAGTTCGACGGTCGACCCGACGTTGCCTATACACCAGAACAATTAGCGCATGTTGGCCTTATCAGTCAGGACTTCACCAAGTATACGCGCTGGAACGGAAAAGGACTCATCGTTAAAAACGAGCGGGCGAAAATTCAGCAGGTTGTCGAGCAGGTGCATAAACAAGGCAAAAAGATTCGGTTCTGGGCAACCCCTGACAATGTGAATACCTGGAAAGCGCTGATGAACTTGGGCGTTGACTACATCAATACCGATCAGATTGCCGGGCTTGGGCAGTTTCTGCGGCAGCGCCAAACGGCCGAGTACCAGAACCCTAGCCCGCATGCCCTGTACCAGCCCACGTATCGTAATAACGACAACCGTAGCCGCGTCCGAAACGTAATTCTGCTGATTGGCGACGGTATGGGTCTGGCTCAGATTTACGCGGGCCTGACCGCCAATCGGGGCGATTTGAACCTGGCTATGCTCCTGAACATCGGTTTTTCGAAAACCAGCGCGGCCGATACTTACATCACCGATTCAGCGGCCGGAGGAACCGCCATGGCTACGGGGTACAAAACGAACAACCGCGCCATCGGCGTTGACTCGACGGGTAAATCGGTATCGGCAATCCCGATGCTGATCAAGCGATGGAACATGGCGAGTGGGCTTATATCGGCGGGATCAATTACTGACGCTACCCCGGCTGCTTTCTACGCGCACCAACCCGACCGCATGTTCGAACGGGAAATTGCTCATGATTTTCTACGTGAACCGGTTGACATACTTATTGGCGGTGGTTATCGATATTTTAACGAAGAGAACGTGTTGGATACACTTCGCCAGCGGGGTTATAAAATCGGTACCGCGTTCGGGCAACTAGATGGTTTGAAGCGTCCGTTTGTGCTTCTGGACGATCAGTCTGTCGTTGCGGTCAATAAAGGCCGGAAAGACTTTTTGCCCAAAAGCTTGCATAAAACACTAAACGAACTGCAAGCCAACAAAGCAGGCTTTTTTGTAATGGCGGAGGGCGCTCAGATTGACTACGGTGGCCACGCGAATGATGTACGCTACGTCGTGCAGGAGATGCTGGATTTCGACCAAGCCATTGGCGAGGCCATTCGATTTGCTGACTCGAACGGTGAAACCCTGGTGATCATCACGGCTGACCACGAAACGGGCGGGCTAAGCCTGCTGGACGGCGATCTAAAGCGTGGGTACGTCGATGGAAACTTTAGTACCAACGACCATTCGGGCATTATGGTGCCGGTATTTGCCTATGGTCCTCACTCGCTAGATTTCCGGGGCGTTTATGAAAACACTGAGATCCAGCGTAAGATCATGACCATTCTGCAGCAGTACCAGTCCACCAACCAGCCAGCTTCTCATTAACACCCAGCCCGCAATGAAACGTATTTTATCCACCCTACTTATTACGTCTGGTCTGGTTTCGGCTCAGGCCCAAACTCACAAAGATTATCCCCCCTCTGTTTACCCGGATCGAATCATCCTGGGCTGGCAGGCCAGTCCGGTCACATCGCAATCGGTCAACTGGCGAACCGATTCGACCGTGACCAATGCGGTTGGGGCCATTATAGAAGCAGATCCTTCGCCCGATCTAGCCAGTAAGGCAACAGTTGTACCAGCCGCTACCCAACGCGTCGTGATGGATGGAAAAACAGTGCTCTACCATTCTGTTCACTTCAACAACCTCAAACCCGCTACCCAGTATAGCTACCGAGTGGGCGATGGTTCACACTGGACGGAGTGGTTTCAGTTTAAAACCGCTCAAGACAAACCCGCTCCGTTTTCGTTTCTTTATTTTGGCGACGCGCAGAACGACATTCGGTCGCTTTGGTCGCGGGCCATTCGGGGCGCGTATTCCAAGCTGCCGACCGTAAGTTTGATGATTCATGCCGGCGATTTGATAAATAGCTCGAATGTTGACTGGCAGTGGGGCGAATGGTTTGAAGCTGGTGGCTGGATCAATAGTATGGTTCCCACGCTGGCTACCCCCGGCAACCATGAGTACTTCCGGGACGAGCAGGGCAAGCCAGTTGTGTCAAGACACTGGCGGCCTTCGTTTATACTTCCCACCAACGGACCGGCTGGCTTCGAAGAGACTGCGTATTATTTTGACTACCAAGGTACACGCTTTATTTCTCTAAACTCACAACTCGCCATAGCTGACTCATCGGCGATGACCACCCAGGCGAACTGGCTCGTAAAGGTTTTAACCGATAACCCCAATCGCTGGACCGTTGTCACGCATCATCATCCCATCTATTCAACGGCGAAAGGGCGCGACAACAGCAAATGGCGCGAACGAATGGAGCCGATCTACAGGCGACATAAAGTTGACCTAGTGTTGCAGGGCCACGATCATACCTATGGCCGAGGGCTAAACATGCCGTTGGGAAAGAGCCGAAAACATCCTGACGGACCGATTTACGTCGTATCGGTAAGTGGCCCTAAAATGTACGACATCGGCCTGCAGGACTGGATGGACCGGGCGGCTTCGAATACCCAACTATACCAGACCGTTTCAATCAATGGCGACAAGCTAACGTATCAGGCCTACACCGTAACGGGCGAACCCTACGATTCCTTTGAGATTGTCAAGAACGGCAAAGGGCAGAATACGCTCAACGATCAGGCTCCTATTCTGCCCCTCGAGCGGCTTGAATTACCCCTAGAGTATCAAAAAAAGTATAAGCCCGAGCAATTGGAGGAGTATCGGAACCGATTTCAGGAATACAAAGCGCGTAAACGCAAAGCGTCCAAAGGCCAGTAAACTGAATCAGGAAAAGAGGCTTAACAAGCAATCTAGGTAGTGGTCAGCCTCTTTTGTTTGGGCTTCGCCACAACCGTCATTTATTCCTGTATTCGGCTGTATACGCCCTGTTTTCTTCATCGTTCGCGGGTTCATCCACTAATGTAAATCCAATCGTATCAAATGTCGAGTGGTATAAATCAGCTTTAGAAATAGGTCTAAGCTTTCACCAACCGTCCAGTTAATTTTATAGCTCACGACCTCACTTGGTTAAATAAATCCATTTTGCCTTTTACTTGGTTATCTCAGTTAAGCGTATCAAGTAATAAAGAACATGGCCTATACCTTTAAGCCAGAAGGCTCGATTGCTCAGAACATTAATCGAATCCTTAGTGAAGAAGTTAAGGCAGCCTTTGAGGCCTTAACCAAACCGGGCCAGGCATCCGGCGAAACGATTCATAGTGTTCGAAAACGGATCAAAAAGATTAGAGCGCTTTTTCGCTTAGTTCGTAGTGAGCAGAAAGAAAAAGACTTCCAGCGCTTGAACCGTTATTACCGCGACATTGGTCATCAGCTATCCCAGCTAAGGGATGCCACCGTCATGATCAAAACACTGGACAAGCTTCGGGAAGCTCAGTCGGCTAGTATACCTACTCAGGTGTTCACCAGGCTTCATAAAGTGTTGGTCGATCAGCAAGACCAGGCAACTAAGGCGTTTTTTAAAGATCCGACTAAGATTGGGCAACTGGCCAAGGCCTTTACGCAAGCATCTCAGCGGGTGGAAGGCCTTGGTAAACGCCACAATGGCTTCCAAGTAGTGGCCCCTAATCTGAAAGAGATATACCGCCGGGCGCGTAAGGCGCTGAAAGTGTCTATGCATAATCCCAGTATTGACCATCTGCATGAGTTACGGAAGGAAGTAAAAACGCTTTGGTATCATACCCGGTTGCTGCAGCCCAGTTGGCCTGATCTGTTAAAAGCCTATGCGCATGAATTCGGTCGCCTGGGCGAACTGTTAGGCGAGGACCATGATTTTGGGGTGTTAGCACAACTGATTGAATCAGACCAGCTTTGGTTACGCAACCAACAAACAAAAAAAAGGGTGTTGCAAGGGTTGCACGAGCAACGTACCCGGTTGCAGGAGCAAATCTTTCCTTTAGCCAACCGATTACTGGCCGAGAAGCCAGGTGAGTTTGTGAAACGGATTCGCCTACCTTGGAAATTATGGCAACAGGAAGTCAGCCGGAAAAGACCGGACCAGCTTCAACCTGCTTAACACTTGTAGTATGGGTATTGAGATCGAACGAAAATACTTGGTCAAAGGCAACGACTGGAAGAAACTGGGGGAGGGACAGTTCTACCAGCAGGGCTATTTGAGTGATCATCCAGACCGAACCGTGCGGGTACGTACTGCAGGAGACAAGGGCTATATAACGATCAAAGGAAGAAGCACAGGGGCAAGCCGGGCGGAATATGAGTACTCCATTCCTTTTTCCGAGGCTCAGGCAATGCTTGAGCAATTATGCCAGCAGCCCCTCATTGAGAAGATACGGTATAAGATTTCCTACGAAGGGTTAGTTTGGGAAGTTGATGAATTTTTAGGAGAAAATGAGGGGTTGGTGGTCGCGGAGGTCGAGTTAGCCCATGAACAGCAAATCATCGTGCTTCCTGCCTGGGTAGATCGGGAAGTTACGGGTGATGTTACGTATTATAACGCAAATCTGTTTAAACATCCTTTTTCAACCTGGAACCAGTCAGATCGGTAAGCGTTCGGTTAAAACTTCTTTTCAATAGCAAGGATTAAACTAACAGTTAAACCTGTTTTAGCCCTTACGTCTTTTTTATACCGATTTTGAGATTAACTCTCTGACCGTGCAGTGGCAGGTGGTAGATCAGGTAACCACCGCTCTAACCAGTTGGAAAGAACAGGGACGAAGCCAGCCACTAGGCAAACGCCAATCACATTGAACAGTACGTGGGCATTAGCCAATTGTCGAGCGACCGGTGCTTTTCCTGAAATCCATAGCGTTAACTCCGTGAACGGCCCGATCAAAGCCAACCCTAATGCAAGAGACAACAGATTAAATGTCAGATGAAACAATCCAGTACGTAAAGCCGCCCGACTCCTGCCAACCGAGGCTAGTAATGTATCAGCACAGGTGCCTAACTCAGCTCCCATCATCAAAGCGATACCTGCGGGCAGTGTAAGCAATTTTTCTCCCGCTAGGACAACGGCCATACCGACCGTGGCAGAGGACGATTGCAATACAACGGTAGCGCCAGCCCCCACTAACGCTCCCCGAAGCGGATTAGCTAAGTTGATCATCCATTCCTTAACGTTAGGCATCTTTTTGAGCGGCTCTACGGCTTCCTCCATCAGATAAAGGCCAAGAAATAACAGCCCCAAACCAAATAGCACCTGTCCCCACTGTTTGATCAGTTCCCGTTTGCTAATCACCATCAGTCCAAAACCAACGGCCATCGGTAGGCCTGCCCACTGACCAATATCAAACGCTATGAGCTGACTGGAGAACGTGGTGCCAATGTTAGCCCCTAATACAACGCCCAAAGCTTGGCGGGAGGTTAGTGTCTGGGCATTTACCAGAGCAATGGTCATGATAATAACCGCCGATGACGAATCCAGCAGCGTCGTTACGACCATGCCTGTAATGATGCCTGTCACTACGTTACGAGTAAACCTACTCAACCAGGTCTGCAACTGCTCACCCGTGACGGCCTGTAAACCGTCGGACAGGTAATTAAGCGCAAACAGAAACAAAATCAGTCCTGCCAACATAGGCAGTGCAACCGGTAAGTAGTTCATCAGACAGATAGTTTTAACGCTTACTCCTGAAACCTCTATGGATCAAGCGGATCGAAGGGGTCCATGTGCAGGCTTTCCAGCGTTGGATAAAACTCAATATCGTGGGGCGATATACGATGCTTGTTACGGTAAGGCAAGTAACCTAACTCACGTTGATTACGCCTATCGAAAGCCGGGTTGTTCGCGTAATCCGTCTGGCTTTGCGTAGTGACAAACACACACAACTTATCCGTCGGGAAACCGTACCGGATCATTAATCGATTAGCATTACGTAAGTTAGTCGTCGTATGTCGGGCGTGCGGGTCGATGATTATAGCCGACTCAGGAAGTGCCTGTTTCTCCATCAGATACCGCTTCATCTCGACCGCTTCGGCATAAGGCCCTCGGAATGGATAACAATACCCCCCGCTTACTAGGATGAACGGCGCCCAGCCTTTTCGATATCGTTCCGCCACCAGATTAAGCCGCATTTTATTGAGCGGGCTCAGGGGGGTGCTGGTTAGTTCCGGACCGTTGCCCGGCACGACAATCGCTGCATACCGGTAGTTTTTCCAGGTCGTTTGTTTAGCTTGATTAAAGGCTGCTTTATTATCCCGCTGTTCCATCGGTTCATGGCGAGCCGGTTCGTCGCGGTCATTGGCATCCATCAATTGCATGGCTATGGCCAGCGGAGGCTGATAAAAAAGCGACATTGTATCGGCCTGTTCCGCCACATAAGCACACAAATCTTTCAGTACCGTTCGGTAATAGCGGCCGTTCACGGGATAATTCGCAGAATCAATTCGTGGATAACGCATCTTTTTACCCAACCCGTACTGATCGATAATATAGTTGATACCTAGGACGTACTGCCCCCAGGCTCGTGCGAAAAATTCATCATTCGGCAACGTAACAAAGCGCTGGTAACAACCGGAAGGACGGAGGTGGTTATTGATCAGTTGATCAAATACGCTTTTATTCTGGGCGTAAAGCGTTTGGACAGACGTAATGAGTCGCAAGGAATCGGTAGCAGACCATCGAAATCCGCCTACCAGTGAAACCGGCGTAGAGCACGTATCCTGAGCATGTGCTTTCAGCAGATCTACCCGTTGGCGTAGAACCGTTTGTAATGTAACATCCTGTTTGAGCAAATGCTGAACAGCTGGAGTGTGTTGAATAACCGTGAGCAGATAGAAGTTTTTATCCGCCACGCGGTTCGTTGTCCTTAACAGGCGATACGTTGGTTGAAAGCCAGTCGGCTGAGCCTGCAGCGGATAAAATGTGATTAGTAATAAAACAAGGATATGTGATCTAACCATTTTAGTGTAAAAAAAGAGGGATGCTCCCCGCAACCCTCTATGTGTTAGCCCTGATTTAATAGCCAGGGTTCTGGTACATTCCCGCTGGATTTAATTTAAATTCATTAAACGGGATTGGATAGTAATAATCCTTTGTGCCAACGTTGGTGAGCTGTGCTGCGCCAAAATCGGCCTGGCTTTTTGCTTTAAAATAGGTAACCAGCTCAGCCGGGGTGAAGAAACGTAATAAATCAAACCAGCGCTGGTTCTCGAACGCTAGTTCAACACGTCGTTCGTGCAAAATAGCGAGTTTGAGCGTTGGGTATTTGGCGCTGTAGGTCGGATTTGCTTTCGCTACGTTGTAAAGTGGCAGCTTCGCTCGTTCACGAACCTGGTCCAGAAAACCAATGGCCGTAGCCTCGTCGCCCAGATACAGATTCACCTCGGCCAGCATCAGGACCACATCGGCATACCGAATTAGTAGCCAGTCATTGCCCCCGAATCCGGTGGTACCAGCCGATGAACTGGCATCCCGATATTTGGTGATGAAATAATCCTTCACAACGGCTGCATTCGCATATTTGATCGAAAAGTCTTTTCGAACGTCGCCCTCTTCGTAATCTTTCACCAGATCAGGCGTTACGTTGCCACCTGGCCCGGTTGTGGTACGCAACGAATTAATTGTCTCGCCCTGAGCCTGGTTATTATAGGCAATGCTCGACGAATAGTTAATGTCGCCCTGCCGATAAACGATTTGAAAAATTGCTTCCGGATTCGTGGTCTTTTTCGCTACGTCGAATACGTCGGCATACGGAATTTCCTTCAACGTCCCAAACGTCCGTTTTGTGTACGCATTGGTCAGATACGTTTTGGCCTGATTCAGGTTAGCTGTACGGTTGGCCTGATCAAGCGTTGTTGCCATCGTTAGATAAACCTGCCCCAGCAGTGCATTCCCGGCTACTTTTGACACCCGCCCTTTGTCGGCATTAGCCCGAACATCGGGTAGCGAACTGTTCACTACGTCGGTTAAGTCGGCAACAATCTGAGCATAGACCGTTTCTTTTTTCTCGCGGAATGTGTTGGCAAGGACTTCATCGGTAGTAGCCAGCGGCTTCGTGACGAGCGGAACATCACCCCACTTCCGAACCAGATGAAAGTAAGTCAGCGCCCGAATAAATTTGGCTTCTGCCTGATACTGACTTTTGGTAGCAGCATTTGCATACGTTACGTTCTCCGAACCAGCCAGTACGTCGTTGGCGCGGGTAATGATCTGATAAAGCGCAGTCCAGTGCGATTGCAGATACGAATTACTGGGCAGGATCGAGAAATCGTTAAACTGAAACGGCTCCCCCGCGTTCGACTGGTTGTCATTACGTCCGGTATTATCCGAGCGTTCTTCTGAGTAAAGTCCGCTTCCTTCGGCAATCCCGTTGTTGTTACGTAAGGCATTGTAAACGCCATTCAGTGCCAGTAATACGTCGTTTTCGGTTTTATAATAATCAGCCGTCGCGACTGCGTTGGGGTTGGTTTCAACCAGAAAATCCTGACTACATGACCCCAGTGTCAGCAGAGCCAGCAAGAATATAGTTCGAAATGATGATGTATAAGTCATGATGATCAATTAAAAAGTGATACGTGCACCGACGTTATAGCCGCGAGCCAGCGGATATTTTCCGTAGTCAACGCCTGGAGCCAGGTTGTTACCGTTGTTAAAATCTACTTCGGGATTATAGCCTTTGTACTTGGTAAGGGTGAAGGCGTTGTTGACATTCACGTACAAACGCAATCCGCTTACCCGAACTTTGGTCAGCAACGTAGCAGGCAGGTTATATCCCAGCGTGATGTTTGCACAGCGGAAGTAAGAGCCATTTTGCAGATAGAAAGTCGACAGGCGCGTGCTGTTGCTTTGCGTGCCTCCCCGCGATGCCCGGAACACCTGTCCGTTGCCTGGCTCCGCTTCGGAGCGATACCGATTGGCCACGACCGAATACTGGTTACCCGAACCTTCCATGTTGTATACGTAATAATCCTGACCGTCGAGCACCTGATTTCCGTAGGTTCCATTGAATGACGCATTTGCATCGAAAGCTTTGTAGCTGGCATTAACCGAGAAGCCGTACGTAAATTTTGGATATGGGGTACCAATTACCTGTTTATCCGCATCGTTGACTACGCCGTTGCCATCCACATCCTGAAAAATCAGGTCGCCAGGACGTAGCGGATTCGTTGATGCCGTTGAGCGAGCGGGTCCTTTCAGCACATACCCCGCCGGGAACGATTGAGTAGCTGCGTTATACACCGCATTATCAGCTGCCAGATTGTCGACATCCGACTGACGTACCATGCCAATCACCTTGAAGCCATAAAACGATCCAACGGGCTGACCTTCCTGGGTAATGTGCGTGATATATGACCGCTCGGCTCCAGCGGACAGAATCGTGTTGGCGCCACCCATATTCAGTACTTTGTTCTTATTCAACGCGATGTTACCACTCAGGTTCAGCTTGAAATCCCGGTTCGATATGACCCGGCCATCGACTTGCAACTCAATTCCTTTGTTCTGAATGTTTGAATTGCGCAGATTGGTTAGAATGCTGGTTGTGCCCGAAATGGCCGAAATAGGCTGGTTGAACAGCAAATTATAGGAGTTACTCAGATACCCGTTGGCGATAAACAGCAACCGGTTGTTAAACAGGCCAACATCCAATCCCAGATTAAACTGGGAAGTCGATTCCCAACCCAGCCGCTGATCTTTTATTGGTCCGGAATAAAACGCGGTCTGTACGGTACCCGGTCCGAAAACGGCTCCGGTTGGATTGGCTATGGTTTGCAGATAGTTATAGTTACCGACGTTGTAATTACCGGTCAATCCCCAGCTAGCCCGAAGTTTCAGTGTGGAAGCGGCACCCAGCCAGTCTGTATAAAACGGTTCGTTTGAAATCGTCCAGCCCGCCGACACAGACGGGAAATTCCCCCAACGATTCAACGGACCAAAACGTGATGAACCATCGGTCCGGAAAGCAGCCGTCAGGAAATACCGTTCATCGTAATTATACTCTGCACGGGCCAGATACGACAGCAGCGTTTCCTCCTGTTTACCCGTTCCGGTAAAGCCAACGCTGCTAGTACTAAGGCTTGTTCCGGTTAAACCTGCAGCAGTGGCACCAGTATTCAGATAAAAATTGGTGGCGTCGGCCCCTTTCGCGGTAATTTCCTGAACGGCATCACTCTGAAATCCCTGCGCTGATACGCTGATCTGATCGAGGTTTGTTTTCTGAGCGGTGTAACCGACTAACCCATTGATACGGTGTTTATCAAACTGTTTCGTATACGTAGCCGTAAATTCAGCCAGTAGATTTTGTGTATTAAGTGTCAGGGCTGACGCCGTTGCTGCGGCAATCGCTTGTGGCGAATAAGGCGGATTATTTCCGCTGCTTAGGCTCGTCGGCAGGTAATACTCAAACTTTTCATTATACGTCTGGAAACCCAGATTCGCCCGCGCTATCAGTCCCGGAATAATCTCGTAGCTGGCTGTACCGTTATACGTACCGCGTAGCCCTTTACGGGTAATGTTGGTTTCTTCAGCCAGCGCAACTGGGTTCTCTATCGTCTGATACCCAAAAGCCGATTGCTGAGCCGCCATCTCGTTTTTGATCAGATTGCCGTTATCATCCCGCGCCCGGAACGTAGGCGCGTAAATCAGCGCCCCCAGAATCGGCCCCTGGTTAAATCGGCCTTCCTGTACTTCACGGCTGTTGGTCGACGTAATGAAAATGCTTGTTCCTACTTTAAACTTCTTGCTGATATCGGCGTCGATATTTGCCCGGACGTTCAATCGATCCTGTTTCGTCGCGACGATAATTCCCTGCTGATTCTGGTAACCACCGCTGATTAGATAGCGCACGCCATTGTTTCCACCTGAGAAGGTCAGATTATGGCGGCTAAACGGCGCATTGCGGTACAGTTCGTCCTGCCAGTCGGTATTGTATTTGGGCGTAATGAGTTTTTGGCTGGCGAAATCATAAAACTCCGTCGGAATACTCACGGAACCCGCGTTACCCACGTTGGCAATTCGGGTCGCGTTATTATCCGAGAACATCGCATCGGTCCAGGGCTTACCGCTGTTCTGCACCAGATCACGATACGTATTGTTACGGCCATCAATCATCAGTTGCGCAAAGCCGCTGGCATCCAGCATATCTACTTTTTTTGCCAGTTGATTGATGCCGTACTGATATTCGTAATCAAATTTACCTTTTCCTTCTTTGCCTCGCTTTGTTGTGATCAATACGACGCCACCCGACGCCCTGGAACCGTAAATAGCTGCCGAAGCCGCATCTTTGAGAATATCAATGCTTTCGATGTCGTTCGGATTGATAAACACATCATTACCCGCTGGAAAGCCATCAATAACGTAAAGTGGATCGGAGTTGGCGTTGATCGAACCGATACCGCGTACCCGAATTTTCGTGCTGACATAAGGCGCACCGCTTACCTGCGAGACCTGTACACCAGCCAGTTTACCTACCAGTGCCTGACCCAGTGTTGGGGCCACCAAGTTCAATTCGCGCGCTTTTACGTTCGAAATAGCGCCTGTTACGTCACTTTTACGTAACGTCTGGTAGCCCACGGCCACGACTTCACTCAACTGATTGACGTCTTCCTTCAGCCGTACATTGAGCGTGAGTTGTAAACCAACGACAACCTCTTGCGTAGCAAAACCAACTGACGAAAAGACCAGTGCCGCACCGGCATTTACATCAATCGAAAATTGGCCATTGGCATCCGTTACAGTGCCTTTGCGCGTCTGTTTTTCGACAATATTGGTGCCCGGTACGGGTTGATTCTGTTCATCCGTAACCGTACCGCTTATTCGAACAAGACGCCCGGCATGGCTATTGACAAGCGGAACCGCCCCAGCCGTTCGATAAGCCAGTGGGTTGATGAGCAGCAGCAAAAGCAATGCTCTGCTCAAGTGAATTGAGTAGTAATTCATGTCAAGTTGTATAATTATTGGATTAGATTAGTTGTACAGATACATTTAGAAAGCCCTACCAGGAAAGGCGCATAAAATTCGCGTTGTTACTACGCGACGACGTAACGGCAAGACCTGTTTTCAGATCGCCCAGGAGTGCAAAGCCTTCCAGTTCATCGGCTTTGTCTATATCAATTGTTCTCAGTACATGCTCCCGACCTGATTCGATAGACTTTTTCAGGTCGAGAAACGTAAACCGCCATTTTCGCCCTTCAATCTGATTCTGAATCAGAACCAGTATCCCTTTGGCCGGTATCCAATGCAGATTCTGCACCCAGGGCGAGCACGAAAATTTCTTCACCACCACCCCCGGTTCGCTTGTCTTTTTTGCTTTTGCCAGTAATAGCGGATCGTAGAGTCGCACCTCATTCGCTTTGTCGCCGTAATCGGCTGTCGCTACGTACCATTTATTCTGATACTGGATGTACTCGGGCCGTGTCCCCTGAATACAGGCGTCGTCTTCAACGGTATTCAGCAGATTTTCGTCAAGCGTACCGGTACGTAGCAGCCCCGCCCAGTTCACGAAGTAGATGACCGCCCGCCACTTTGTTCCTTCGGGATTTAACCGAATACTGTTGCCAATGAAGGTCGGCCCCGTTTGATTGTAAGCGATACCAGTCGGATGGTTGATGACGTCTTTGCCGTCGACGGTTAGTCTGATTTCCTGACCGGAATACGTAAGCGCGTCTTTACCCAACGTGTAGGTCCGTATCATGCCTACTTCGCGATCACCATACAAAAAGACTTTATCCTGCTGATAACTGACGCCTTGACAGGCCCCTAGTGAATCGATGGTTTTGGAGGAGGTAACCTCAAAGGTTATATCCCATCTTAAAAAAGAAACTATTCCTGCCAGGCAAGCCGCGAAGAAGAGTAAAGCATTCAGCATTAGTCTGTTACGTTGATAAGTGCAAACAGGCTGACTTTGGATTGATAAGCAAAGCCGGAGGGCGCTGTTAAAAAGTGCAAAGGACGTAGTCAGCCGTTACCCGAATTTTAATCAAGTGTTTCTAAACTGTTAAGATTTACTCGATCAGAAAATATACCTGGTCAAATTGCTTTTATGCATGAACAATTTGGGTGACATTGCACTTCATTCTAAGTCGTTGGGCAACCTAAATTGTATGGTTATTAAAGAGCAATTAATCTCAGAAGAGACGATTTCTTCATAATAATTTTACAATTGTGTAAAGGCTATAGCCGTATCTTCACTGTTTACGTGTACTTGCTTACCAACTAACTGTGAACCAGGTGTATTTGCCTTTATTGTATTCATTTTTAATACTAACGAGCTGGTCATGGGCCGGACTACCGGGAATTTGCCAAGTTTATGCACAACACCTGACTAGCTTGCCCGCACAAACGCCCAATTCCGCGTTCCGACATCTCAAACAGACGTTAGATAACGCCGTTGCACAGCAGGATAAACTTCATGAGTACGAGGTGCGGCAAAAACTCGGGCTGCTATTCTACCGCCAAGGCCATTTCGCTCAAGCTATTCGTTTCCTGTTGCAGGCCCAGCGGGGTTATCGTTCTGTTAAGGCCGCTGATTTGCTGGCCGGCAATTTGAATGAATTGGGTACGGTTTATTATTACAACCGACAACCCCGTCTGGCCCGAAAGCAATTTGATGAGGCTCTGCTCCTGTATAATCGAATAAATAACCGATCTGGCCTTGCCCGGACCTATGGTAATCTAGGGCACCTTTACGAGAAAACCGGCAATCTTAGTCAGGCGTTTGACTACCAAAAGCGCGCTCTGGCGACGTATCAGACCACTAACGACCAGTTGGGGTTAGCCAAAATTCACGAGAACATCGGTAGTATATTTGAAGATCGCGGCCAGTTAGACTCTGCCCAGCAGTATTACCAGAATGCACTCCAGCTAACGCAAAAACGCGGGGATAAACTGGCACAACTCGAGATTGTAAACAACCTCGGTGACATTTATCGCAAAACGGGAAACTACAAAGCGGCCCTGACAATTTACCGGGATGTGTTGCAGCGGGCCAGCCAGCATGGGGAAAGCTATCAGTTGAACAGCGTGTATCGTGATTTGGGCAAAACGTTTCAATCATTGCACCAGCATGACAGTGCGTACTATTACTTCGAGCAAAGCCATGAGCTGATGGACCAAATCTATGCTACCGAAAACAATAAGCAGATTGCGCTCTTACAAACCTTGTTTGAGGTTGAGCAGAAAGACGGACAGATTGCCCGGCTTAACGCCGAGCAACGCATCAACACCTTGCTCATGGTGGCGGGCGGGTTATTATTGTTACTGGTCGGCACAATAGCAGTTGTTGTGATTGGACGGCAACGGCTCCGCATTAGTAACGAACGCTCCTTGCACGCGCAAAATCGGCAGATCCTACAAACACAGAACGAATTAATTCAGGTGGAACTGCAAAACAAGCAGTTAGCTGAAGAAAATCTCCGTTACCAACTCGAATTAAAAGGCCAGGAACTATCAACTCACACCTTGCACCTGATTCAAAAAAATCAGGCGATGGAAGAATTAAAAAAAGACCTGACGGATATCCTTAATGACGACAAACGCGACCAGCGAAAGCAGTTAAAACAGCTGGTGCAGAAAATTGGAACCAGCTTCAGTCAGGATAAAAGTTGGGAAGATTTCCGGGCCACTTTCGACCAAGTTCACCCAACTTTTCTGCCCGAGCTTATGCGCCAATATCCCGATCTCTCCCCCGCTGAACTGCGACTAACGGCCCTACTTCGCATCAACATGAACTCCGCCGACATCGCTACTCTGTTATCTATTTCGCCCGATAGTCTGCGGGTGGCTCGCTACCGGCTCCGCAAAAAACTAAATCTTTCTGAAGGCGATTCACTGACGGGTTTTATCCAGCGGTTTTCGCAACAAACGGTTACTGCACTCACTTCATATTGACGTAATAGTATGATAACAAATTGATAATGGCGTATTTGATCAAAAGAAAATCGTTGATTATCAATTAATTATTGTAAAATTAAGGTCTTTGTTGCTTTCTCGTTAACGCTTGCAATAGGCCTTGTTGCTTTTTTGTTTACGGGCCAAGTTTGCCCTGACCCACCTATTCGCTCAACCTTTGTGCCATCAATGTCGTAGCCTGTTGGCCGGTTGTCATGCTCACATTTTATCGTCTGTTTTTTGCGTATTGGTTTCTGATCGTATCGGCTTCGGCGGGAAGCATCCGGGGACGAATCTTGGATGGCACCACGGGCGAACAAGTGACCGGGGCCATTATCCTAATTGAGAATACCAACATCAACGCGGTGTCTGGTTTAGACGGGTCATTTGTACTCAAGAGCGTTCCGGTCGGCAAACACCAAATGCGGGTTAGTTTTCTAACCTATAGAACGGTAGTACAGGAAGTGGTCGTGAACGGCGAGCAAATCGTAGCCATTGACATTCGGCTCGACAATGCCGAACGGAATCTGAGCGAAGTAATTGTAACGGGAAAGCGCGACGGCAGTACAGACAACATGGCCCGCACGCTCGAACGAACCGCCCCACAACTGATGAACATCGTATCCGGGCGGTCGATTCAACTCTCGCCTGACCTGACCGTTGCCAACGTCGTACAACGAATATCGGGCGTATCCATCGAGCGAAACAGCAATGGCGATGGGCAGTACGCCATTTTGCGGGGTATGGATAAACGCTATAACTATACCTTAGTCAACGGAGTAAAAATTCCCTCACCTGATAATCGCTACCGCTACGTTCCGCTTGATATTTTTCCGGCCGAACTTCTCGACCGGCTGGAGGTTTATAAAGCCCTTACGCCCAATCTGGAAGGGGATGCCATTGGTGGGGCCGTGAACTTGGTCATGAAGGATGCGCCCAATCAGTTGGCCATAACGATTAACGTATCAGCCGGATACAATGAACTGTTTCTAAATCGTGATTTTTCCCGTTTCGATGCCAAAGGCGTCAAAGCTCAATCGCCCTACGAACTATCGGGAAGTCAATACAGCGCAAAACCCACTGATTTCTCACGGGCAACGGCCACTTATACCAATGGCCGACCCGCCCCAAATTTGCTCGGGGGATTCTCGATTGGCAATCGGTTTTTAAACGGGCGACTGGGGGTAGTGGTGGCGGGCAGTTACCAAAATACGTACCGAGGCAGCAATAGTTTGTTCTTTGATTTTGACACTGTCGACACGCTCCGCAGCGTGACTCTGACTGAGCAAAACGAGCGGTACTATTCTGAGCAGCAAATCCGATATGGCCTACATACTAAACTTGATTACCGTTTTTCGGGCAACCACAAACTTCAGGGCTACTTTGCGCTGATGAACCTGACCAACGTTCAGATTCGCGATACCAAGTCCACGCAACTAACCATCGGTGGCTACGACCTCGAACTTGGCAACGCCACGCTGAATTACGCCACCCGCTCCCGCCTGACCCGTCAGCGAATTTACACAAGTACCCTTCAGGGCGACCACCACTGGAACCGGCTCCGACTCAGCTGGTCGGCGGTTTATTCACAGGCGACGAATGCCGTTCCTGACCAGACCAACATTCCGCTTGTAGGCGAACGGCGGGCTAACATCGAACGACGAACAACCATTGGCAACGGCTACCGTAGGTGGGAGCATAACACTGATGGAGACGCGGCTCTGTATTTGAACTTAAGCTATGCTGGTAAGCTGGCCGGAGCAACGATTGATTGGTCGGCGGGAGGATTGTACCGAACGAAGGAACGCACTAATTTTTACAATAATTACCAGCTACGTCCTGCGAACCTACTGGCGGTATATGGCACCGACTTTACGAGTTACGACCAGATTCGCTGGACTATCCAGAACCCGATGGGTGCAGTAGCCACGGCCCTGAGCTACGATGCCGACGAAACGACTACCGCAGGCTATGGACAGTTCAAAGCGCAGAGCGATCGGCTCGAACTGGTAGGAGGTGCGCGGGTGGAGGTTACGAATCAGGGCTACGCGATGCGGTTTCCCATCGGCGAAGACCGGCCTACTGACCAACAAATTTACACCGATGTGTTGCCTAGCCTGCACTTGCGGTTGATGCCCAACGAGCGCACTAACTGGCGGGCTTCGTACTTCCGGTCCCTCAACCGCCCCGGCTTTTTCGAGATTGTTCCCTACCGGATTGTGCAGGAGGAGTATCAAGAGCGGGGCAATCCCGATTTAAAACGGGCCATTGCCGATAATCTCGATCTACGCTACGAATTTTTTCCTCGTCCAACGGAGCAATTTATGCTTGGTGGGTTCTACAAACAAATCAAAGATCCTATTGAATACACGCTACAGCGCGATGCCGTACGAGGCCAGGACACTTATTACGCACCAGGCAACTTCGGCACCGCCCGCAATTACGGTCTAGAAATCGATCTTATTAAATACCTACATGACTGGGGAGTAAAAGCAAATTATACCTACACCCACTCCCGTATCACAACGGCTAAATCGAAGCGAATCCGCAATACCAACGGGGATTTAGAAACGATTGTAGTGCAACAGACTCGGCCCCTGTATGGCCAGTCGGCACACGTGGCTAACCTGACGCTATTTTACAAGAATATAGCAACCGGCTGGGATGCTCAGTTGGCAGCCAACTATACCGGCGAGCGCATCAACACCGTCTCGCAATTTGTGGATAATGATCTGTGGCAGAAAGGCTTTTTGCAGATGGATGCTTCCATTGAGAAGGTGTTCAAAAACGGCCTGAGTTTGTTTGCCAAAGCCAATAACCTGCTCGATACACCTTTAGAAGTGTACACCAAAAACATCAGTCCGAAAAACGAGGGAGTGTCAGATCAGACCCTTCCGGGCAAAACGCTCATCCGGCGGGATTTTTACCAGCGCTCGTATTTGCTCGGCGTTCGGTACAAACTTTAAATCACAACGTAAATCGTATTAACAGCTTGACCATGAAACAAGTAATCACGCTGGCAGTCCTGACTGCCGTTATCCTTACGGGATGTAAAGAGGAAAGCAGCACGACCACACCGGTGGAGCAGCCAGTCGTTAAAGAAGCTGTAGCAGGCGATGTGTCGGGTGTCTGGAAGAAAGGTAGTACTTACAAGATAACCGGCCATCTGCAGATCCCTACCGGCCAATCTTTGACCATTGAAGAAGGAGTACAGATCATTCTGAGTGACTCGACGGTTAAGCCGGAGATTGTAGTGCGGGGAAACTTGTACAGCCTCGGTACGGCCCAAAATCCAGTAAAATTCACCGTACCGGATGGTTGGAAAACTACTAAGAACGAATTTGGTGGCTTGTGGGGCGGTTTAGTGGCTGGTCCTACAAGTGCTGAAATTGTACTGCAAAATACCATTCTGGAATATGGAGGAGCCGTAACGACTGAAACGTCCCCCTCCGTAAAGGCGGGTCTTTACAAAGCCGCTGCCGGTGAACGTCTTCCTGCGCTGTACTACCCTAACGTGAACGGTCAGCTGGTGGTGCAGAACAGCACCGTACGGAATTTTTACGAAGATGGTTTCTATCTAGAAGGAGGCAAGGTGATTGTTTCGAATAACACGTTCCAGACGACAGGAATTGCTAATGGCGACGCTGTTAACATCAAATCCGGAGTGGTGGCTGATGTGGCATTCAATGTGATCTATAGCCCCAACACCAACGGCCTGAAGCTCTCGAACTCGGGTGACCGTACACCACAGGCTTACGTTATTGGTTATAACAACACGATTGTAAACGCTGGATGGCGCAGACCGACCACCAAGGGAGGCTCTATTTGGCTTGAAAAAACGGTTCGCGCCGACCTCTTCAATAATCTGCTGGTAAATGATCGATTTGGCATTAAGCGCGACAAAGGCGCACCCGAAGACAACCGTTCGAAGGTAAGCAATAACTTGTATTACGGTTTTACTGCTGAGGCAGTCAATCAGTTTCAACCTTCTGCTGAAGTTTTGGCCGGTACATCCGACATCATTAGTAAAACCGCTGGCGACAATGATCCTAAGTTTGTCAATTATCCTTTGAACATGGCTATGACAAATGCGACGGTGAATACCGCCTGGGATTTTAGCCTACAAGCTAGTTCACCTGCCATCGGCAAAGGCACTACCACATTTACCCGGAATTATGCCAACGGCTTGACCATTAATGGTACTACTTACAAATCACCCGAACCTGCTACGTATATCGGCGCGAAAGGAACGAAGTAAATCTTGCACCCACATCCCCCGGTCAATAAAACAATTGGCCGGGGTTTTTCTACGCTTACTAGATGAAATCATTAGTTTTCACGCTTCTCGGCTTTACCATAGTCCTACAAGGATGCCGCACGGAAGCTCAGCAAACGCTTGGCGAAAACCAGGCCGTTAAACCCGCTGTAGTTACCGATTCAGTAGCCCATGACTCCGATGATCCGGCGGTCTGGATAAACCCTACCGACCCGGCCCAAAGCCTCATTATTGGTACCGATAAAGAACAGGATGGCGGCTTGTATGTCTTTGATCTGAACGGTAAACTTCAGGGCGACAAAGTAGTACATGGATTAAAGCGCCCCGATAACGTAGACGTGGAATACGGCCTGATGCTGAACGGTAAATTCACCGATATCGCCGTGGCCACAGAGCGTTATACCCACAAACTCCGGGTATTTTCGCTGCCTAACATGAAGCCCATTGACGGGGGTGGGTTAGATATGTTCGTGGGTGAAACAGGGGAACTCTATCGTGATTTAATGGGCATCTCCTTATATAAGAATCCTAAGGGTGTCATCTATGCGATTGTAGGTCGCAAGAATGGCCCAATGGACGGTTCGTATCTGTGGCAGTATCGACTGGACGATGGGGGCCATGGTTCGGTGCGGGCTACGCTCGTTCGGAAATTTGGCCAGTATAGCGGCTTAAAAGAAATTGAATCCATTGCTGTGGACGACAAGTTGGGTTACGTCTATTGTTCGGACGAAGGAAAAGGCGTTCGGCAATACTACGCTGATCCCGAAAAAGGCAATCAAGAGCTTGCCTTGTTTGCCACGACTGGTTTTACCGAAGATCATGAAGGTATTTCCATTTATGAACAAACGGATAGTACAGGGTATATCTTAGTTTCTGATCAGGGAGCAAATAAGTTTCATATTTTTCGGCGAGAAGGCCAGCCTGGCAATCCTCATCAGCATAAACTCGTGAAGGTCGTTACGGTCAGCGCGAACCAGAGCGACGGCTCAGAAACGATTTCGATACCGCTCAACAAGCAGTTTAAGCACGGCTTGTTCGTTGCCATGAGCGACGACCGAACGTTTCAATTGTACCGCTGGGAAGACCTTATCGGTAAGAACTAAGCGGGGAATATTCGGCGGGCTGAGTATCGGTCGCAAGCGTATACCAGCCATCATTAGAAACAGTATCCCAGCAAAGCTATCTCTACTAGAAATGGCTTGGCTGGGATACGAACTCTATTTCCTGGTAAATTCGTATGACTTAGTGGCTGACTCCGCAACGGATCAACGACCAGAATTAACGCAATGGGGACGGCAGGGTTACAAAATAGAGTCGGTTGAGATCTACTTTACCAGTAGCTGGTAGAATCTTCTGGGTGAATCCATTCTGACCATTGTCAACAACCCCAAAATCATCGTCATTCGAAATGACCAACGTGTGACTGCCCAGTAGCGCAATGCCTTCCGCTTTATCGTGGGGATAGACCGGCGAGATGCCCGTAAGCAGGTCTAACACCAATGATTTAGTAACGGGATTCACACCTGCGGTCTGCAGGCCAGCCTTGTCTTTCAATTGTTCTACAGTCAGGCCATTGTAGAGTTTACCGCCCTCCCCGTTGGCGGGGTCCGAAATGTCGGTTGCCCCCGCCAAATCAAATTTGTAAACCCGTTTAAACGTGGCAGGTTTGGCAGGATTCCCGCCGTAGTCGCCATCTCGCTCCAAGGCTAGAAACGTGGTGTTACTGATGGCTGCAATTTCACTGCAACCCGTCAGGCTCGCGTTCTCCATCAGATAGACGTATTGCCGGGTGAGACCCGTCGCCATCTCAAAGGTAACAATCCGCAGCACAGTGGAACCCGATACAGCTGCCGAGGAAGGATTATACAGGGGCGACTGCATCAGCCCCACCAACGTTTTCCCATCGGGGGTAATCGTTAGCCCTTCCATACCCCGGTTGGGCCGACGCCGGGCCAGCACTTTGGGTAGGGTACGTCCGCCGGTACCGGTTCCGAAGGGGTTAATCCGCTCAATCGTTTTGCCGGTAGCATCAACATGAACGATGTGAGGGCCGTATTCATCACTGATCCAAAACGTACCATCTGATGCCAGCACCAGGCCCTCTGAGTCGAGACCGTCGGCGTTTGGGGCGATGGACTGGCCGTTCAGATTAAGGGCTAGCTCGCCTGTATTTCCCTGACCTACGGGATTAGGCAGGCCCGTCAACAACTGCCCGGCCGCATTTTTAAGCAGAATCATTTGCTCTAACACCAATTGATTGCCAACAAGGCGAAACCGGCCAATTTGGGGCGTAAAATCCGCTTTGCCGAAAATAATGGAATTGGCAGCTGAACCGGCAGCATTAGGCCCCCGGTCGGTCAATAGGTAAAAAACGGTTGGGTCGGTGGGATCGGCCGCAACGGCCGATCCAAAGCCCCCATTGTAGATCGTAGTTCCATTGGGAGATACGGCCAGCACCGCAGGATTGGCCGCTTCCGAATACACGGGATACTGGAACGTGGGGGGGCGGTGATCCATGCAGGAGGCAACGAATAATCCCCCGGCTAGTATACAGCCAGTGGCTATTGACGAGGAAGGTAGTTGTAAGGGCATACATCAGAATTGTTTGATAAGGTAAAGCTATCGTATCCCATGTTGCCTGATTGTGAAATATAACCCGCCAATATTAAGCTATTATAAAGAAGAGGAGTCATCCGAAGCGACGGCAGGAACTCCATTTGGATTTGGCTAAAAATCAGCGAATTGTAACCCGAGCGAAAATAATACTTTCGACTTTCTGTTCAAGAACGGAATAGACTAGATGTCATCAGGCTAGCCGATATTGCGTCGATTGATCAACCCAAACGTTCATAAAATTCCTTAAAGTCAATGCATGCTTGGTTTTTTCTCCTCATAGCCGCCTGCCTCCAGACAGGTTGGATCTACACCCTTAAATACCTGTCGTTTGATGCCCTGAAAACGCTGGGTTGGAATATGCTTTACTCGCTTAGTACTGGCCTTCCCGTTCTGTTGCCCCTACTGGGAAACATCGTCTTCGGACTGGGAAACATGTATTTTTTTTCTTTGGCGCTCAAGCAAATGCCAACAGCGGTAGCCTTTGCGGTCTGGACGGCGCTTGTATTAGCATTTGTTAAACTAGTAGACGTATTAGTATTTAAAGCCAGCTGGTCGTTTACAGAACTGCTATTTCTGACATTAATTGGTCTAGGTATCGTTGGTCTGCGGCTGTATCCCGCCACTTGATCGACTCACGAGACGGACCTCTTTGGCTCATAAAACAACCTCAGGATTCGCTGTCTTTCGCCGTGCGTCTATTTCTTTTAGAACCAGACGAACAAAGGCCACTTTATCCCGTCTGGTATAATCCATCAGTCGTTGTGCTCCGGAAGGCGGTGCAAAACCCTTTTCTACTCGCGTGCAGGCATCCCATAAACGCGGATTCATCTTAATACGAAACTGCCGAAGTGGCGTATCGGTACTAAACCAAAGCCGGTGGATATTTGCCGGTGTCACCTTCATGACAAGTCCCATTGTGCGGATCGAAAATTAGTTGAGTAAATATTATAGACCAGTTTACCTGAAATCCATACGCATCCATTCATAATGACCAATATAGCTAATGTAGGAAAGGGCGAACGTATAGATGGTTTCCTCCTCCGCATAGCTCCTAGACTGCCTATGGCAGTCATGAAGACTTACTTGATCAGTCAATTCATTATACTCGTTACAAGGTGCTACCCCATTGACTTTGATTCCCCAATACAAAAATTTCTGGCGTCAACAGGCGTTTCGAAGCCAGTATCATTTAGCGTCTGCAACTGCTTATAGACAGCAGTAAAACGAATCGATCAATCTTTCAGGACACTCAAAATTAGTGCTTATAAACCGCTGATTTATTAGTTAATTAACCCAAGTTGTGTGGTAGTAGGTAGTTGTACAAAAAAGCATGGTCTGTGTAGTTTTAAGTCGCCAAACTTCCACTACTAACCATGCTCCACTTCGACACCGATGACTTACGCGATGTGTTCGTGTATGCAATGATAGAGGACTATCTCAAAACTTGCAACCACTCCAGCTCCACCGGCCCTTCAGCCAGCGGAGAACCGCCCAAACTGACCGATGCTGAGGTTTTGTTTGTCTTTGTGGTGGCCTGCATGGACTTTGGAGCCAACTGTCAACAAGCTATGCGCTCCATGAAACGAGCCCGCAACATCACTCACAAGCTTATCGGACCGATTTCTATGATTTAAACAAAGGGGAAAGAAAAGTTTTCGTCATAATTGCGGTCTTCCCGAACACAGGCGAAAATGCGCAAGACAATCTTGTTGCGGACATTATTAAGAACCAACATTTTATTCTTGCCTTCAGTCACTTTTCGTTCGTAATAGGCTTTCAGTTGCGCACAATGTTGTACCGCTGACATGGCGCCCATATGAAGCAACGATTTCACTTTCTTGTTGGCTCGGTGACTTAACTGAGAACGACCTTTACGTTGACCAGAACTGCGCTCAAAGGGAACAACGCCAGCGTAGCAGGCAAACTTTTTAGGATCACTAATCGCTTTGAACTCATTAGTGGTGACGATGATCTCAGCGGCTGTAGTCTGGCTAATACCGACCACGGAGGTGACTCGCTCGAAAAGTCGGCTTAGTTCAGGGTCTTGCTTGGCCAATTCTGCAATTGATTTGTCGACTGATTTAAGATCAACTTTGAGCGATTTTAAAGAGGCTGCACAGGCTTGCTGATTAGCTTTTCGATCAGCCTTGTCAATAAAGCCCTCCGAATCGGTTAAGGGGGTCTGCAATATTTTAATCACTTTTACTAGGCGAGCTCGTTGGGCTGTTAACCGATCTAGTTGGGCAATGACAGGGCGCAGTGGCGTCCATAAACGAACTTCATCGCGGTTTTTGTAGGCAAACAAAGCAATTCGTTTAGCATCGATCTGATCGGTTTTTCCCCGAGTGAGTCCTACACTTTCCTGGATATGGACTGCCCGCTCAATCCAGATGGAGGCTGAGTGCTGGTGGAGAGTTTTTAGCAATGGGTTGTTATAGATGCCCGTAAATTCCAGACAAAACAGACACTGCCCAAGAGTTGCTTTGGTTTGCTGGCGCAAGAGTTTAAGGAAAGCAGTAATACCTTTCTGATCATTGCTGACCTGCTGATGAAATAAGATCTGATTGGTCTTAGCCACGGCGAAATCCAAGGTTGCTTTGGACACATCAACGCCAATGAAATAATCGAATTGCATAACTTTACAGAGTAAGATTAAACGAGTTGGCCAACATTAGACACCTTCATACGCCACGGGGCGCCCCGCTTGCTCATGGGCCGCGAACCCGCATTTCTATCTGAAGTCACTGTCTAAAAGTCCCGGCAGGATCTTGAATCGATCCATAGGTTTTGCCTTGCCGAAGCGTTAAGGTAGTCCTGCCGGGGTTGGTCGCTCACATTCTGTGAGTATCTCTAAGTTACACGACGCATCTTAGAATCGTACAACGGCCTAAATCTAAAGGCCGAAGCGGTCGTTCTCAGTTCAACCGCCGGTTGTACGGCCTACAGGATCGTCTATATGAACTGCTGGGATTGCTGAGTCAATGGGCTAAGGCTGAAAATACGCGCTTTTCAGTGGACTCGTGTCCCTTGCCAGTTTGCAAAAACATCCGCATCAGCCGCTGCCGATTGGTTAAAGGCAAAGCCTTCCGGGGCTACAACGCCAGCAAGCGCGAGTACTTTTACGGCTACAAAGTGCATCTGAGGACGGCGGCTGATGGTCGGATCATCGAGTTCGACTTCACACCTGGCAGCGCTCATGACCAGATTGGCTTTGAGTTGCTGGGCTTCGATTTACCGGCTGGCAGTGAGGTTTATGCTGACAAAGCCTATAATCACTACGCTCAGGAGGTTTTATTGGCGCAAGCCGGTGCCATCGCCTTTCAACCAATTCGGCGCAGCAATTGTCGGCGGGTCGACAACGACTACTGCACCAACTGGCTGCGCCAGCAAGCCCGACGTCATGTAGAGACTGACATTAGCCAGTTGGTCAGCCGATGGCCCCGGCGCATCCATGCGGTAACGGCGAAAGGCTATTTGTTGAAAGTGGTAGGCTTCATCCTGGCTCACAACATCTTGTTCTATTTGTAACCACACAACTTAAGTTAATTATTAAACCTTCACTATACATGTGGCAGGTAGTAGTTTAATTAAGCCGTTCATACTTGGCTATTTCTGATTGTATCTAGGAAGACACTCATTGCCAATAGATTTCTACGATTAGTATCGAATAGTTGTATTTAACATTTTGATAATCTGACTAGAGTGCATTTAGCCCGTCTTAATTGTTCAGCAGAAAAAACCAGTTTAAATGAATGTATGCTACATCATATAATTAATGAGCTTATGAATTTATTTGCGGGTAATAGTCGATACATCTACTATAGCCGTCGAGCGCAAATCCTGTTTACGTTGGCCATCTTGCTTTTCGTATTTTTCACCATTGGAATATGGTATTACATTTAATATAGACGACATACAGATTGTTCTAAACGATATAAAAACTCTTTCAAGGAAACCTCAATCAGACTAATAATTCGAAAAAATGTTAATGCTGTCTAAATAGAGATCAGCCAAAACTCTTCTGTACACTCATGTCAATTAGTAAAGCGGTTTACATTAGGCATAATAAGACCGTTTAAGTAAGTTTTGACGACTGATTAACCGGTATATCAGTAAGCTATATATATTGATATTAAGGAAGTAATAAAATAAGTTAACCAGCGTGTATAACAGATGCATAGTGGTATTTGCCAATCTACAAGGCACCAATAAGTACCCCAATGTATAAGCAATTTACACTGCTATAGACCTGGTCAACTGGATGAATACAACCGCTTATAGCCGCCTTTGCGCACAAAATTTTCTATTATTATTTGTTAAAGTTTCCGCTGCCTCTGGACACTTTCCTAATCGCACCTATGGGCTTCTTTGCTGCATCACCTCATTATTGATGCGTGAATTAACCTGTAAAGAAGCCAATCTCCTTTTTGTAGAAGAAGGCTTGTACTAATCTCCGATCTTTTCCCAAAGTGTCGATTTGCTCTAAAACAGCTTCTGTCAGGGCTTCCAA
>NZ_BAAGZD010000046.1:0-1229 GCF_054778895.1 Spirosoma fluminis
TGACCTCCTCCCAGTAAACTGGACCAACCTAAAGTAGAGAGATCGGGCGATTTTTCGGTACTTTAACAACCAATAATCGCTTATGAAGAAGACCAAATTCACCGAAGCGCAGATTGTTTTCGCGCTTCGACAAGCCGACACAGGCACAGTCGTTGCCGAGGTTTGCCGCAAGATGGGTATTAGTGAGGCTACCTTCTACAACTGGAAGAAAAAGTATGGTGGCTTAGGCGTACCCGAACTTCGGCGACTGCGCCAGTTAGAGGAAGAAAACCAGCAACTAAAGCAGTTAGTCGCCGATCTAAGCCTAGATAAACAGATGCTCCAAGATGTAATCAAAAAAAAGCTTTAAGGCCAGCTCAGAAGCGGAGGCTGGCCCAAAGCCTGATGACGGACTATCAAATCTCGAATCGCAGGGCTTGTGCAGTGGTGCTGCTAGGCCGTTCCACCTGGCATTATAAGGCCCGACGCCGGGATGATTCGGTACTCCGGAAGCAGATTAGGGAGATCGCCCAAACCCGAGTTCGATATGGCTGCCAGCGTATTTTTACGTTGCTTCGGCGGGAGGGGTGGCGCGACAATCATAAGCGTGTACACCGCCTATATCGCCTGGAGGGGCTCAATCTGCGTAGTAAGCGTCCACGACGGAACAGAACAGCGGCTCATCGACTGAATCGACCTGAGCTCTCTACTACTCATCAGTGCTGGAGTATGGATTTTGTGGCGGATCAGTTGTTTGACGGCCGGAAAATACGGGCCTTAACTATAGTGGATAATTATAGTCGTCAGTGCATGACCATTCATGTTGGTCAGTCGTTGAAAGGAGATGATGTGGTAGCGGTGATGAATCAGCTAAAAGTGATACATTTGGCTGTACCTGAGCGAATCCAAGTTGACAATGGCAGTGAGTTTATCTCGAAAGCACTCGACTTGTGGGCGTATGATAACGGGGTAACGTTAGACTTTTCACGACCGGGTAAACCAACTGACAATCCGTTTATTGAATCATTCAACGGGAGTTTTCGCGATGAATGTCTGAACACTCACTGGTTTCTATCATTAGAAGATGCTCGCGAAAAAATTGAGCATTGGCGACAGGAATATAACATGTTTCGCCCTCACAGTTCGCTCGGCGGGCTGACACCCGATGAGGTTGGAAAGGGCAGTGAAAAGAGAATAAATGACCGTCCGATCCTCAATCTTTGAGCGGTCCAGTATTTGGGGGTAGGTCA
>NZ_BAAGZD010000047.1:0-1151 GCF_054778895.1 Spirosoma fluminis
CACCACGGTATCGCTCACCACCGTGCTGGTCGTAGCCGCCGTGCAGCCGTTGGCTCCCGTCACCGTCACCGAGTAGGCACCGGCCGTGTTGACCACAATGCTTGAAGTGGTTTCGCCCGTGCTCCACAGGTACGTAACGTTGTCCTGATCAACAGTTGCCGTGATGGTAGCCGTGGGCTGGGCGCAGGTCAGGGTGTTGCTCACACTGGCCGTCAGGACAGGGGCAACCGTGTCACTGACCACCGTGGTGGTGGTCGTAGCCGTAGCTCCATTAGCACTCGTCACAGTCACCGAGTAGGGGCCGGCTACACTCACCGAAATCGAAGCGGTCGTCTCACCCGTGCTCCACAAGTACGTAACACCCGGTGTGGTGTTAGTATTAATCGTAGCCGTCAGTTGGGTACAGGTCAGGGTGTTGCTCACACTGGCCGTGACCATTGGTGGAGCCGTGTCACTGACGACCTCCGTCGTGGTTGTAGCCGTACAGCCATTGGCTGAAGTGACCGTTACCGAGTAGGTACCAGCTACACTTACCGAGATGGTTGGGGTGGTCTGACCCGTGCTCCACAGGTAGGTAGCGCCTGGGCTAGCCGTGGTGCTGATGGTCGCCGTGGGCTGAACCACTGTCAGGGTGTTGCTCACCGAAGCCGTTACTTGCGGCACGACCGTATCGCTCACCACCGTGCTGGTAGTGGCAACTGTACAGCCGTTAGCGTTGGTCACCGTTACCGAGTACGGACCGGCCGCACTCACCGAGATGCTGGCCGTGGTCTCACCCGTGCTCCACTGGTAAGTCACCCCTGGACCAGCCGTGGTGCTGATGGTAGCGGTTGGCTGCCCACAAGTTAAGGTGTTGCTCACGCTGGCGGTCACCACCGGTACTGCTGTATCACTAGCCACTACCGAGATCACTGAAGCCGTAGCCCCGTTCTGAGCTGTCACCGTCACCGAGTAGGTACCCGCCACGCTCACCGAGATGCTTGGCGTGGTCGCTCCGTTGCTCCACTGGTAGGTCACCCCTGGACTAGCCGTCGTACTGAGGGTGGCCGTCAGGGCTGTGCAGCTTAGGTCATTGCTCACACTGGCCGTGACGGTGGGCAGCGCCGTGTCACTGACCACCGTGGTGGTGGTCGCTGCCGTACAGCCGTTGG
>NZ_BAAGZD010000048.1:0-539 GCF_054778895.1 Spirosoma fluminis
GGAGTCAAAAACATGTTAAACAGGTTTGGCTAATAACACTACGGACTTTCCCGCGCTGGTGGCTCAAATCACAGTAGAATAACTGTTTTTAGAGTATTTTTCAAACCAGCTCAAACGTACTATAACATTAGATTATACAACAGAAATGAAGGCAAATTTACCTCTTATAAAAGAGTACAGCCTTACAGTTATTTTCGCTGTAGTAGTAGGTTTGTCCATCTTACTATACGACTTAAGATCTGATTTAGGCCTTGGTTTTAACTTCGTAATGATTCTGGATAGAATTCAAGTCTTAAGCATTCTACCTTGTCTGATAATTGGCATTAGGGGACTTTTATGGGGAAAGACAATTATCAGACGCACAATTAGTAGCGTTCTGTCACTGGAAGCTATTTTCATTGTAGGGCTGATAGTTATTGATACGTGAATAGGTACGTAATACCTGTATCTTGTGGTCACGATGACAAACTACAAACAGACTGAATATGAAGTCCTGCGCCGACGATGTGCTGCCCTCCATCAACAGGGCTGGAAACAGG